>NZ_FOMM01000067.1:0-1484 GCF_900112625.1 Methylobacterium sp. 13MFTsu3.1M2
GACCAGACTGCCAAGACGACGGAAGAGATCAGCCGTCAGATCGGCGAGGTCCAGGGGGTGACCGCGCAGGCGGTGACGGCGATCGGCGGGATCACGGGCCGGATCCGGGAGATCGACAGCGTGGCAACCTCGATCGCGGCGGCCGTCGAGGAGCAGGGCGCGGCGACCCAGGAGATCGTGCGCAACGTGGCGCAGGCCTCGGCGGGGACGAACGCGGTGACGGGCAACATCGCGGGCGTGGCGCAGGCGTCGGAGGAGACGGGGGCGGCGGCCTCGCAGGTCCTGTCGGCGGCCTCGGAGCTGTCGCGGCAATCCGAGCATCTCGGTGCCGAGGTCGCCCGCTTCCTCGCAACCGTCCGCGCCGCCTGAGGGTGGCCACGGCCGAGATCCGCGTCGTCCCGGCCCGGCCGAACGGCTCAGACCAGTCCGACCGGCTGCACGCAAATCTCGCTGCCGCGTACGCGCGGGGCGAGGATCTCGGCGCGCGCCGTACATCCAGGCCGGCGGCGAAAGGCTGCTCCAACTGAGCCGCGCGTTGGAGCACCCGATCAAGGATATGGATCTCTCGCTCCATGAGCTTGGGCTGCAGGATGCGGCCACGATCGAAGCCTTGCGAAGCTTCGTGAGCGCGACAGAGGAGCTCGCCAACGCGGCGCAGCGGTTTCCGCCCACTCTGTGACTGTGGCCGCCAATCGAAGCTGGACGCTGCACCGCCCCGTCGTCGCACGGAGGCCGCCTTGGGCGGGCTGTTGCTGATCTCTGATGACCTGACCCGGACCGGGCGCCTCGCACGTTCCCTCGGCCCCGCGCGGCGTTGCACCGTCCACGACCTGTATGACGACATCGCGCCGGCGGAGCTGCCGGACCTCATCGTCGGCGACGTCGCCGGGCTGACCTCGGAGCCGCTGCGCGCGACCGGCGCCCCGTTTCTGTTTCTCACCTAAGGCAACGCTGCCCGCGCCGAGGCCCAGGCCCGGCTCCTCGCTCCGACCGACATCCTCCCGGCCCTGTCCGTGCTCGAGCGGCTGCTGGATCGGATCGACCGGCTCCAGGACCGAACGGACTGGTGCCGACCCATACCGCTTTATGGACAGCTGTCTGGCTGATCCCGAAAGCAGCCATCCGCCGGTCAGTCATCGATATCGGCTCAGAATGAATTGGGGTTCCTCAATATAGGGCCCTGGAGCATCTCTGGCCCTGCACTCGGCAGGCTGCTTCCAGATCTACGATTCCCCTACGTTCCGGGCAGTAGCGTTGTAACCGTCCCGCTTCTGCACGCTTTCGGCGCCCGGCAATCGATCGCAGGTAGCCGGGCGCCACTATCCATACCTTGGAATGCGTTCGCCCGGAGCCGAGCTCCGGGCGTGGTGTAGACGCTCAGGGTGAGGTTTACCGCAGGAGCTGGAGGACGCCCTGCTGGGCGGAGTTGGCCAGCGACAGGGCCGAGATGCCCATCGACTGGCGGGTCGACAGCGCCTGCGAGT
>NZ_FOMM01000066.1:0-2360 GCF_900112625.1 Methylobacterium sp. 13MFTsu3.1M2
GGTCAAGTCCAGACACAAAACGATCCTCTTGTGCGGATCGTCAAACTGCCCGGTCAGGTCGCCCTACAGAAGATGGGGTCGGAACATCGCTTACGTCGGGTCGGGCCTTGCGCATGCAGAGACAGGCGCACCCAACGCGGCAGGCACGGCAACCACGACAACCCGCCAAACCGCTGACACCGGGGCTGGAACCTCCGACGGAAGCGTACCGGCCTCCTCCGTGGGTGGGGGTATCATCGGCAGCGAGGCCGTACACGGCACGGGCGCTCACGAGGCGAAAGGCCTGTCACCTGAGTCGTCACGCCCCCCGTCCGGGGAGAAGTGACGGACGTCTGCTCAGGCGGATGTCGGCACGCGCGTGCCGCGGGAGTTGAGCGTGCCGATGCTTTCGGCCAGCGTTTCGGCTGCGGCCCGGATTGCCTCGGCGGCATCAGGCTCACCCCTGCTCGCTAAGCTTCGCCGGCAGCGGCTCAGCTCCTCTTCGAGATCTCGTGTCAGCACGTGGTCTCCGAGGCTCGATAGCAGCCGCTGCACCGTGTCGGTCAACGCCGGCAGCTGTGCGGCCGGCACGTCATCGATTAACGTCGCGAGGGTCCGCCAGACTTCGGCGGCCAGCGTGTTCTGCATGCTCTCGGAAGCGACGACGCCGATCGCCGCGATAGCCAGGATCGCATCATCCACCCCCCGATCGGCATAGACGATCCGGGACGCGCTGTTTTCCGGGATCGCATCGGCGCTACTCCAGCGCGCGATGATGTCCCGCAGGCAATGGCACACCAGGATCGCCGGTTGCGGGTTTTGCTTCGATGTCGAGGCGGTCGTCCAGGCAATCGAGTAAAGCTGCTCGATCCCGAAGCCGGCATCGCTGTCGATCGTCCGGCGGGGTTCGATCTTGATAGCGGCAGTGATCGACCGATCGAGTGCCAGCAGCGCGTCGCCCAGCAGGGATCGGGCAGCGTGAATGCAAAAAAGCGGGTCGCGGAAGGCGAGGTTGGTGCCGACGCGGGCGATGATCTCGATCTCGGCGTCATGCTCCGCTGCGGACCGCTCGATCGTCGCGAGGTCGATACCGCACACCACGCCGTAAGCGTCCGTTCGGACGGTCTGCGACCACGACAGACCGGCGCGCGGTGTACGCCGGGTGCCCGCGATCATGCCCCCGTCCACGGCGCGGGCCTTGATCGTATGATCGTGGATCGCGGTGATGACGGAATGCGGCCGCATTTGATCGATGGTGCTGTAGATCAGGATCACCACCATGCACAGCGCCGCGCCCGTCATCAGGAGCGACAGTAGTGCCCCGATGATCGGTTTATGGTCGGGATTGGCGCTGCCAAGCGTCAACAGCACGAAGACGCTGAGACCTACGAAGAAGCCGAAACTCAGCTTGTTCGAGCGTCGCTGGATGAATTGGTCGTAGACGTGCGTGGAGAGGGTCGAGGCGGTTTGCTGTACGGCAATCAGCAGGAGGGAAAACGTGATCGACGTGACCGTGATCATACCCGACGCGACGGTACCGAGCAGGCTTGCGATTGCGCCCGTGTCCCCAAGCAGATGGGCGAGCCAGGGGAGCGGTGTAGGGCCAGGGCGACCCCACAGCGCGTCATCGAGCAGATAGCTCAGCGCGAACAGGCTCAGGAACGCCGCAACGACGATCAGTGGAAGGCCGATGAACTCCCGTAAAGACCGCCGAATAAGCGCCAGAATTTGGTCGCGGGCCCGATTTACGATTTTCATTCGGTTTTATTGAGCATACTTCTAGATCGTCTCGTTGGGTCGAATTCTGGACTTGGATCGATTTTAGATCAGCGGAAAACCATCATCCGCTGACCGTTGATTGCACAGCTCGTCTGATCGATCAGCGCTTCATGTTCTCGGGCAGATGCTCGATAGGGTCGACTCTTCCGCTGCTTCCGCTCCCCTGGACCGGTCCCCCCTTCATCACATCAGTGGACGAGCTGATGGCGCTCGGCGCAGAGACGCGGCCGGTCGGCTGATTGGCCGGCGCGGTGGAGCTGTCCGCATTGTGTGTCCCGGAAGGCAGGGTTCCTGGAGTTGGCTGATCAATCCTGCTGCCAACCGACTGCGCTTGTGCCGCGAAACCGACACCCGCAAGCGTGAGACCCGCTGCCATACCCAGGAACCGAACTGCCATACCGCCATCCCCCAGGTTTGCAGAAACAACACAGAAACACTGCGCCAACACAAACTCACGAGCTTGGTTCCTCAGGGCGTTAGGCCGTTCGGGCCAATAGCAGTTTGGGTGTAAGCGATGTTCCGACCCCATCTTCTGTAGGGCGACCTGACCGGGCAGTTTGACGATCCGCACAAGAGGATCGTTTTGTGTCTGGACTTGACCG
>NZ_FOMM01000065.1:0-2581 GCF_900112625.1 Methylobacterium sp. 13MFTsu3.1M2
TTGCGGTCGCTGGCGTCGAAGGCGTAGCCGGCGTTGATACCGAAGTAGGCGCCGGTCCAGGTGAAGACCGGGACGGGGGTGAACACCGGCGGCGGAGCGGCGCGGCGCGGCAGGTCGGCGGCCGAGGCGGCGGCGGTGAGGGCCGTGAAGGCGGCCAGCGAGGCCAGGAGCTTGGTCATGTCGGTTCCCCGAATGTGTGATCTGGCGGTGTGGCTACCGATCACCGGGGGAAATGGCTGTAGTTTTGAGGTCACACCGCCTGTCGAAGGCCCGAAATGCCAGAGTAGAGCATCCTTCAAGACGCGACGAAGCGCGGAAATACAGCGCGCATTACGCGGGCGAGCGCGACAACAACGCGGCGGCGTTTTGGTTGCATCGAAATGTCGGGTCGGAACCGGGTGTGACGGGCGCGCCACACCCGGTTCCGGTCGGCCGCCGGACTGCGCGGCGGCGATCCCGATCGCTCCCGCGGGATCCCGACACCGGCCTGGGCGACCCGGCAAGGTGCCGGAACGCCCCCGCCGCCGCGAGACAGGTTTTCATCCCGCGGATCCCGATCGAGGGTCCGATCACCCGCGCGTCCCGGGCCTCGATCCGAAGTTATGACTCCTGTTACCAACGGGAAAATAGATGGACTCGACAGTCGTCGTCGCGACGACCGCGCGATGGGAACCGGGGCGCCATGCATGTGAGAGTTCGCCTCGACGGCGCGAACCCGCGGCGCTGGCACGTCGCGCTGCTGGACCGGCTGTCCGGCCTGCCGGGTATCGCGGCGGTGAGCGTCGACGCCGCGCCCGGTCCGGACGGGTGGCCGGCACAGGCCGACCTGCTGTTCCGCCTGGAAGCCCTGATCTTCCGGCTGGCGCCGAACGGGTCGCGGCCCGTGCCGCCCGCCGATCTCGCGGCCTGGACCCGTCCCGGGACCCCGGACCTCGTGCTCGACCTGTGCGGCGACGCGGCCGCCGCCTGCCCGGTCTGGCGCGTGGCCTACGACGGCGGCCTCGGCGAGACCGGCCTGCTCGCGAGCCTGCTCGCCGGCCGGGTCCCGCAGCTCGACCTCCTCGAAGGCGGCACCGTCGTCGCCGCGGGTCGGCTCGGCTCGGACTACCGAGGTTCCATCGCCGTCTCGTTCGAGGATGCCCTGTCGCGCACGGCGACGCTCGCCGCCGCCACCCTGCGGGCCCGGTCGGACGGCCGCGCCTTCGCGGCGACGCCCGCCGCGGCCGCGGCCGCGCCCGCCCGTCCGGCGCGGATCCTGGCGTCCCGGCCGGCGCGGCTCGTCGCCCGGAGCCTCGTCGGGCGCCTGTACAGGCTGTGCTACCACGCCCCGCACTGGCGCACCGGGTGGCGGACCCTCCGCGGGCCGGACCTCGTCGCGCTGGGCCGCCATCCCGCGGAGGGCTGGCAGGTGCTGCCCGACGACGGGCGGCGCTTCTACGCCGACCCGTTCCCCCTCGCGGTCGACGGGACGACCCACGTCTTCGTGGAGGAGTTTCCGCACGCGACCGGCAAGGCGATCATCTCGGCGGTCCGCTTCGGGCCGGACGGGCCCGAGGGGCCGCCCGTCCCGGTGCTGGAGGAGCCGCACCACCTCTCCTACCCGTTCGTGTTCGCGCGCGCGGGCTCCGTCTGGATGGTGCCGGAGAGTTCCGCGGCCGGCACGGTCGATCTCTACCGGGCGACCCGCTATCCGGGCGGCTGGGTGAAGGAGGCGACGCTCCTCTCCGGCGTGGTCGCGAGCGACGCGACGCTCCTCGAGCACGGCGGCCGCTGGTGGATGTTCGCCACCGTCCGGGACGCGCCCGTCGGCGCCCCGCCCGGATCGGGCTGCCACCACGACGCGCTGTATCTCTGGTCCGCGCCCGACTTCCGGGGGCCGTACGCGCCGCATCCGGCCAATCCCGTGCTGGTCGACCCGTCCTTCGCCCGGCCCGCGGGCCGGATCGTCGCGCGTGACGGGGTCCTGATCCGGCCGGTCCAGGATTGCGCCCACGGTTACGGCCGCGCCCTGTCGCTGGCGCGCATCGACCGGCTCGACCCGGAGGGGTTCGCCCAGACCATCCTCGACCGGATCGAGCCCGGCCCGGCCTGGCCCGGCAGCTGCCTCCACACGCTCAACACGGGCGGCGGGATCGAGTGCATCGACGGCTCCGGTCGGGCCTCGCGTCTCAGGGCTTATCTGAGCGCGCGGTCCGACGCCTAGGCCGGGCCGCGGCGGAAGCTCGGCCGTCCGGAACCAGCCGCCGCGATCCGTGTTCGCTCACGAACGCGGAGACCCGTTGCCCCCATGATCATGATCCTCATCTGCTTTCTCGCGCCGTGGCTCGCCATGTTCCTGCGCGGAAAGGTGTTCCAGGGCATCCTCTGCATCATCCTCCACCTGACGATCATCGGATGGATCCCGGCGACGATCTGGGCGCTCGTCGTCACCCGCAAGGAAGCGGCCTGACCGGGGCGGAGCGGCCAGGATCGGCGGCTCCGCCGCGTGGTCCGATCCCCGCATACGGGAACGGCGGGGCTCTCGCCCCGCCGCTCACGCCGTCCGTTCGGGCAGTCCGTCGCCCGGGCGGCCCCGAGGGCC
>NZ_FOMM01000062.1:0-3976 GCF_900112625.1 Methylobacterium sp. 13MFTsu3.1M2
GAGGCTCATCAGAGGCAAACAGAAGACCGCCCGGCAATCCCGCCGGCCAGCCCGCCCGCTTGTCAGAAGATGGCTCAGCGCCCGGTCCACTTCCGCGGCCGGCGCCGATGAGCCGGGGTATAGATCCACGGTTCCCGGCCGTCAACAGGCTTGTTGGCCGGAAAGCCGATTTTCTTGGACTCCGCGGACGACAGCCGTGTGACGCCCGATTCGCGCTCCCGGTGAGCGCGCTAGGCCTCGAGGCTCAGGGTCATGCCGTCATAGGCGGGCACGATGCCCTCCGGCAGGCGCGCCGCGAGGGCGCCGTAGTCGAGATCCGTGTGCAGGTTGGTGAGGACCGCCCTGCGCGGGCGGACCGACTCGATCAGCGCGAGGGCGTCCGAGACCGAGAAGTGGGTCGGGTGCGGGGTGTCCCGCAGGGCGTCGATGATCAGCAGGTCGAGACCGCGGAGCCGGGCGAGGCTCGCCTCCGGGATCAGGCTGACGTCGGGCATGTAGGCGGCCGCGCCGAAGCGGAAGCCCAGGGCCGCCTCGTTGCCGTGCTCCACCGGGAGCGACTCTACCGTGATCGCGCCCCCCTCCCCCTCCAGGGTCAGGTCGCGGCCGGCGGCGAGGTCGCGCAGGTCGAGGATCGGCGGGTAGGCGCTCCCGGGGGGCGTCTCGAAGCAGTAGCCGAACCGGGCCGTGAGCAGCGACCGCGTCAGGGCGTCGGCGTAGACCGGGATGCGGGCCCGCATGGCGATCACCAGCGGGCGCAGGTCGTCGATCCCGTGGGTGTGGTCGGCGTGCGCGTGGGTGTAGAGCACCCCGGCGAGGCGCGTCACGCCGGCGTCGATGAGCTGCTCGCGCAGGTCCGGAGAGGTGTCGACCAGGAGCGTGGTCCGCCCCGCCCCCGACGCGCGCTCCACCAGGATCGAGCAGCGCCGCCGGCGGTTGCGCGGCTCCGCCGGGTCGCAGGCGCCCCAGCCGCTGCCGACCCGCGGCACCCCGCCGGACGAGCCGCAACCGAGGATGCGCAGGGTCAGGCTCGCCATCCGGATCTCCCGCTCCGACTCGTCACGCAGCGCCCGGGCGCGTTCCGGCGGCCTTGTCGAACAAGGTGAAGAAATTCGCCGTCGTGGTCCGGGCGAAGTCCTCGGCGGTCAGCCCCAGGGTCCCGGCCAGCGACCGGGCGGTGTCGGCCGTGTAGGCCGGCTCGTTGGTCCGTCCCCGGTGGGGCTCGGGGGCCAGGAACGGCGCGTCGGTCTCCACCAGGATCCGGTCGAGGGGCACGGCCCTGGCGATGTCGCGCAGGTCGTGCGAGCGCCGGAAGGTGACGATGCCCGAGAAGGACACGTACAGCCCCAGCTCCACCCCGGCTTCCGCCAGCCGCCGCCCCGACGAGAAGCAGTGCAGCACCGCCCGGAACGGCGCCCGGCCCATCTCGTCGGCGAGCACCCGCTCCATGTGGTCGTCGGCGTCCCGGGCGTGGATCACGAGCGGCAGGCCGGAGAGCCGGGCCGCCGCGATATGGGCGCGCAGCACCCGCTCCTGCACGGCCTCGGGGGCGGCGTCGGCGTAGTGGTAGTCGAGGCCGGCCTCGCCGATCCCGACGCAGCGCGGGCTGGCCTGGGCGAGGCCCGCGATCGTCTCGGCGGCGACGTCCGGCTCCTCGGCGGCCCCGTGGGGATGGGTGCCGACCGTGTGCCAGACCTCGGGATGAGCCTCGGCGATCGCCCGGTAGGTGTCGGCCTTGGCGACCCGGGTGGCGATCGTGAGCATGCCGGCGACGCCCGCGGCCTTGGCGCGGGCGATCACGCCCGGGAGGTCGGCGGCGAAGTCCGGGAAGTCGAGATGGCAGTGGCTGTCGATGAGCATCGGGTCTCGGGGCCGTCGGGCGGCAGGGTCCTTCAAGCGGCAAGGTCCTTCAGGCGGACGGAGTCTCGGGGCGCTCGAAGCGCGGGAAGATCGGCGCGGGGGCGGGGAGCGCCGTGCCGGGGACGAGCCGGCCCCCCTCCCCCACATCGGCGAGGCCGCGCCGGTCGGCCGGCACCGCCAGCAGGTCGAGGAGCTTGGCCGCCGCCCCCGGCACGAAGGGCTGGGTCAGGATGCCGAAGACGCGCAGGGATTCCAGCGTCGTGTAGAGCACCGCGTTCATCCGCGCCGGGTCGGACTTGCGCAGTTTCCACGGCTCCTGGGCGGCGAAGTAGCGGTTGGCCTCGGCCACCACGGCCCAGATCTCGGCCAGGACGGTGTGGAGCGCCAGCTCGCCCATGAGGGTCCGGGCCCGTGCCGGCAGGGCGTCGGCCTGGGCCAGCAGGGCCGTGTCGGCCGCGTCCAGGCTGCCCGGATCCGGCACCGCGCCGTCGCAGTTCTTGGCGACCATCGTGAGCGAGCGCTGGGCGAGGTTGCCGAGATCGTTGGCGAGATCGGCGTTGATCCGGCCGATGATCGCCTCGTGGCTGTAGCTGCCGTCGCCCCCGAACGGCACCTCGCGCAGCACGAAGTAGCGCACCGGGTCGACCCCGTAGGTGTCGGCGAGCTCGAACGGGTCGAGGACGTTGCCCAGCGACTTCGACATCTTCTCGCCCTTGGAGAGCAAGAAGCCGTGGCCGAAGACGCGCTTCGGGAGCGGCAGCCCGGCCGACATCAGGAAGGCCGGCCAGTAGACCGCGTGGAACCGGACGATGTCCTTGCCGATCACGTGCAGGTCCATCGGCCAGAATCTTTTTTGGGGGTTCTCCGCGTCGGGGAAGCCGGTGACGGTGAGATAGTTGGTGAGCGCGTCGACCCACACGTACATCACGTGGTTCGGATGCCCCGGCACCGGCACGCCCCAGTCGAAATTGGTGCGGCTGACCGAGAGGTCCTTGAGGCCGGAGCGCACGAAGCTCGCCACCTCGTTCCGGCGCGTGTCCGGCCCGATGAAGCCGGGCTGCTCGTCGTAGAGCTTCAGCAGCCTGTCCTGGTAGGCAGAGAGCCGGAACAGAAAATTCTCCTCCTCCATCCACTCGACCGGCGTGTCGGTGGCGAGGCTGCGGCGGCTGCCATCCTCCAGGAGCCGGGTCTCGGACTCGTCGTAGTAGGCCTCGTCGCGGACCGAGTACCAGCCGGCATACTTGTCGAGGTAGATGTCGCCGTTGGCCTCCATCCGCCGCCAGATCTCCTGGGCGGCGGCGTAGTGGCCAGGCTCGGTGGTGCGGATGAAGCGGTCGTAGGCGCAGTCCATCCGGTCGGCCATGGCCTGGAACCGGGCGGCGGTGCCGTCGACGTAGGCACGCGGGGTGGTGCCGGCCCGGGTCGCGGCCTGCTGGATCTTGAGCCCGTGCTCGTCGGTCCCGGTGGAGAACAGCACGTCGTAGCCGTCGAGCCGGTGGAAGCGCGCGATCGCGTCGGCGGCGATCACCTCGTAGGCGTGGCCGATATGGGGCGCGCCGTTGGGGTATGAGATCGCGGTCGAGAGACCGAACGTCTTTCGGGGATTCGCCGGGGCGTTGGACGTCACGTCTGTGGTGTTCCGGATGAGCGCGGGAAGCTGCCCGCGTTGTCGCGCGGCCGGCGCCGGGACGCAACCGTCGCCGCCTGCGGGCGCGACGGCGATCCTCCGCGGCGGCCGGCACCGGACACGCGTGATCGTCCCCGCGCGCGCGTGGCGCCGGGGGCATGGCCCGGGAGGCGAGCACGAGGGACGCGGGACGCCGCGGGAACCCAGGTGTCGGCCAAGTACGCGCGGGATCCGATCCCCGCGGCGCCCCGCGGCATCGGTCGGGCATGGTCCCCGGCCGGTGCCGTCTGTCTCGTCGCGGCGTCTCCGACGTCCCGGTCCTGCGACTCCCCGTGAGCGGTCTCGGGCGAGGTGCAGGCACGCCGTACTCGCACGCCGTGCCCGCACCTCCGGAACCCGCATCGGCGCCGTGGCCTTCCAGCCGTCCCCCGCCTCGTAGTGGGCGGGTCCGCAGGTCGCTCAGGGTCGGCCCAGAGGCGGGTCGGCGCGGGG
>NZ_FOMM01000060.1:0-5275 GCF_900112625.1 Methylobacterium sp. 13MFTsu3.1M2
TTTGACACCGCGTCCAGAAGCCGATCCCAGATGCCACGCTTGCGCCAGCGCCGAAAACGGTTGCCGCAGGTCGTATGTGGGCCGTAGCGCGCCGGGATGTCGGCCCAGGGCGCGCCCGTGCGCAGCCGCCAGAAGATCCCGTTGAGCACCCGCCGGTCATCCACGCGCTCCTTGCCGCGCACGTCCGTCGGCAACAACGGCTCGATCACCGCCCACTCCGCATCCGTCAGATCAAACCGCGCCATCAAGGCCCTCCTGCTCAGAGGGCTAACGACGCCGCGGTTCAACCGTGCCAGCCGTTATGGGTTCGCGACCTAGTGGCAGGTTGCTGTTGCGGTTTGAGGCTCTGCATAGGGGTGACAGAAGATGTGCGGCTGCTCGATGATGATGAGCGCCGCAGAGCGAACAACAAGGCAGCGCTTACAACACATGCTACGGCTGCCCCGACCGGTGCCACAAAAATCGAAACCGCTCCCAGCGACGGCCATATAGCCACAATCGAAAGTCCTGCGCCTACGAAGGCCGATAGAACGAGGAAGATGAGGTTCACGAGCGCACCCTTCCGCGATAGGCGGCCCGACGTGTCGCCCTCGGGTTCGAAGAACGGGGAGGTTGTATGACGATCTCAATGGCCAATATGCGGCAACTTCTGAGCGAAAACCGGCAACGGTCAGCCGGCGCGCCAGGCGTGCTCGCGGCGGCATCAGCTGGGGGAGTGACTCAGCGAAGGTACGACGGCGGCAGGCAATCTCACAGCAGTAGAAGCGTCGGACGCGTAGGCGCAGCGTCATGGGCTGCCCGATGCTCGGCAGATCGGCCGGACGGCGTTCATAGCGGCTGTGAACGACAGCGCTGGTCGTATCAGAGGTTGGACACTACCCGTGCACACGCCGCACTTGGGCGAAGACGACCGTCGGTCCGGATGACGCGCCCGATGGTACAGCCCGGCAGGGATGAGGACAGGATCAAACGCTTGGTGAACCAGCCCGTGCCATCCTCGTCACCGCGACCGTTCCACGCAAAGTGCGGGAGAACCGCAAAGCCGAAGGAAGATCATACCGTACCGAGCCAGCCATGCACTTCGAAATCCGCGTGACCGGCCGCCACCTCTAGACTTAGGTGCTGCTCGACGCCTCCCACATGACGGTGAACGAATCGGACTGGACCTTCCCGTCCGAGGCGCAGGCTTTAGCTGCCGCGCTGGCCTTCTCGAAGCTGATGACCCGCGCCTGGAAGACGCTGACCGCGCCGACGTCGGACGGCCTGCTATGATGTGCTGCCGCGGATCCGTGATAGCGCCGCTCAGCCTAATCCCGGCTGCGCCCCATTCCTCGGCGGCGATTAGAAGGTCGCGGTAGGCAACGGCCCGTGGTCTGACAGGCTGGATCTGATTTGGATAACAATTGAAGACATGGAAAACAACAATTAGCAATCATTTAAAAGTTTTTGAGCTTGATATAGATAAACTTCATGACGGTGTGCAGTCGCTCCGTTGCTGGGCGTCGACTTAGCTACATCAGTCAAAATTTTCTTGAATTTAGATCGATTGAGTCCGCGCCATGTAATGCTGGAGACTAATGTCGATATGACGATTTCTAACGCATGTGACCGCTCTGTCTGGTTAGCCAATTGACGTTCAAGCAACTGTTCCCTCTGGCGCGCCGCAGCCAAAATAACTTCGATTTGGTTCCAGGCGTCCATATCCCTCTCGCACGATCTAAGATCACGTAGGATCGGTGATGTTGCCGAACTTTGGCTTTTTCGGCGAGCTGTGACTTCAGCAAAAGCGCACATGGCAGAAACAAGGTCGGGATTGGCGGTCCAAAAATCTGAATCGATGTACGAGTACGCTCGCTCCCGTAGAGCAAACAAGTTGCCGCCAGTGAAACCCTCGATTCGATCTCCCCACCGAGCTTTTAAGGTGCTCTCTATGCTAAGAAATTCCCCTATATCATAACCTATAGTCATATTTTTCATGAGTCTATCTGCTCTCTCCGCCACTAACGTGCGTAAGAATTTAGATTCTTGTGCCTGGATTGCATCTATGCCAACGAAACCATATGCATTCCACAGACGGATCATCTCACATTCGATGTATTCGAAAGATTTGTTGTTGTCTGTTCGCTCGCCAGGGAGACTCGTCAAGCCGAGTAAATCGGAGGCGAACTGTTGTGCCACATCAGGAATTTGATCGTACAAGAAAATCTTAATCGCATTTCTTCCAAAAACAGATGCCCAGTTACTCAACAATAAATCTGGAACCAGTAGATGTAGTCTGCCAGGAAGCGCAATTACATCTTGGATGAAACTGGTAAAATCTTCGACTCCGCCATGTTTAATTAATTCTTGCCACCATGAAGGAAGAAGAGACAAAATATTCCTCTGGTAATAAACAATAGTAAATTCGGCAGATGGAAGAGCCGCGCGGATCTTTTGCAACGAGGCGACTGGAAGAAAGCTAAGCTCTTCACTCGAGAGAACACAGGTTTTCTCAAGGCCCGAAAGAATCTCCAGCAGGCCGCCAAGTTTGAAATGATCAGGGTCAGACGCTGTCCGAGCAAACTCGTGCTGCCCCGTCTGATTGTCATGAGTGAAGGGGTAAACAAAACTTGCGCCACTCTGCAAAGAGCGCGCGTAGAGCATATTTTGGATCGATGTGGTTCCCGTTTTATGCGGGCCGATATGTATTATAAAATTTTGTGTCATAGTTCGATGTTGCGCATTGGCTCCGGATTTTTAGGCAAAATCTGATCATAAAGTGGCTGTTCTGATGCTGCGCTCAGCTGTAAGAGCATGTCGATTAGTGGCCGTGCTGTAACGGCAATGGACTGACCCACGGTTGCGAGCGTTAAGTCAGGCTTCGTCGGCTCTTCATAGGGCGCTGTGATGCCGGTAAAATTCGGGATTGTGCCGGCGCGCGCCCGAAAATATAATCCTTTTGGATCTCGTTCCTCACAAATTGGTAGAGGCGTATCTACAAAAACTTCAATAAACGCGACGTCTCCTGCGATAGCCCTTGCGGCCTTCCGTTCCGCTGAGAAGGGGGATATAAGCGAGACAATTGTTACAAGACCAGCATCAGCTACCAGTTTTGCTGTTTCGGCCACACGGCGGACGTTCTCAGCTCTGTCGCGGTCGGTAAATCCCAAGTCACTATTCAATCCATGGCGTAGATTATCGCCGTCCAGCACCATTGTTGCGCGTCCTGAAGCGGTCAGGGCTTGATCCACGACGTTTGCGATCGTTGATTTCCCTGCGCCTGAAAGGCCAGTAAGCCAAGCAATGACTGGTCGCTGACCAAGAGCCTTCCATCGTTGCTCCCGTGGCTGCAGGTGCTGCCAAGTCAGGTTCCGATCCGACGTTGGGCCTCGTGATCGGTTCATGCTTCGCTCCTAAGTTGTCCCCCAGGTATGGATACACAAAATCGTGATCGGTTGTGTTGCTACAACGTCACGTTGATGCGCTTCGTAGCGGCGGAGGGTAATTACCCAGGCCTGTGATGGCAGGGTTCAGGCGCCGACGGTTTTGAGGATGGAGCCGAATGGATTGGCACCGCTTAGGCGCGCGTTGTCGACAACGGTGCGGATGGCGGCCTCGCCCTCAGCTGGCCACATGTCGCGATAGCCGTTGGTCGCTTTCCGCTGGACGACAGCCGGACGCAGGAGCCGCTCGGAGCTGTTGTTAGTCGGCTCGACCTTTCCGGGATAGGCGAGGAAGACGAGCGGCTGATCTTGGCCTGCAACTCGCGGGTCAGGTCACGGACGCAACACGGGTGCAATGCGCTTCATATACGGCTTTCTGTCATTCGCATGAGGAAAGCGATAATCCTTAGCGCTAGAACGCGCTCGGATGTCTGGGTGGAGGCCTTCTCCGATGAGGCTTAATCTCGATTTGCCCGGTAGCTGGATCGTTAATCCCGGATATGTGGCGCAGCGTATCGGCGTGAGCGCAACGACGCTGAAGCGTTCCGTCATCGAGGGAAACGCCAGGGTCTTGATCGTACCCGGAAGCTGGGCGAACGCGAGGGGCGCGCGCGTCACTGTTCATCACTACGACGGTGGGTGGCAGGGCACGTTCGATCAGAGCGGACAGCTCGTGGCTGAGCATGTCTGGTAACTGCGGCCGCACCAACCGGAGGCACGGCGAGTTGTATCTCCTACTGGCAGGAGACTCCCATGAGCACGCACACCTATCCGGACGTGAACACCAGTTCTGCAAGCGGAGCGGCTGCCAACAAGTTGACTCACCGACTTGGCGTAGACGTCAACAGCGGCGATCAGCTTCCCAGCCCATACCTGCTCGGCATCGCGCTTTCGGGTGCAGCCGTGGCGTGTCTGCTGATCCGGCTAGTGATTGGGTGAGCGGCACCACCTGCCCATGAGGCACACCCTCGGCCAGCAAGGCGACTGGGTCGTTGATTCGTGTGAGTTGGCCCCACGCCTCGGTGTGGATGCCGATTACCTGAAGCGCATGGAGCGGCAGGGACACGTCGATGCCCGGATCAAGATCGACGATGACGGCGGCACGGGCCAGACACGTGTGACCGTCCGCCTGCTGAACCGAAGCTGGAGAGGCACCTTCCATGGAGGCGGCGCCCTCATTTACGAAGAGATATGGTGAGGCCTTGCAGTTGCAGCCGGCCCTTCGGCACTGCATAGCTCGGCCATGACAGCTGACGTACCGCACCCCTACTCGGTAACCATCGAGCCCCTGAAGAAACCGGAGGGTCATTTCGGTTGGTCATTGCGCCGAAGTGGTAAACTAATCGAGCGCTCGGACAGGGCGTTCACCACCGAGTTTAAGGCTTTCGAGAACGCTTTGAGGGCGATTGAGATAGACACGAAGCCGAGCAGTGGCGGCCGCCGCTAGGTGAGCGGACGCGCCGGATATTCCGGACAAGCGTCTCGTTTGTCCGGCGTCCGGTCGCGGTACTCATCCTGGCGTAAGCGATGTTCCGACCCCATCTTCTGTAGGGCGACCTGACCGGGCAGTTTGACGATCCGCACAAGAGGATCGTTTTGTGTCTGGACTTGACCGTAGACTTGAGCCGGAGGGGACGGTCCGGCGTTTTGAGGTGATCGACGGCGCGGTCGGCCGCAGGCGCTGGAGCGCGGACGACCGGGCGCGGATCCTGGAGGAGACGTTCGTTCCGGGCGCGGTGGTGTCGGTGGTGGCCCGCCGGCACGGGTTGACGCCGCAGCAGCTGTTCACGTGGCGACGCGAGGCGCGCCAGGCCGCCGCCGCGCTGCCGGCTTTCGTGCCGGCGGTGACCGCA
>NZ_FOMM01000063.1:0-1288 GCF_900112625.1 Methylobacterium sp. 13MFTsu3.1M2
TCAGCATTAGGAGTTGGTCTATTGCGATAGTTATGGCTCAAAGAAGCAGCAATATTGCCGATTGTTTTCAGTTTTTCTGTTCGAAGAATTGCATAACTCATAAAACACATCCTATCGCTAGTTTTCCCCCAGTGTGCCACAGGGAAAAACATTAGCGAAGCGGAATGTGTACTCACTACACAATTTTAAAACTACGTTTTCAAATTATTCCATGAGCGGGGGAGATTTCTCCCCTCGACCCCTCGAAAAACGCGATGCGTTTTTAAGCCCGAACAGAAAATCCTTCACGGATTTTAAGTCGGTCTGAATCCCATTTTTTTCAAAATCGGATTCCACGAGTTCAAGAAAATCGACACGTTTTTTGTGATAACAAATAGTCCACCAGTCTTGTGAACTTAAAGCCAATGCATCATAAACCTGGCTAGATTCATCTTCTTTTTGATTTGCCAAATCTTCATCTTCTTCTAAATTTTTTAAACCTAATAATTCAAGTAAACCATTACTTGGCCGAATCTGTCTTGCGCCTTTGAATGCCTTGGCATATGTCCTAAAAATTCGGCTGTATTTATCAGATGTACTCACTTCCATTTGTGCTAAATCCAGTACTTCCCACATAGTCAAACTGGACATATTTTTTTTGCCGATCTTCATATGTGATTGGGTCAGCTCGGAAGCCAAGCCCCATTTTGCAATATAACTTGCGTAGGTCTGCTCACCTGTTTTTTCCATTTTCAGGTCTACACCATATTTACGACTAGGCTTTCCAAGCCCACGTTTGACACACTTCTCAGCCCAGAATTCGTAAATCTCATCCTCAATTCTTTCTATATCTTCTTTCTGATATTCACGATCTAAAAACAGCAGTATATGCAGGTGAGGGTGAAAGCCATTTCTATCTGAATATTTGACCTCTGTTGCCGTGATCTCACCGACTACAGGGAACTGGTCTGCAAACCATTCCCGACTATTTCTATTTGTGAACAAGTAATTTTTAGCCTTTTTCATCTTGCTCAATAAGTCTTTCAGATCATCACCAAGATAGTGAGGAATAGTCAGCGTCAGCATTGCTACATGCATACCTTTTGCGTTAGCTGAAGTTACCGCTTTAGCCACTAATTCTTTTTTTGCCAAACTCACTTTTTTTGAGCAATCCGGACACGTCCAAACGCTGCCACAATATTGAATATTGTCATAGCTCGCCCGTTTTTTAGCAGAGTCATAACGAACACCAACCGGCATTTTTTCAGAAATACGCAACTTGCCACAGTAACAGACACGAAATTCCTGT
>NZ_FOMM01000063.1:2748-3815 GCF_900112625.1 Methylobacterium sp. 13MFTsu3.1M2
AGATGAATCAAAATTATCATAGTAACTTGGTCTTGTTCCCCAACTCCTAAAAGTATCGTCATAATCTTTACTCTTAGAATCTGCACATTGATTTAATATAATTTCTAATTTCTTTTTAAAATCATATACTTCTCTATCATTCATTAGCCTAAGTATCTCAGCATATGGGTTAGTTGTAGGCTCATTATTATCAAGCAAAGCAGTATAGTTAGCCCCCTCTCTGATAACACCCTCTAATTTGCTCTGTATTGCGTTATAAGCCAGTTTTTCAGGCTCAGTGGTACATTCGCCTACTTTATCCCATAAATGCGCTCTATCAGCCTCTATTTGCGTTCTACGATCATTTTCCAGTACCTTCCTAAATTCTATTGCCTGTTGTCGCTCCTGCTCTTTTGCTAACTGTTCACGGTGCGCCCTTAATTGCGCTTCAAATCGTGCATCCTCTTCCCTTTTTCTAATCAATTGATTTTTATGATCTTGTATTCGATCTTTTAAGCTCTGTTCTATTTCCTTGTAATCATTTGGAAAAAGCTTTTTAAATTCAATAACTTGAGAAAATTCATCAAGCATTTTATCAATCTTTTTTTCTAATTTTTTTATCTGTTTTACTGCATTTCTATGGGCTTCTGCTTCTTTCTCTGTCTTAATAATTTGCTCTGAAAGCTTTACAGATAGGGATTCTTGGGCTTTTAAAGACTGCTTTTGATAATATTCATGCTGCTCATCAAAAAGACTTCCAAAATACTTCTGCAACTTCTCATCTTTTAAAGGTTTTCCATCCAACATATGAATTGTAGAATCATTATAAGTAATTGTTTTTAATGCTGGTTTTTGAATTAAATATTTTTCATTATCAGGCTTTTGAATTTCAGCATAAAAATCTTTAATTGTCGTATGTTCTGCCTTTGATCCCTCAAGCCCTCTTTCAAGCCCTAAATCTTTCACTTGGTCATGAAAATCAGTCTGCATTTTTGATAATTTTGCCCTGCCGCCTAAAAATTCCCTAGCGTTCAATTTCCCCTGTGAATCAATAGGAACAACGTATGCGACAAGGTGCGGGGTAGTTT
>NZ_FOMM01000059.1:0-6026 GCF_900112625.1 Methylobacterium sp. 13MFTsu3.1M2
GTACCGTTGATGGTCAGGAGCACGGTCGAGGAGGCGGTGCTGGCGCTGTAGGCGTTGGCGGCTGTGCCGGTGGTGGAGAGCTGGGTCGAGAGCGCCTGGTTGGCGATCGACTTGGCCTGGTCCACGAGCTTCTGGATCGAGGTGATGCCCTGGTTGGCGGCCTGGATCGACTGGATGCCGTTGGAGACGCCGTCGAGGAGCGAGTTCAGGCTCGAGGAGCGTCCGTCGAGGGCCTGGGAGGTGAAGAAGTTGGTCGGGTTGTCGAGGGCGGAGTTGACGGTCTTGCCGGTCGCGAGCCGGTTCTGGGTGGTCGCCATCAGCTGGGCGGTGTCCTGCAGCGAGAGCAGGTTCTGGCGCGTCGCGGCCGACAGGGTGATGGAGGACATGGATCGCTATCTTTCCAACCGGAGCAACCCGATTCTCGGGGATGACTAAGAATACCGGTTAGGGTTAAGTCCGGATTAAGCGCGCGAGTATTTTCGCCGCGCCGGTAGCGTTACCGGAAAATTTACGGCCCGCGCGCGCAAGCCAGTCCCGGACGGCATCGATCAGGGGCGTCCCGACCAGGAGGTCATCGGAGACTTGAAGCGGCGGGAGTCCATCCCGTCCGGCGCGGGCTGATCAGGCGATCCGGCCGCCTCGCGCCGCGGGACGGATTCTCAGTCCAGCGCGTAGCCGAGCATCCCTTCGGACACGTGACCCTCACAGTCCGGGACGGTCGACACGAAATGATCGCGGCCTCCGGCGATGCAACGGTAGATCGGGTGGCTCCCCGGCCTCTGCGCCTCGTAGACGTAGCCGGTCTGCCCGAGCGGTGTCTGGCCCTCGCATCTCGGGTCGCGGCTGAGGAAGTGGTCCTGTCCTGCCGCGCAGCTCATCAGCATCGCGGTCCCGGGCGCCGGGAGCGTCAACACGGTACCGAGGCTGCGCTCGATCGTGTAGCCCGGCCCGATATAGCCGGTCGTCACCCAGTGGCCGCCGGGCCCGAAGGCGCGCCGCAGGGGAAGGCGGTCGGCGCCCTTCGGCCGCCGCGCCTCGGCGATCCGCCACGTGCCGGGATAGGGGTCACCCCCTGAGAAGAAGACCGTGATGTCCGGCAGGAACGGCGTCAGGAACCCCGCCCCGTCGCGCTGGAAGCCGGGACTGTGGTTCAGGTAGAAGCCCGTAACGTCGGAGTTCAGGTAGCCCAGGGGTGTCCACGCCGCCGGCGCCCCGCTCAGCACAGCCTTCAGGGGCATCCTGAACAGCCCCATCTGGTAGGTTTCCCGGTCGGGATTGCGCCCCGGATCCTTGCAAGCCACCTGCTGGCACACGCGGCCCGGCAACCCGGTGATGACGTAGACCTCGCCGGTCTTGGGATCGTAGGCGAAATCCGAGTTCGGGTTGATGGTCGAGCCGTCGGTCGTGGCGTTGGGGACTCGCGCCGGCACCCCGAAATGCACGCCGTCGGCCGTGTGCCGGACGTAGAGGTCACCGAAGCCCGGCACGCCCTGCGGCCCGGTGAGATCCGTGGTGAAGACGAACAGGCCGGACCGACCGTCCGAGAAGGTCGCCGGCTGGCCGGTGCCGTAATTGCCCTGCGCGACGACCGGGTTGATCGGCTTGATGACCGGTTCCGGGTAGTCGACCCACGTCACCTTGTCGTTCGAGAAGGCGAGGCCAGTCTGGTTGTTGTTTCCGGGCAGGTTGTCTGCGCCCGAATAGTACATCGCGTAGGCGTAGGTCTGCCCGTCCGCCGGGTTGACGAAGCGGCCCCGGATCACGCTGGGATCACAGACGTACTGCCGGTTCCAGGAGTTGGGGGTCGGCTGGAACACGATCCGCGCCGGCGAGAAGCCGGTCTGCGGCGTGTAGGAGCGATGGAAGATGACGTCCGTCTTGCCCTGACCGCACCACCAGATGTCGGTGGTCCCGTTCTCGGTGATGACGCTCGGCGCGTAGTTGTAGCCGGCCGGATTGGCCTCGTTGACGAACAGCGGTTGCGCCTCCGGCCCCTTCCAGCCGGCCTCGCCCGCGACCGGGACGGCGAGCACCGCCAGGAGCATCCCGACGCGAGCGCCCTTCCGCGCAACGAGAACCGGCAGCATCCTCATTCCCATCGCTCCCACCGGTCCGCTCCTGACTCCGAGATGCCGAGACATTCCGGCGGCGTGCTGACGACCGGAATGTGGCCGTCTGATATCCGGCGGCTCGGACCGGCGGCTCCGATCGTGTCCCGACGCGTCTCCCGCGGACGCGATCACGCACCCTGCGCGGGCGGGACCGCGCGGCGGCAGACCGGCCGCAGGGCGCGGTCGAGCAGCGATTGCCGCCCGAGGATCATCTCGAAAAAATCGTACTCCCCCGGCCTGAAATTGGCTTTCAGGAACTGGAAGTGCATGTGGAAAGGCTTGAGGCGCAGGCGCTTGTAGTCGTCCTCGGGTATCCTGTCCTTGACCCCGGCGGAACGGATGAGCGGGTTGCAGGCCAGGAAGGCGGGTCGTCCGAATCCGAGATCGAAGATCGGATTGAAGCCGTAGCAGTTGAGCCAATCCTGGGGGGCCTGGTAGTCGCACCAGACGATGCGGTCGCTGAAGACGAGGGTCGCGATGTCGTCGCGCAGCGCGCGGGCCTCGTGCTGGAGCGCCACGAAGGGCAGCCCCGAGCCGAGCGTGACGAGCGACAGGCGCGGATGCCCTCGATCGTCGGTCCCGAGGCGCGCGAGGACCTGCGCGGCGACCTCGACCGCCATGGCTGCGCCGAGGGAATGGCCGACGATCATGACCTCGTCGGGCGCGTCCGCGGGGTTCGCGCGCCAGTGGGCTAGTTCGGCCAGGACACGGTCCCGGAAGGCCGCGACCCGGTCCGCGT
Source organism: Methylobacterium sp. 13MFTsu3.1M2 (assembly GCF_900112625.1). Lineage (NCBI taxonomy): Bacteria > Pseudomonadati > Pseudomonadota > Alphaproteobacteria > Hyphomicrobiales > Methylobacteriaceae > Methylobacterium > Methylobacterium sp. 13MFTsu3.1M2. Next base: position 2,851 of record NZ_FOMM01000059.1, read on the forward strand.
AATCCGGCCGCCGACCGGTCGCGTGCTGCCAGAAGAAGATCCGGATGCTCAGGATGTGCCAGAAGAACAGGCGCCCGAGCGCCTTCTTGGCGCCGTACAGGAGCGCGAGCGCCGCGGCCGCGAGAAGCAGCGCCACGCCGACCGTTTCCGTCGGCGCCGCCGGGCTGACGGCAGCGTAGATCGCGGTGCCGAGCGCGATCAGGAGCGCCGGGGCCACGAAGGCGACGAAGAACGGGAAAGCGGTCAGCACCGTGTAGGGCCATCCGAACCGGGACGTCTTGAAGACCAATCCCTGTGCGAGCCCCGCCGCGACGCTCCGCGCCAGCAGAGCCAGCTTGCGCGACACGGGACGCGCGAGATCCGCATGGACGATATCGCTCCAGATCAGGGTCTCGCAGCGGACCGCCGCACCGTCGCCGTCGGCGGGCGCGTCGACCGTCCAGCTCCGGGTCAGACCATCCGGATCGGTCCGGATCTCCGAGACCGCGCGCGGCATCGCCCCGAACCGGGTCGCGTGACGGTGAAGCTCCCGCTTGAAGAAGGCGGGGAAGCGGATGCCGCTGCGGGCGTCGAATCCGTGAATGAAAAAGACATGTCGCCGCGCCACCGGTGCCGGATGAAGGTCTCTCAACTTGAAGGGCGTGAACGATAAGTAGCCGCGGACCATGTGATCGATCGAGGACGAGAGCACGAGAGGGATTCGTGGCGGTCGACGGCGCCCGCAGGGGCGGCTCCATTGCACCATCGCGGAGGGCTCCACAACAGCGCACCGGCGGATCTGGTTCCGCCACCGGCCAGCATTCATGATCCGGGCGGCATTCCCGGCACTGTCGCCCGGCAACACCGGCGGCGCCGAAAATCCGTTTCGCGCTCGGGGGGGACTGGACTTGGGAAAACTGAGCCTCCTACGGTGCGGGACGCGGGGGCGGTGTTCAAGATTCGTATGGGTTTGTCAGAGGCCGTGAGGGCGCTCCGCAGCGGCGCCCTCCGCCATCACAAGATCGGCCATATCCAGGCCGTTTTCGACGCTGCGCCGAGCGGCTGCGTCGTGCTCGCCGGCGACTCGCACGCGGCTCACATGCCGCGGCCGGTCGTTTCCCGTCCCGTGCTGAATGCCGGGCTCGCGGGCGGGACGGCACGCTCCTATTGCCGGGCCCTCGATCTGCTGCGTGCGCCCCTGCCGGCCTTCCTGGCGGTCCTGTTCGTCGGGACCAACGACATCCGCTCGCCGTCGGCGCTCGGGCGATCGGCGACGGCCGATTTCTCCGACCACGCGGATCGCATCGTCGACCGCTTCCAGGCCTTCGCCCTCGACACGCTGGTCTCGGCGCTGCCGCCGACGCCGGTCTCGAGGGTTGCCGAGCGCGATCCCGCCGCGGTCGAGGTCTATTCCGATCTCCTCCGCGCCGTCTGCGCACGCCGGGGGGTCTCGTTCTTCGACCCGTTCGCGGCGCTGCGCGGAGCGCGCTTCGGTCTCGCCGAGGACGAGGCCTTCGTGGAAGGGACGCATCTGCGGGATTACGCGGCCGTCGCCGCGCGCGTCGCCGGCCAGATCCGCGACCGGTACGGTCTCGATCATTATCTGGAGAGCCCGCTCCCGGGCTTCGATGAGGCCTATTACAGGAGCTGGTACGCCGACACGTGCCAGTATCCCCACGGACCCGCGCGACACTACCTCGATCTCGGCTGGCGCGAGGGCCGTGACCCGAGCGGGCATTTCAGCACCGACGGGTATCTCGACGCGAACCCGGATGTTCGCGTGGCCGGCGTGAACCCGCTCGTCCACTTCCTGGAGGTCGGCTTCGCGCAGGGGCGGACCGGCTGGCAGAAGGCGCGCACGCATCCGACGCGCTATCGCGGCGTCGACCCAGACACCTGAGGGCAGCGCCGCGGGCCGGCAGCGCGCACGCCATCGTGACCGCCGCCGCCGCGAAGCTGACGCAGGACGGTGTACGCATGTGATCATGCGCCTTCTCCTCGCCGTCCCACTTCTCGTCCTCATCGCCACCGGAGCGTCGGCCGGAGAGCCGCTCCTCGACGGACCCGTCGTCGCCGGCGGCTTCGGGATGGGCGGGTCGGACTATTACGGCGACGTTCACAGCCGCATGCCGTTCACCGGCGAGGCACCGCCGCGGCCGGTCGGGATGGCCGACATCGTGCGCGTCCGGGCAGCCCGCGCGCGCGCCGCGACCGCGTCCCGGCGACAGGCGCCGCACCGGCCGGCGCATCGCGGCTGAGTGTCTCCGGCCTCCGCCGATCCGGACCAGCCGGACGAGGAGAGCGCGGTCCGAACAATCGGGCCGTAGCCGTAGGAGGACGGTCGGGGCGCCCGCCTCAGTGCCGGTATCGTTCGGCCAGGGCCATGAGGGCCTGGGCGAGCTCGGTGAGGTTGGCGGAGGCGGCCTCGACCTGCCGCGTGCCGGCCGCGGTCTGCTGGCTGGCCTGGCGGATGTTCTGCAGCGCCCCCATCACCTGCTCGATGCCCAGCTGCTGCTGGTTGGTCGAGGCCACGATCTGCTGGAACGTCTGCACGTTCTCCTCCACCCGCGCGGTGATCTCCTCGATCGTGCGCTGCGTCGTGTCCGAGCGCGTCTTGCCCGCCGCCGCGCGCTTGACCGCCTCCTCGGTCAGCATCACCGACGTGTTGATGCCCCGCTGGATCTCGCCCAGGATCCCCCGCACCTGCCCCGTGGCCGCCTTGGCCTGGTCGGCCAGGAGCTTCATCTCCGAGGCCACCACCGAGAAGCTGCGCCCGCTCTCGCCGGCCGCGGCCGCCTCGATGGCGGCGTTCAGCGCCAGCAGGTGCGTGCGCTCCGAGATGTCGTTGACCGTCTCGATGATGTCGCCGATCGTCTGGGTCTTCTCCGACAGGCTGACGATGTTGCCGGCCACCGCCTCCGCCTGCTCGCGGATCGCGTCCATGGCCTTGGCGGTGTCGGACACCGCGCGCAGGCCCTGGCGCGAGGTCTGCGCGGTCGCCTGGGCGGTGGCGATCACCTCGGTGGCGCGCTTGGAGATCTGCGCCCCCGAATGGGTGATCTCGTCGACCGTGGCGGCGGTCTCCTGCACGGCGGCGAACTGCTGCTCGACCGAGGCGGCCTGCTCCTGCGCCGAGGCGCGGATCTCGGCCGCGGCCGCGTTCAGGTCCGCCGTCGCCGCCCGGTTCGTCCGCGCCA
>NZ_FOMM01000057.1:0-8250 GCF_900112625.1 Methylobacterium sp. 13MFTsu3.1M2
CCCCGAAGGGCCCGCTCGACTTGCATGTGTTAAGCCTGCCGCCAGCGTTCGCTCTGAGCCAGGATCAAACTCTCACGTTGAAGAGATTGATCTGGCCGATCACGTGTATTCTCAGACGGAGCCTCACATCGACCAAGTGCCAGACGCTTCACAGCGCCAGAACACCCGTCGGTGAGCTCAGAAAGAAGAACAACAGATCGGCACAAGTCTACTCACGCCAGGTCTCTCGACCTAGCCGCAAGGACAAACGCCGCCCGCGTCTCCCTTCCTCATTCCAACTTGTCAAAGAGCGCCTCAGTCGCCCGAGGCTCATCAGAGGCAAACAGAAGACCGCCCGGCAATCCCGCCGGCCAATCCCGCCGCTTGTCAGAAGATGGCTCAGCGCCCGGTCCACTTCCGCGGCCGGCGCCGATGAGCCGGGGTATAGAGCCGCCAATCCGGGCCGTCAACACCCTTTTTGCCGGCCGGCGCGGCGAACCACCCGTAAGCCTGGCGTTGGATGATCGCGGTCTTTCCCGCGCCGGGGCTGGCGCTCGGGAGCAGCACGCCTCAATCTCGACACGCTGGGTCGTGAGATGAGATTGCCGGGCGCGGATGTCGCCTCCGGTATGGTCGAGCCCGGCCTCAGCGCCGCGGATCCCGCGGGAACACCCGTTCGCCATCGTCTTCTCAGGGCCTTCGAGTGAAGCGCGAGCGACTCAAGATCGGCGACGTGGCCGCCCTCCCCCCGGCACGCGGGGTGCACGAGCCTCTCGACCATCTCGGCGCGACCGCGACGCAGATCGACCGACGCGCCGTCAACCTCCGCTGGCTCTGCGCCAGCAGCCTCACCGGCCTGACCGGCGCCGGTCTGATCGCTGCGGCGCTCCACGTGTCCCTCCAGGGCGACGTCTCCTTCGCGGCCATTCCCGAGAAGGCGGCGATCATGCCCCGCCCCCAGCCGAGCGAGAGCGGTGCCAACATCGCCCGCAAGGGCGACCGGCTGGTGCGCAACCTCATGATCGCCTCGGCCAAGCAGAGCTTCAAGGCGCCGGTCACGGTCCGCCTCGGCGACCGCGAGATCATCAAGGCCAAGGCCTTCGTGCGGCTGACGACGCCCCTGTCGATGACGACGGGCGTCTACGCCGCCGAGCCGCCCCGCTTCGACCCCATGAAGTTCGTCTCCGACGAGCCACTGGAGCGCGCGCCCGATGCGTCCGCCGACGCCCCCAGCGCCGAGGTCACCGTGGTCAAGCGCGAACTCGCCGACGCTGCCGTCGACGCCAACGCGCCCGCCCTCAGCGACGACGACGTCACCGCGCAGGTCGAGGAGGAGCGCCGCATCGCCGCCGAGGCAGGGCGCCGCGCCGCCATCCCGATCGCCCCGCAGATCATGCTGTCGCGGACGCTCCAGCAGGGCGCGGCCGGCGACGGCGACGGCGCGGTGCCGAAGGACGCGAACCCGTTCAAGTCCATCGAGGTGCTGGTCGTCCCGGAGAACGTCACGAAGGTCGCGAAGGTTGAGCTGAAGGCCAACGAGGCGCCGCTCGTGGAGGAGCGCGATCTCGCGCTGAAGCGCGGCGAGACACTGGAGACCACGCTCAAGGCCACCGGCCTCGCGAGCGACGATGCCGTTCGCGGCATCGTCGCCGCGCTCGGGGGCAAGACCCGCACCGCTGCCCTCAACGAGGGGCAGCCGATGCGCGTCCAGGTCGCCCCCGGGCCCCGTCCCGGCGATCCCCGCCAGGTGACGCGCGTGGTGCTGTACGGCGAGAACGGCATCGAGGGCATCGCGGCCCTGAACGACCGCGGCGCCTTCGTGTCGGTGGCGCCCCCCGCCGAGGAGGCCCCCTCCCCCAAGGGACAGCCTCAGGCGGAGGCCGGCGAGGACGAGGACGAGGATTCCGGCTCCGGGCCGCGCCTGTACCAGAGCCTCTACGAGACGGCCGCGCGCCACGACCTGCCGCGAGCCACGGTCGAGGATATCGTCCGCGTCTTCAGCTACGACCTCGACTTCCAGCGCCGCATCGGCAGCGGTGACGGGCTCGACGTCTTCTACAGCACCGACGACGAGGCCAGCGCCGATCGTCCGGACCTGCTCTACGCGGCGCTGACGCTCGGCGGAGAGACCCGCAAGGTCTACCGCTTCCAGTCGCCGGACGACGGTACGATCGACTACCTCGACGAGCAGGGCCGGTCGCTGAAGAAGTTCCTGTTGCGCAAGCCCATCGCGGACGGGATCATGCGCTCCGGCTTCGGTTACCGCCGCCACCCGGTGCTGGGCTACGCCAAGCTGCATACGGGCGTCGATTGGTCGAACCCGATCGGCACGCCGATCATGGCGGCCGGCAACGGCGTGGTGATCCGCGCGGAGATGACCTCGGGCTACGGCAACCGGGTCGAGCTGCAGCACGTCAACGGCTACGTGACGACCTACAACCACATGTCGCGGTTCGGCCGCGGTATCCGCGAGGGCGTCAAGGTCCGGCAGGGCCAGATCGTCGGCTATGTCGGCTCGACCGGCCTGTCGACCGGCGCTCACCTCCACTACGAGGTGATCATCAACGGCCACTTCGTCGACCCGATGAAGATCCGCGTCCCCCGCGGCCGGGAACTCGACGGGCGCCTGCTCGCCGACTTCAAGCGCCAGCGCGAGCAGATCGACGCCACCATGCAGAAGTCGAAGAGCGCGACCGCCCTCGCCCAGCGCGACGCGGCGGTCCGCTGAGAGAGCGCGCTGCCGTTCAGGCGAAGCCGAGCCGGGCGCGGACAGCCTCGGGCGTCGCGCCGGCCTGCCGGAGATCGGCGAGGGATCGCGAGCCGCGCGACTTGGCCAGCTTCTCGCCCCCGGTATCGAGCAGCAGCGCGTGGTGGCGGTAGCGCGGGACCGGCAGGCCGAGCAGGGCCTGCAGGAGCACGTGCAGGTCGGTGGCCGCCTCGAGGTCGCGGCCCCGCACCACGTGGGTGATCCCCTCCGCCGCGTCGTCGTGGACCACGGCGAGGTGGTAGCTCGTCGGCACGTCGCGCCGGGCGATCACCGCGTCCCCCCAGCGTGCCGGATCCGCCGCGACCCGGTGCGCGCCGGCCGTGTCGAAGGCGACGTAGCCGTGGGTCGGGCCGGCGCGGCGCAGGGCGGCCGTCATGTCGAGCCGCCAGGTATGCGGGTCGCCGCGGGCGATCCGGTCCGCGGCCGCCGCCCGGTCCAAGTGGCGGCAGGTGCCGGGATAGAGCGGCACGCCGTCCGGATCGCGGGGGCCGTCGCCGCCGGAAGCGACGCGCGCCCGGATCTGGCCGCGTGAGCAGAAGCACGGATAGGCGAGCCCGCTCGCGATCAGCCCGTCGAGGGCGGTCCGGTAGGCCGCCATGTGCCGGGACTGGCGCCGCACCGGTTCGGGATAGGTCAGCCCGAGCCAGGCGAGGTCGGTGACGATCCCGTCGACGAAGTCCGGCTTCGAGCGCGCGGGATCGATGTCCTCGATCCGCAGGCGGCAGACGCCCCCCATCCGGGCGGCGAGGTCCGCGTTGAGCAGCGCCGAGTAGGCGTGGCCGAGGTGCAGCCGCCCGTTCGGGCTCGGCGCGAAGCGCAACACCGGCGCCGCGGCGGTCACGGACCGGTCCGGCAGATCACCCGTCCCGGCGGTGCAGGCACTGCGGCGCGCCGGGCTGGCAGGCGATCCCGGGCAGCGAGCAGGCCGGTCCCTCCGCCAAGCGGCGGCAGACCTTGCAGCCGTCGGTCCACTCGAGGCAGGCCGGATCGTCGGCCGCCGACACAGCCGGCGACGCGTGCCGCGCCGGCGCCAGGGCGCCGATGAGCACGGTGGCGATCACGAGGACCGCGATGCCCCAGGCGGCAAGCGCGCCGCTCGACGAGCGCGGTGCGGGCGACGGAGGGCTGACGGTCGACATGGGCCTCCTGTTGGCGCGGGACCCGCCCGCCTGTCAACGCGCGCTCAGGCGGCCCGCGCGGATCGGCGCTCCAGCAGCGGCGGGAGCAGCTTCAGATTCAGCGGCTTGGCCAGGAACCCGTCGAAGCCGGCCGCCCGGGCGGCGACCTCGTCCTCCCGGCCGGCATTCGCGGTCAGCGCGACGAGGTGGAGGCGGTCCGCGCCGCACGCTTCGGCGGTGCGGATCCGCCGGGCGGTCTCGTGCCCGTCGAGGCGGGGCATCCGCACGTCGATCAGCGCGAGGTCGAAGGGGCCGTCCGTCTCCAGCCGCGCGAGGGCCTCGAGGCCGTCGACGGCGTGGATCACCGTGGCGCCGAGGCGCTCCAGGGCCCGGGTCGCCAGCAGGGCGTTGATCGGGTTGTCCTCGGCCAGCAGGATCCGCAGGCTGGAGCCGACGCGCGCCGGCTCCGCCGCCGGCGCGGCCGCGGCCTCGATCGGGCCCGTCGACGCGAGCAGGCGCTCGAACAGGGAGCGCGGCCGGACCGGCTTGATCAGGTAGCCGTCGAAGCCCGCCGCGCCGGGGGACCCGAAGCCGCGCCGGTCGAACGGCGAGAGGAGCACGAGGCTGGTGCGGACCCCGCAGGCGCGGGCCGCGTCGGCGATCTGGCGCACCGCCGCGTCGCCCAGTGCCCGGTCGGCCAGCACCGCGTCGAAGGCCGCGCCCGACAGGGCGTCGAGGCCCGATTCCAGGCTGTCGACGATCACGGTGGCGGCCCCGGCCCGGGACAGGCTGCGGGCGAGGTACGGGGCCTGGAACGGCGAGTCGGCGACGATCAGGCAGCGCCGCGGGGCGAGCGTCGGCAGCGGCGCGCGCCCGCCATCCTCGGCCGCCGCGACCTCGGCGAGCGGCAGTAGGACCCGGAAGGTCGAGCCCCGGCCGAGGCGCGAATCCGCCTCGATCCGCCCGCCCATGCGGGTCACGAGCCGCCGCGTGATGGCGAGGCCCAGCCCCGTGCCCTCGTGGCTGCGGCTCGCGCTGCCGTCGCCCTGCTCGAACTCCTCGAACAGGATCGGCAGCCGCTCCTCCGGGATCCCCGGGCCGGTATCCGCCACGGCGAGCACGACCTCGCCGCCGGTCCCGGCCCGCGCGAAGCTCAGGCTGACGCCGACGCCGCCGCGCTCGGTGAACTTGATGGCGTTGCCGGCGAGGTTGATCAGGATCTGCCGCACCCGGTCGGCGTCGCCCAGGATCGCGGCCGGGAAGTCCTCGGCCACGTCGAGGGCGATCTCGATGCCCTTGTCCTGGGCGCGGGGCGCCAGCAGCTCGACGACCCCCTCGGAGAGGGCCGGCAGGTCGAAAGGCTCGGCCGCGAGGTCGAGGCGCCCGGCCTCGATCCGCGAGAAGTCGAGGACCCCGTCGATCAGGCCGAGCAGCGCCTGGCCGCTGGTGCGCACCGCCTCCACGTAGGTGCGCTGCTCGGGGTTCAACGCGGTCCCGAGCACGAGGTCGGCCATGCCCAGGATGCCGTTGAGCGGCGTCCGCATCTCGTGGCTCACGGTCGCCAGGAAGCGGGATTTGGCGACGCTCGCCGCCTCGGCGCGCTCCAGGGCCGCGTCGCGGCTGCGGATCGCCTCGACCCGCGCGGTCACGTCCCGGCCCGCGCGCAGCCAGTGCGTCGCGTCGCCGTGCGCCACCGGCATCTCCACGAAGGCGAACCAGCGCGCCCGCCCGTCCGCCGTCCGGACCTGCGCCTCCAGGCGGCGGACCCCGTCCGGCCCGATCTCCACGGCGTTCCGGTCGAGGATCTCGAGATCGTCCTGGGAGCCGATCAGCGCGATCGGCTCGCGGCCGAGGAGGCGGGCGAAATCCTCGTTGGCGTAGGTGATGCGCCCGCGGGCATCCCGCTGGACGATGATCTCGGTGGTGGCGGCCACCAGGGCGCGGTAGCGGTCCTCGCTCTCGCTGATCCGCCAGAGGCGGTCCTGCAGCCGCTCGGCCTCGCGCTCGGCGCGCCGCGTTCCGAGCCGGCGCCAGAGGCCGAAGGCCAGTGCGGCCGCGGTCAGGAGCGCCAGGACAGGCGCCAGCGTGTCGATCATTCCGGCCTCCCCGGCATCGGGCCGGTCCGCCGCAGGATCGCAGCCGAAGCTGAAGGCGGCGTTGGGAAAGGCCCTTAACCGCCGGTTGCGGACTTCGCGGAGTCCGCGGCGGAATCCGCGGCGGAGTCCGCGACGCGGCGCGGGATCAACGGTACCGTGCGGTGATCCGAGAAGCGGCTCGCGAGTTGCCTGCCAGGACGCAGGTCCGGACGGAGACGGTACATGCCCGGTGAGCACTACGACGTCATCATTGTCGGGTCCGGTCCCGGCGGCGGCACGATGGCGTGGCGCCTCGCCCAGACCGGCAAGCGCATCCTGCTGATCGAGCGCGGCGACTACCTGCTGCGCGAGCCGCGGAACTGGGACAGTCAGGCGGTGATCGTCGACGGCTACTACCAGGCCAAGGAGACGTGGTACTCCTCCGACGGCAAGAGCTTCCACCCCGGCCTGCACTACTACGTCGGCGGAAACTCGAAGTTCTACGGCTCGATCCTCTTCCGCCTCCGCGAGAGGGACTTCGCCGAGATCCGCCACCAGGACGGCGTCGCGCCGGCCTGGCCGGTCGGGTACGACGTCTTCGAGCCGTACTACCAGGCGGCCGAGGAGCTGTTCCACGTTCACGGCCTGCGCGGCGAGGACCCGACCGAGCCCTGGTCGACCAAGCCCTACGCCCATCCGCCGGTGGCGCACGAGCCGCGGATCCAGGAGCTGTTCGACAACCTGAAACGGGCGGGCCACCACCCGTTCCACCTGCCGGTGGGCGTGCGGCTGGTGGAGAAGGACGGCCGCGCGGTGCCGACCTCGCCCTGCATCAAGTGCGAGTCGTTCGACGGCTTCCCCTGCCCCACCAACGGCAAGTCCGACGCGCAGACCATGGTGGTCGACCCCGCCCTGCGCGACTGCCCGAACCTGACGCTGCTCACCCGCACCTACGTCGAGCGCCTCGTCACCGACGCCTCCGGCCGCACCGTCACGGGCGTCGTCGGGAACCGCGACGGCGCGCCGTTCGAGGCCTCGGCCGACATCGTGGTGGTGGCCTGCGGCGCCCTCTCCTCGGCGCTGCTGCTGCTGCGCTCGGCCAGCGACCGCCACCCGAACGGCCTCGCCAACGGGTCGGATCAGGTCGGGCGCAACTACATGCGCCACAACAACTCGACGGTGCTGGCGATCTCGAAGGTCCCGAACCCGACCCGGTTCCAGAAGACGCTCGGCCTCAACGACTTCTACTTCGGCGATCCGGACCCGAAGGACGGCTGGGACTTCCCTCTCGGCCACATCCAGATGGTCGGCAAGTCGGACGGCGCCCAGATCCACGGCGAGGGCCTGCCGGGCTTCCTGCAATGGTTCCCCGACAAGCCGTTCGACTGGATCGCCAAGCACTCCGTCGACTTCTGGCTGACCTCCGAGGACGTGCCGCTGCCGCAGAACCGCATCTTCTACAAGGACGGCAGGGTCCATCTCGACCTCACCGAGACGAACGTCGAGGCGCACAAGCGGCTCCGGCACAAGCTGCGCGAGATCTGCAGCTTCACCGACATCCACCCGCACCTGTTCGACCGCTCGCTCTACCTGGGCAAGAACGTCCCGATCGGCGGGACGGCCCACCAGGCGGGGACCCTGCGGTTCGGCGCGGATCCGAGGACGTCGGTGCTCGACACCAACTGCAAGGCGCACGAGCTGGACAACCTCTACGTGACCGACGCCAGCTTCTTCCCGTCGATCGGCGCCGTGAACCCGACGCTGACCATCATCGCCAACGCCCTGCGGGTCGCCGACCATCTCGTCGCCCGGATGGGCGCCCGGGACGCGATCGCGCCGCCCCGGCTCTTCGACCACACCGAGCCGCGCGAGCCGCTGCCGGCCTGAGGACCGGCGGGGCGCGAACCATCGCTCTCCCCTGCTCGTCCCGAGGTGCCGGCACCGGACACGCGTGATCGTCCCCGCGCGCCGACTGGCGCCGGGGGCATGGCCCGGGAGGCGAGCACGAGGGACGCGGGACGCCGCGGGAACCCAGGTGTCGGCCAAGTACGCGCGGGATCCGATCCCCGCGGCGCCCCGCGGCATCGGCCGGGCATGGTCCCCGGCCGGTGCCGTCTGTCTCGTCGCGGCGTCTCCGACGTCCCGGTCCTGCGACTCCCCGTTAGCGGTCTCTGTCGAGGTGCAGGCACGCCGTACTCGCACGCCGTGCCCGCACCTCCGGAACCCGCATCGGCGCCGTGGCCTTCCAGCCGTCCCCCGCCTCGTAGTGGGCGGGTCCGCAGGTCGCTCAGGGTCGGCCCAGAGGCGGGTC
>NZ_FOMM01000056.1:0-8482 GCF_900112625.1 Methylobacterium sp. 13MFTsu3.1M2
ATACGGCGCAGCCTAACCCGCTTCGCGCCAGCTGAATGTCGAGCCTACCTTGCCGCTGCAGGATACGACGCAACCTGATCGGATGCCGCTCTAGGGAGCAACAACACAAGCCAAGGCGAAGAACCAAAGACGAGACCGAGGCGCTGCTGCTCTCCGCCTTAATCAGAGCAGTCGGACAGGAATTCGAGTAGAGCTATCGCGATCACTTCCACTATCAAGATGCGACTCGCGCGATGCGAGCGGCTGTCCGCTCGGATCCTCATTACCGCTAGAACAGCTGGAAGCCTGCAGCTTCGAGTCATCACATGCGCCGAGCCGCCCTTCGGCTAACCCGTAGTTTAAGTAGTGAACTAGCGGATTTAGTCCTGCCTCTGCAACGTCTGGATTCCAAGCGAGATAGCGTTGGCCACTAAATCCAGGACTTGGATCCCGACCTTGCTTCCATCCCACCTCAAGATAGTGTTCAAGTGCATTCTCCCCGACCGATATAGCATCGCGGTTATGCTTCAAATAGTACTCTCGATCAAAACCTGGCATCTCCGAAGTGAGGTAGTGCCTTGTGCCAAGATTATCCGTATGATCTCGGCGCCGCCACAAGATATCGGGCGATGACTGCAGTATTTTATCAATTAATAATTTCATGAAATTCATCAAGATCTTATCCTCACGGTGAATACGATTTGAATAGAGTGGAAAGAGGTCAGAGAAACAGGAAAAAATTCACACGGCATGCTCCCTGCTAGAAGTTATGTAGAGCTAACCGCCTTTGCCCGCCAGGACCACCAAAATAGGTGTCGAGCGCCGCCCTCATAGATGTTGGATCATACATTTTTAGGAGTTCGGCTTCGAAGCGACGAGCTATTGAATGCCAATCGAACCGGTCAACAGCAATCCTTCTTGCGTTATCTCTGCGGGACTCGACTGTTTCAGCCGATTCCCTTAACGCAGCTAACGACCATTTAAGTTCTTCCAAAGAATCAGCGGGCAGGCTCCAATCACTGCCGTCAACCCCTCGACGTCCAAACGCATTTGCGATGATAGGTAACCCAGATCCCATATAATCAAAAAGTTTTAGATTTGTCCCTGCGCCTGAAAACATCAGATGGAGGGCAAAATCCGAAGAAACGAGGACCGAATCCCGAACTTCAGAACTGACGAATCCAAGCCAACGCTCACTAAAATTTACTTCTTTCCAAGTTGAGCGATCGGCGTCCGCGATAGAGCCAACTATTAACATGGTGCCTCGGAAATCCGCGGCGTCAAGCATTTCGCGACTAAGTTTATATGATTCGACATTTGCCTGGAAGTTGCTACCGAGGAAAACGCCGACCAATCCTTCTCCTGCATCCAAAATCTGTCGCAGCGTAGTCAAATCTTCTTGGGAAATTGTCGGAAGGTTTATTATATTGGTACCGTTTGGAACTACGCTTATATTCTTATAGGAGCAGTCATAAATTTCCTTTAGTCTGAGCGCGTCTTGATTACTCACCGCCGTCACAAGGTGGCTAGTCTGGACGGCAAAGCGCTCCACTTGACGAACGGCGGTAATCCAAGATCTGATATGGGCGCGATGCTTGCTGCGTTTAAAATAATCCCTCTTAATATCGGCCTCGACGTTATGTGACTCGTACACGCGTGCTACCCTTCGGGGGGCTAACGGAAAGGCAATATTAGCGAGATAAGGATGGGATGCGACTATGATATCGCACGCATGAACCTGTTTTGTCAGTTCTTGAATGAATTCCAGAGAAAAATTGTAGTCATTTATACATAGGACATCGTGTAGCCACAGGCCACTTTTCTCCATCAAGTAATTAAAATGTCCAGCATCGCCGGCGCTTGCTTTCGGTAATATCACCTCTACATTATTTGAGATTTTATAGCGCCTGCTGATTGACTGATTTCTGAAGTCGTAAACAAGGATAGTAATCTCAAAAGACGCAGAAAAATTGGACCAAATATTAACGAACCTGTTTTGTCCGCCATCTTTAGCCGGCCAGATATCGAATGTGGATAGAACTAGAATCTTCATAATTTAACCAAGCTCCAGCACGTCAAGTACGCGTTGCGCCGTGATGTCCCAACTAAAATTCCGTCGCTGCATATAGCCAAGCCGAGTCAAGTGCTGGCGTTTAGAAGGGTGCATCAGCAATTCAGATAGGCCGACGGCAAGCGATTCGCGAGATGTTGGGTCCACAAGTAGTGCCGCTTGGCCAGCGATCTCTGACATGCTTGAGCGATTCGATGTTATTACTGGGCAGCCACAAGCCATGGCTTCTATCACAGGAAGGCCAAACCCTTCGTATAGACTGGGATAAACCGAGTATAAGGCTCCGGAATATAGCGCCGACAACTCGTCGTTAGACACGCCTTGAAGTATGTGAACTCGATCCTCTAAGCCTAGGGCATTGATTTTGTCCGATAGATCGCTTGTTCCCCAGCCATTCTTTCCAACCAATACTAAATCACAGCTGGGCGCTCCATTTCGCAATAGAATTTCGTAAGCCTCGATGAGTTTCCCGTGGTTCTTTCGGGGCTCCAAGGTCCCGACGGAGATAATATATGATTTATTTTCGAGACGATGGCGTTTCAAGACCTCATTTATTTCTTCATCAGATCTACGCGAGAATATTGGATCAATATCAATCATCATTGCGGTTATTTTGTCGGACGAGATACCAGCTAAGCGGGCTAAATCAATCTTACTGGTCTCGGAGATGCTGAATACGTGGACCGAGTTCTTGAAAGCCAGAATGTTATTTGCAAAATTCTCTCTCGCGTCGCTGTAAAAGAAGTCAGGGAAAATTATTGGAATCATGTCATACAATATAGAATACTGAGGCAACGCAGAAAACCTGACTGGGATAAAGTGATTAGTTATAAACGCTTTTGCGCCCATTTGAATAAGTTCGTACTCGGCCCTGTCCGTCGACACCTGAAGGGACAGATCATCCATACGTTTCGATAACTGCTGAAGTCTAGCGTCGAACAACGATGAACCAATACGATAGCGTGTGACCGCTGCGATGGTAATCTCTATTTTCACATCCGATTCCACAACTGGAAAAATCTCAAGTGGAAGTTCGGCGGCGCCGTTTGTCCAACGGCATCCCCATTCAACGCCGTGAAAACCAGTAGTCAATCTGTGATCATTGAGTTCTACAGGAATGAACTGGTCATCTGCTCGTATGGTGATGTGACTTATAAGCACACCAAGTTCCCGCGTATCGGCGGTGCCCTCAGTAACTGCTGGGGAGTCCTTTCGGCTCAGCAGACGGAAGGAGTCGCGCGGCGCTTTGCCAATGTAAGTGACTTTATTCTCTATGAATTCGGCCGGTACATATTTTCCATCGACATAAAATATTAGATTTGGCTCAGTTGTTGTAAGATGACGAACACACTCTGTCTTTGCAGGGACGAGGCGAGCTGAAAAAATGCGCGGTTTGACAGATAAGCGAGCGACTAGCTCCTCGCGAACGTCCCCGAACGAAGGATCGATGACTAGTACAAACTCTATGGCAGGATTACGTGCTGCGACTGCATTCATCAACCCGACTGCTACATTGTATATACCCGCGGCCAGCCCCTGCTGAAATGCTCCACCGTCTATGGCGATCATCATTCACTTTACCCCGGTATCATAACGTTGTCTTCAAAATGATCGTTGTTCTTAGAGATGCGCGGGCATGCCTTCTATTGTATCTAGCCACTTTTTTGTTACGCGAAGCTGGCTGAAATGGGCAGCTCGCTGCGCCTGCCGCGCAATTGTATTATAACGAAACTCCTGATCAGTTGACAGCATATACACGAGGCTTGCGGCAAAGCTTGGATCTGGTGCGCTCATCAAAAGTCCTGCGCCGCCCATAGTCTCGCCAATAGCGCCTGCGTTGGCAGCTATTACCGGGCAGCCGGATGCGAAAGCTTCGATCAACGGAACCATGAAGCCTTCGTGATCGGACATTGAGACAAAGGCGCTCGCAGCGGCGTACAACGTGCGAAGGCGATCGGCATCTACATCGATATGTATTTGAATGTTCTGTGCCACATTTAGCTCGGAGGCATGTTTTATTAAGCTGACGTAATATGCTTCGTTCCAAATTTTTCCTACTATATGGAGTCGTATTGATAAAGGAAATCTCTTCTTGAATTCACTGACCAAGGATATGAGCCGATCTATCCGCTTGTTTGGCACAAAACGACCGACGAAGAGCAGATTTACTTCGCACTGATCGCGCAGCTTATAAAATAGTTCTGTTTCCACCTTGCCGCGTCGAAACCCAGAGTAATCTGACAGTACTGGGATTGTTCTAACATTCTTGTAGCCGCTTTCTTGAAGTTCTGCCGAGTTAAAATCTGAGTCGCCGACGGCGATATCGAAGGCGGGCGCCATTCTCCGAAGTTGTTCACGTCCGCTGTCACATCCATCGGCAAGCCAGTCGAGCCCTGCTTCTCTGAAGAATTTTCCTGGAGTGATGTTGTGGTAGACAATAATACGACGAAGAGGAAGGTGCGAGAGAGCTTCTGCTGTGGCGTCTAAATAAGAATAATGTATAATAATTATGTCTCTTTGGGCCAGCGATTTGCCCATTTGTGCGTTTAGTAGAGATGAGGCTGGGACAACCCCTGGCAATGACGATTCGAGCTGAGAGTCCGCGCACGATATGAAGCTTGCTACGTTGCGCTCTAGGAGAGCTTTATGTAGCAGCGTAATTGATGTCCCTATCGCATCAGATCTGAGGATAGAGGAATGATACTGTATTACTTTAGTCATTTCCGCTCACATTGATGCGACCGGCAATGGTTTTGCTTTGAGATTGACGACTATGGTTCTTCAGCAACTCGTCGACTTGTCCGATGACAGAGTCCAATTTTTGGGCAGTAAGCTGAACGAAAGTGGACGCAGATAGTTTTAAATCCTCCTGCTCCCTTTGGAGCGATCGATTTCTTTCCTCCTCCTGCTCTTGGATGTCTTTAATCTCTCCATCGATGCGAGCGATCATGCTTTCGAGCCTGGCAAGTGCGGAGATCGCAGCGCTCAGAGTCGATGTTAGATTTCGGCTCATTGTTTCTTGGCGCTTCTCAATTTCTAGAATGAGAGCTAGTTGCCCCTCCTGAGAAAAGGCATCCTTGTGATTTTCTGACTTTGAAGATGGTCCAGCTGAAGGGCCTATTTCTGTCGTCCTCTCCATGAGGCGGCGTGCGAATTCCGAAAGCGCGTCTTTCTCACTAGCGTTCATTTTAACTCCGAAGTTTAAATCTCTGGCCTAGAATTCTCGCTCATAATCTTCGTATTGGAATGCCGAAAGATACATCGTAATAGCTGCGGGCTGCGGTGATCACGGCGCAAATCTCTGACTAAACGCCCATCGATCCGCTTTGTTTGACGGTTGGTCCAACGAAATATTCCTCAGCTTAAGTCATTCCGCTTGATATGAAAGAGTTACTGTGTAGAATCTGCAAACCCGAGCCTTAAATTTAGTGCGAATGATTGAATGGGAGGTTTTTGACCAAGTTCCGAAAGATCTGTCGGTTTCATCGAAAAAGAAGCGATTTTTAAGTTATCCGTGTTTGTGAAGTGATTATCATAATGTGATAGTATATCATCCGCGATCCCGGAAATAGCTCTGTCGAATGCATCGCCCGCGTCGAACCCTTAGATTCGTTATGCATATAGATTTCTTTCCTGCTGATTGGAGATAAATGATTTGTGCCGCCGATCCTGTTTTGCCGCAATTCAAATTAAGCTGGACTGTTTCCTAGTGCATTGCATCCGATGATGTATCCGGAAGTGGCTGCAACGCGGCTTGCGATGTCCTAAAATACTCCATTGCCGGAGCGGCGATTAACGGCTCGCGCGAGGTAGGCTTTCTCGGGAACTAGCTGCGCTGGGTATGCGCGGTTTTGGATCATTGCGGGGGTCCTCGGCGCTCGCCTTGCCGTCGATCAGCGTTTTGCCTTTGGCTGCGTTAAGTTGCTAGAGCCACCCTTGGGTCTGGTCAACATAGCTCCCGCTTGTCAGCGTGGCGCGGCATCCTGTGGTGCGCTCTGTCTCGTTTGGCCAGGTGGTGGAGGGTAGTGAGGCACTTCGGCTGCGGGATACCGGATCTACGAGCGCTAGCTTAATTGCGAGTCAGCGGTAATATGGCGGTGGGCTTCCGCCGGCGGCCGTGTTCTTCGCCTCACTGGACCGGAAGGGGAGCTCCCGCTCACGCATCTAGCGGCGTTCTCCGGCGTCTTTGAGGCCGATGGCTACGCTGGCTTCGACGCGCTCTACAAGCGCCGTCGCTCAGGCAGCGCGCGGTTCGAGGCCGCCTGCCGAGCGCATACCCGACGCAAGTCCTGCGACGTCCATGCCAGTACCGGCTCCGCGGTCGCCTTTGAGGCGCTGGAACGGATGGGCGCGAGCTACGAGGTCGAGAGCGATCCGTTTGCGGCAAGCCCCCCACGAGCGCCTGCGGAAGCGTCAGGCCTGATCCCAACCGCTCGCAGCGGCCCCGAAGGCCTGGGTTGAGTCGATCCTGCCGCAGCTCTCCGGTGGCTCCGATCTCACCAATGCATTCTCCTACATGCTGGTGCGCTGGACGGCGCTGACCTAGAGCAGCATCCGAGCGTGATGAAACGGCTGGCGCGGTGAAGGGTTGGTCGGCGAAGGAGAGCGCCGATGTCCTCAGCCCTGTCCGTCGATCTGCGTCAGCGCGTGGTCCATGCCGTCGCGGCCGGCGCCTCCCGACACAAAGCTGCCGAACGCTTTGGGATCAGCCTGGCGAGCGCCAGTCGGTGGTGTGAGCGCTTCGCCCGTGAGGGCCACGTCGCGCCCAAGCCGATGGGCGGCGATAAGCGCTCGCACCAGATCGAGGCGCAGGCCGACCTGATCGTCTCCCTCTACGAGGCGCAGCCCGGCATCTACCTGCATGAACTCCGTGCGGCTCTGGCCGAACGCGGCATCTGCGTGGCGCAGAGTAGCCTCTCGCGCTTCTTCAAGCGCCACGGCATCTCGCGAAAAAAACGTATGGCCCGCCCCGTCTGCAAGGTGGTCGGTGAAGGTGCCTGTGTCCGGTCTGCACAAACGTATCCGGCATGTCGGCGCAGTGGCCGCCGCCAAGATGGAGAGCCGCACGCCCCGGGCCTCATAAGCACGTCGGCCTCGAAGAACCGCTTTTTTTGCCAGGCTTCCGGAACGCCGCTCGACCGTCAGGCCATCTTCACTGTCCTCCCGCAGACCTCATGGACCCGCGCCGGCCTCTCGTAGTCCAGTTAGGGTCGACGTTTGCGATGTCTCAGGCGTGAGCCGGCTCCGGCTGCCGCTCGAAGCTCACGCCCTTCCGCAGCGTTGCCCAGGCGATCCGAGCGAGCTTGGCGGCGAGCGCGACGACCACGGCGTTGTAGTGCGCCCGCGCCAGCAGACCCCGCAGCCATCGGCCGGTCGCGTCCTCAGCCTTGGCCATCGAGGGCAGCGCCGCTCTCGCCCCGTGAATGAAGAGCCCGCGCAGGTAGGAGTTCCCCCGCTTGCTGATGCCGAGCAGCTTCGGCTTGCCGCCCGTCGTGTGCTGGCGTGGTACGAGGCCGAGCCAAGCCGCGAGATCGCGGGCACGCGTGAAGGTGCTGCCGTCATCGACGGCAGCACGCAGAGCCGTGGCCGTCATCGTTCCGATGCCCGGGATCGACACCAGGCGGCGCGCCGCCTCGTCGGCACGCGCATGCTCGACGAACTCGCGATCGAGCGCCGCTATGCGGCGATCGAGGTCCGTCCACTCGTCGCGGACCTCTCCGATGAGGGATCGGATGCGTGGTCCGATCTGCGCCTCAGGGTCCTGCATCAGTGCTCCGATTGCCATCTCGAACTTGCGCCGACCCTGCGGGAAGGTGAGACCACGCTCCAGCAGGATCGCGCGGAGCTGGTTCATGAGCATGGTGCGCATTCCGACCAGCCGCGACCGGACCCGATGCAGGCTCTGCATATCGAGCTGCTCCTGTTCCTTCAGGGGCACGAAGCGCATGGTCGGGCGTGTGGCTGCCTCTGCGATCGCCTCGGCATCACGATCGTCGTTCTTCTGCGCTTTGACGTAGGGGCGAACATACTCCGGCGACATCAGACGGACGGTGTGCCCCTGCGCTACGAGCAACTGGCCGAGATGGTGGGCGCCGCAGCAGGCCTCCATCGCGACCACACAAGCCGGTAGCTTGGCCGTCAGTCCGACGACCGTCTCACGCCGTGCGCGGCGGCGCAGGACGACAACTCCAGCCGCATCGAAACCGACAAGGCTGCAGCTGTTCTTGCCGAGGTCGATACCCAGCACGGCGATCGAGCTCTTTGCCATTCCCAATCCCTCCACGTGTCCGTGGCAGGAGAATGCCACGATGGTTCAGTGAGGGGCGGGCCATCCCATAAGTACGGGGCACGCGGCCGAGCAGGACCGGGAGGACGTGAGAGCTGCGCGCGAGGCGTGGTTTGAGGGCCAACTCGACCTCGACCCGGATCACC
>NZ_FOMM01000048.1:0-17349 GCF_900112625.1 Methylobacterium sp. 13MFTsu3.1M2
GACGGCCAGGTCACGGGCGTGAACGAGGCGTTCAGCCGGGCCTTCGGCCTGGGCGAGGACCGCGTCGTCGGCCGCTCGCTGGAAGAGGCCGGCCTGTGGGTGACGTCGTCTCAGCGGGAAGCCTTCGAGAAGAGGCTGGTGAGCGAGGGCTACGTGCTGGGTACCGAGGTCTGCCTGCGCCACGAGAGCGGCGCGAACCTTGACTGTCTGGTCTCGGCCGAGCGGATCACGATCAACGACGCCGATTTCCTTCTTCTGGTGCTGCAGGACATCACCGAGCGCAAACACTCGGAGCGGGAGCTGTTCGACGCGATCGAGACGGTGATGGCCGACACGTCGTGGTTCAGCCGCGGGCTGATCGAGAAGCTGGCGAACCTCCGCCGGCCTGGCCGGGAGGGCGGCGACGCGGGGGCGCCGAACCTGACCGTGCGCGAGCGCCAGATCCTCAATTTGATCTGCTCGGGGCTCAGCGACGACGCGATCGCGCGCAAGCTCGGGCTGTCGCGCAACACGGTGCGCAATCACGGCGCCGCACTGTACCGGAAGCTCGGAGTCCATCGGCGGACCTAAGCGGTTGTTTGGGGCCGGGAGAACGGATTTCCACTCCAGGGACCCGGTGGCTGAATTTCATTATACTGGTAATTTGGAACTATTGATCCACCAGACGTCGCCATCATCTGACCGCCATCTCACCGTCGGCGGGCCGTTCCCCGGTTACCCGGTGATCCCCTCGGCCCCCGCGTGCATGCGGGCGCCGTCTATCCCGGCGGGCCGCGCGCCCGACCGGACCTCTCGACCGACGAGTACGACCGCCACCACGACCGTGAAGGAGCGCACGCGATGAGCAGCACGACCGACAAGATCAAGGGCCTGGCCAACGAGGCGGTGGGCAACGTCAAGCAGGCGGCCGGCAAGGCGACGGGCAACGACAAGCTGGTGGCCGAGGGCAAGGCGCAGGAGCTGAAGGGCGAGGCGCAGAAGACCGTCGGCGACGTCAAGGACGGCGCCAAGTCCGTCGCCGACAAGATCACCGGCAAGCACTGAGCCCGTCCCGCGGCGCCGTCCCCTCGGCGCCGCCCTCAGGCCCTTGCCCGGCACGGTGCCGGGCTTGGCCGCTCGATGCGCGAGAGCAGAGCCGATGCGGCGCTTCGCCAGCCTCTTCCTGCGTCAGGAATTCGTCTTCCTGATGCTGGCCATCCTGCTGAGCGTCGGCGCGGGCGTGGCCTACTGGGCGTCGCGGGCCACCGTCCTGACGATCGCTGTCGCCCCGAAGGACGGAACCGAGCCGGCCCTGATCCAGGCCTACGCGGACGCTCTGGCCAAGCGCCACAAGGAGATCCGCCTCAAGATCCTGCCCTTCGACGACGTGCGCGACAGCGCCGAGGCGCTGGGCGACGGCCGCGCCGATCTGGCGATCGTGCGGCCGGATGTGGAGCTTCCGGATAACGGCCTGACGCTGGCGATCCTGCGCGACCAGGCGATGATCATCGCGTCGCCGGAATCCGCCGGGATCGCCCGCTTCCCCGATCTCGACCGCAAGCGCCTGGCGATCCTGGCCCACAGGGACGCCGACGAGGCGCTCATCCGCGCCATGCTGGAGCATTACGGTCTGACGCTGGTGACCACCGAGCCGGCAGGCGCGCTGCCGCCGCGCCACGTCGCCCTGGTCGAGATGGCCGAGAGCGACCTGGGCGCGGCCTTCGCCCGGAAGCGGGTCGACGCGGTGATCTCGGTCATCGCGCCGACCGCCCCGACGGCGCAGCGGATCGTCGGCCTCGTCCAGGCGGCCAGCCGCGATCGCAAGATCTCCTTCGTGGATGTCGAGAACGCCGAGGCGATCGTTGCCCGTCTGCCGCGGCTGCAGGTCGTCACCATGCCGGCCGAGACCTTCGGCGGCAGCCCCAAGGTGCCCGACGAGGAGGTTCACACGGTCGGCGCCTCGTACCGCCTGATGGCGCGCGCGAACCTCGCCCGGTCGGTGGCGGCCGACGTCACCCAGCACCTGTTCGAGCTGCGCAGCGCCATGGCCAACGTCACGCCCGCGGCCGACTATTTTCAGGCGCCCGCCTATGACGGGACCGTCGGCGCGACGAGCGCCCGGCTGCCGATCCATCCCGGCGCCGTCGACTATTACGAGCGCGAACAGCAGAGTTTCATCGAGCGCTACGAGACCTGGATCTACCTGCTCGCCTTCCTCGGCGGCGGTATCGGCTCCGCGCTCGCCTGGATCGGCCAGCGCCTGTCACGCCTGCGCCGGGAGCGCGTCGAGGAAGCGACGGACCGCCTGCTGAGGATCCGCCAGGAGGCGCAGGAGACGACCGACCCGGCGCGTCTCGAGAGCCTCGCCCGGGAGATCGACGATCTCGCGGGCGACATCGCCAAGCACGCCCTCGAGCGACCGACCGAGGCGCGGACCATGTCGGCCGCGGCCATCGCCATCGACGCCGCCCGATCGACCGTCAAGCGCGCCATCACGACCGGCCGGAGCGCGGAGGACGGGTCCGCGTTGGCTGGCCGGACGGTCGCGAGCGACGCGGGCCCGAGCGGGGCCTGACCCATTGCGGCGGATGACCGCCGTACCACCCGGGCCGAGGGCCCGCCTCAAGAGGACGACGCGATGAGCAAGGGATACCCTTCGATGACCGCCCTGCTGGGCCTGCTGGCCGTGGCCGGTTACCAGAACCGCGACCGGATCGCCGAGTGGCTCGGCGGCCACGCCAAGGACGCGTCCCGGTCGCCGGCGCCGCAGGTCCCGCCCGCGACGGGTTCGACCATCCCGGCGAACCTAGATCGGCTCCTCGGCGGCGCCAGCGCGGGCGGCGTCGGCGGCCTCATCGCCGGGGGCCTGACCGAGCTGGTCGACCATTTCACCAAGGGCGGCCACGCCGAGACGGCCCAGTCCTGGATCAATCACGGGCCGAACCGCGACATCCCGACCGCGGATCTGGAGCGCGCCATCGGACCGGACACGCTGGCGGCCCTGGAGCAGCGCACCGGCCTGAGCAAGAGCGAGCTGCTGGCGCGCCTCTCGCGCGACCTGCCCTCGGCCATCGACCGCTACTCGCCCGACGGACGCCTGCCGGCTTTCAGCTGATCCGCTCCGTCGCGGTCGTCGCGGCGGTGCCGCCGCGACGACCGGCACCGGTTCCGGCGGCCGCTACTCGACCAACTCGTCCACCTTCGCCATCAGCGAGGGCGAGATGGTCAATCCCAGGGAGGCGGCCGTCGTCAGGTTGAGCAGGGTGATGAAGCGCTCGCTCGCCTGCACCGGCAGGTCGCCGACCACCGCGCCGCGCAGGATCCGATCGATGTAGCCCGCCGCCCGCTGCACGTCCTGCTCGACGCTGGTCGTGTAGGCGGCGAGGCCGCCGAGATGGACCGGCGCCGCGTAGGCGTACACGGCCGGCAGGCGGTGGGTCGCCGCCAGATCGACGATCAGCTGGCCGTACACCCCGGTCACCGCGTCCGGCAGGGCGATGAGGCCGCCCTCCGGCTGGGCGGCGAAGCCGGCGATCGCCGCCTCGATCTCGGCCGCGTCGTGCACGCCCGCGATCCGGGCGTCGATCCCGAGTGCCGGGCCGATGCGGGCCATCTCGGCCGTGTAGCCCGCCAAGCGCGCCCGGTAATCGGGGTTGATGAGGGCGAGCGCCCGCGTCACGCCGGGGCTGAGTTCCTTCAGGAGCTGCAGCCACTTGCCGACGAGGACGAAGTCGAAGTTGGTGAAGCCGGTGAGGTTCCCGCCGGGCCGCGACAGGTTCGTCACGAAGCCGCCGCCGACCGGGTCCTGAAGCATCATGAAGACGATCGGAACCGTCGTGGTCGCGCGCTGGAGCGCGGTCGCGCCGACGACGCCCTGCGCGAGCACCGCGTCGGGCGCGCGCGCGACGATCTCCTCCGCCTGGACGCGCATCCGCTCGGCGTCGCCGTTGCCGTACTGCAGGTCGACCGTGAGGTTCTCACCCCAGATCCAGCCGGCCCGCTTCAGGCTCTCCTTCAGCGTCTCGACGATGACGGGACTGTCGGGATGCGCCTCGCCGTAGACCAGCAGGATCCCCAGGCGACGCTGACCCTTCGCCGGCGCGGCGGCGAGGGCCGGCCACGCGGCCGCGCCGCCGAGGGCCGCGATGACGTCGCGCCGTCTCATCCGCCGGTCTCCCGTCCGAACCCGTTCCGAGCATCGCCGATCGGGAGGGATTCCGATCGCACGCCCTCGGACGGTAATAGGCGCTGCCTTAAGGCGGGGCTATCGGGGCGGGCGACGGGGAAGCCGGGCGCGCGCGACTCAGCGGACCTCGACCCGACTGCCGCTGCCGCCGTTCAGCAGCCGCTTCAGGTGGAAGGCCGCCACCCCGTCGTCGGGGCGCAGACCGACCAGGGCCGCGAAGGCGGCCAGCGCGCCGGCCTCCCCGGCATCGAGCTTGGCGTAGGCGTCCTGGTACTGGGCGAGCAGCGCGTCGCCGTAGGCCGCTTCCGTCAGGGGTTCGTAGGCGCGCAGGGCCGTCTGCTTGCCGCGCAGGAGGAGGTCGCCGAGGGGGCGGCCGCGGAACTGTCCGGCGCGGATCACGACGGCGTCGCTGACGCAGATCCGCGTGCCGAAGGCCTTGTTGGCGTTCTCCAGACGGGCGGCCGTGTTGATGGTGTCGCCGTAGGCCGTGTAGTCGAAGTAGCGGCCGCCGCCGAAATTGCCCACGATCGCCGGGCCGGCATGAACGCCGATCCGCGTCACGCCGATCTCGATTCCCCGCTCGCGCCAGCGATTGCGGAAGCCCTCGGCCGCCTCGTCCAGGGCGAGGGCGCAGGCCACCGCCCGCGCCGCGTGGTCCGGCTGGTCCCCCGGCGCGCCGAACAGGACGTGCAGGGCGTCGCCGACGATCTTGGCCACCGTCCCCTCGTGGGCGAAGACCACGTCGGTCATCTCGGCGAAGTAGCCGTTGAGGATCTCGGCGAGCTGCGCCGGGTCGAGGCTCTCCACCAGGCCGGTGAAGCCCGCGATGTCGGTGAACAGGGAGGCCACGTCGCGGCGGTGGCCGCCGAGTTCGAGGCCCGACGCGTCCCCAGCGAGCCGCTCGGCGAGGTTCGGCGAGAAGTACCGGGCCAGGGAGGCGTGGGCCCGCTCGGCGAGCGATTGCCGCCGCCGCCCCTCGCGCAGGTCCTCGACGTGGCGCAGCGTCCGCTCGATCGTCGTCTCGAGGTCTGCGAAGTCGATCGGCTTCGTCAGGAAGTCGAAGGCGCCCCGGTTCATCGCCGTGCGGATGTTCGCCATGTCGCCGTAGGCCGAGACGATGATGATCGAGGGGCGCTCGGCCAGCTCCTGCAGCTTGGCGAGCAGGGTCAGCCCGTCCATCCGCGGCATGTTGATGTCGGAGACGACCAGATCGACGTCGCGGCTCTCGGCCAGGCGGTCCAGCGCCTCCTGCCCGTCGTGGGCGAACAGGAACGTGACGAGGCCCTGCCGGATCTGGCGGCGGAACTTCTGGGTGATCAGCGCCTCGAGATCCGGCTCGTCGTCGACGACGAGGATCTTGGCGCTCGGGACGCCGGGTGTCATTCGATCCCCGCGAAGGCGGACAAACGGCGATCGATCTCGGCCTTCAGAACGGCGAAGTCGATCGGCTTGGTGATCAGGCCCACGGCGCCGGCGGCGCGGACTTTCTCGCGCGTCTCGGCGTCGCCGTAGGCCGTAATCATGATCACCGGCACGTCGGGCCGGGCCGCGCGCACCAGCGGCAGCAATTCGAGGCCGGTCATCCCGGGCATGTTGATGTCCGACAGCATCAGGATCAGGCTCGGCTCGTTCGAGCCGTTGATCCGCTCCAGGGCCTCCGCGGCCGAGTGCGCGAAAGCCATCGCGAAGCGTCCGGCGCGCAGCTCGCGGCGAAACTGCTGCCGGAAAAGGTCTGTCACGTCGGGTTCGTCATCGACGACGAGGATCAGGACGTTCATGGCTGGCTCTCAGTCTCGGTCGCCGCCTCGGTCGCCGGCTCTGTCGCCGCCACGGTCGGTGGCCGAGGCGGCGCGTCCGGCGTAACACTCTGCCGCGGCAGGGTGATGATGAATTCCGTGAAGGCACCCGGTTCCGTGGCGACGTCAACCGTTCCGCCGTGCTGCTTGACGAGGATGTCGTGGCTCAGCGACAGGCCGAGCCCCGTTCCCTCGCCGGCCGGCTTGGTGGTGAAGAACGGGTCGAACATCTTGGCCTTGACGCTGTCCGGGATGCCGGTGCCGTTGTCGCGCACCCGGATCTCGACGCCGTCGCCCCTGTCCCGGGTGGCGACCGAGAGCGTGGGCGCATAGCCGGGTTCGCCGTCGGCGGCCCGCTTCTCGGTGGCGTAGAATCCGTTCGACATCAGGTTCAGCAGGACCCGCGTGATCTCCTGTGGGTACAGGTCGGCGAGGCCGGCCGCCGGATCGTAATCGCGCACGAGGGTCACGTTGAAGCCGGGTTTCGCCGCACGGGCCCCGTGATAGGCAAGATTCAGGCTCTCCTCGACCAGCGCGTTGACCTCGACCGGGCGATGCTCGCCGGACCCGGTGCGCGAGTGCAGCAGCATGTTCTTGACGATCGAGTCCGCGCGCTTGCCGTGCTGGACGACCTTCTCGAGATTGCTCTTGAGCAGGCCGGCGAGCTCCTCGACCTCCGCGCGCGTGTCCGGGTCGAGGGTCGTCGGTTCGAGCACCTCCCGCAGCTCGTCCACTAGCTCGTTCGAGAGCGACGCGAAGTTGTTGACGAAGTTCAGCGGGTTCTTGATCTCGTGGGCGATGCCGGCGGTGAGCTGCCCCAGCGAGGCGAGCTTCTCGGACTGGACGAGCCGGCTCTGCGCCCGCTGGAGATCGTCGAGCGACCGGTTGAGGTCGCGGGTCCGCTCCTCGACCTTGGCCTCGAGCGTCTCGTAGGAATCCTGGACCCGGCTCGCCATCGTGTTGAACCGGTGGGCGAGGGTCTCGATCTCGTCGCCGGTGCGGATCACGATCCGCTCGGACAGGTCACCCGCGCCGAACCGCTCCGCCCCGTCCTCGAGCTCGCGGATGGGCACGACCATGCGCCGCGCGAGGAAGGTGCCCGCCACCGCCGCCAGCAGGACGCCGAGACCCATCAACGACGTGGTCTGGATCACGGATTCGAGTGCCGGCCCCATGGCGTCGCGCAGCGATTCCTGCACGAAGACGATCCAGTCGACCCGCGGGATGGTGGCGTGGGCCGCCAGCACCCAGCCGCCGTCGAGACCGGTCGTGATCTCGTAGTCCTGACCCGCCATCCGCGAGCCGGGCAGGGCCGCCGCGACCTCGGGCAGGCCGGACAGGTCGGTGTCGCGCAGGACGAGACTGAGGTCCGGGTGCGCGATCAGACGTCCGGTCGCCGTCGTCACGAAGGCGTAGCCGTGCTCGCCGACGTTGATCGCGCTGACCACGTCCCAGATCAGCTTGAGATTGACTTCCGCGACGGTCACGCCCGGGTCGCGGCCGGCATGGGCCACCGAGACGGTCATGTACGGCTCGGACCCGCGCCGGAAATAGACCGGGCCGAACCACGTCTTCTGGGCGAGCGCCTGGGTGAAGCGCGGCGAGGTCGAGAAATCCTTGCCGCTGGCGACGGAGTCCGGCTCCAGTCGGGAGACGCGCAGCTGCTCCTTGCCGGCCGGATCGAGGTAGGCCACCTCCGTGATGGCCGGCGCCTGGCGCAGCAGGCGGATGAAGTCGTAGCGCTGCTGCTCGGGGGACACGCGCCGCCACTCGGCGCGCGTCGTCCAGCCGATCTGGCCCTCGATCGAGGATAGGAAGGAGTCGACGCGCTCGGCGGCGGCGCGCGCCTTGGTGCGTTGCGTCTCGATCGCGGTCCGCTTGGCGTCCTGGTAGTTCAGCGTCAGGTCGACGGCGCCGTTGATGAGCAGCACGAGGCTGACCAGGCCCACGAAGGCCACCGCGAACTTCCCCGCGAGCGGCAGGCGGAACCAGCGCGGCGGCGCTGTTGCGGCCGGTGGGGAGGCTGTCGGGCGCGGCGCCGTCATTCGACGATCTCGTCCGCCTGGGCGAGGAGCGCCGACGAGATCGTCACGCCCATGCTGCGGGCCGTCTTGAGATTCACGATGAAGTCGAACTTCGTCGGCGCCTGGACCGGCAGGGTCGCGGGGTTCTCGCCGCGCAGGATGCGGCCGACATAAGCGGCGGCCCGGCGGACCGTCTCCACCGGATCCGGTCCGTACGACATCAGGCCGCCCCGGTAGGCGAAACGCCGGATCGCGAAGACCGCGGGGACCCGGAGACTCGTGGTGAGCGCGACGATGTGGTCGCCGTTGGCCTCGCTGAATGTGCCGGGAGCGACGATCAGGCCCCCGTCGCCCCGCCGCGCGAGCGCGGCGATCACGGGCTCGATCTCGGCCGCCTTGTCGATCTTCACCACCACCGGCTCGATCCCGAGCGCGGCCGCGGTGGCGCGGAACGGCTCGGCGTAGAGGTTCTCGCCGCGGATCTCGGTGCTTGGATTGGACAGGAGCGTGACGTGCCTGAGGCTCGGAACGGCCTCCTTGAGGGCCGCCACCCATTTCCCGCCCAGCGGCGCCTCGTAGAGCGTGAAGCCGGTTATGTTGCCGCCCGGGCGCTGGAGACTCTCCACGTACCCGAAGCGGACCGGGTTCGAGGCGCCGACGAACACGATCGGGATCTGCTTCGTCAGGGCCGCCACGGCCGTGAGCTGCGCGCTGAGGTAGGCGAAGATCACCTGCGGCTGTGCGGCCACCAGTTCGGTCGCGAGGAGACGCGTGCGCTCGCGGTCGGCCCCGGTCCAGCGATCGTCGACCCGCTGATCGGGATGACCGTGGTCGCGCAGGCCGGCATGGAACGATTCCGCCAGCACCCGGCCCTCGGGATCGCCCTCCGCGAACGGCCAGAGGGCCGCGACATGGGCCTGACCCTGCGCCAGCACGGCGCGCGGCCACCCGGCGAGCGCCAGGGGCAACCCAGCGAGTACGGTTCGCCGCCTCATCGGACCATCGCGCCACATCCCCGCCCACGGCCCCGCCGCGCGCTCAGGCCCCGCCCTGCGATCGACTGCCGAAGCATAGTGCACGCTCGACGGCGACACCACGCGCGAGCCGCCGCGCAGTTATCAAAATGCCAGCCGCATGCCGCCGACGATGTTTCGCGGAGCTCCCGCGAAGACCGATCCCGTTGTGGTCGCCAGCACGGCGGCGCCGTTCTGGAGTCCGGTCGTGCCGCTGATGCTGTTGGCGAGGTTCTGCGCGGAGGCGACGTAGGTCGTGTCGAACAGGTTGCGCACCTCGACGTACAGGCTCAGCCGCTTCGCGTAGCCGCCCGTCAGCTCCGTGGCGTAGTGCAGGTTGGCGTTGACCACCGCGTAGCCGGGCGCCTTCAGCAGGTTGGCGTTGTCGAGGTAGAAATCGCCCTGGACGACCGTCTCCACGAAGGCGCCGAGACCCGCGAGCGGGCCGCTCGGCACGTCGTAGCCGAGGCGGGCGAGGAGCTGGTGGGCCGGAACCCCGGGGATCCGGTTACCGGCCCGGTCGAAGGACCGGGTCAGGCTGCCGGCGCTGAGCTGCTCGGTGTAGCGGGTGTAGATCTGGTCGTCGAACGTGTAGGCCAGCGTCCCGCGCCAGCCGGGCGAGAAGGCCCAGTCGGCGCCGACCTCGATGCCGCGATGCTCCGAGGCCGGCGCGTTGAACGTGTACGCGAGGAGCCCGGCCCCCGGCGATTGCGAGACCAGCTCGTTGCGAAAGAACTCGTAGAACCCGGTCACGCTCAGGCGGAGATCGGCCACCGGGCTCCACTCGGCGCCGAGATCGAAGCCGAGGTTCTCCTGCGTCCGGAGCTGCGTGTTGTTGCCGGGCAGCCCGGCCGGCGTGATGAACAGGTTGCTGGCGGCCGGCGTGGTGTAGCCGGTGGCGACCCGGCCGCGCAGCGCCCAGGCCGCGTCCGGCCGGTAGACCAGAGCCAGTTCGGGGGCGACGTTGAGGAAGGACCGGTTCGCGTCCACCACCGTCCGCGTCGTGCCGCTCGCCGCGTACGCGTAGGCGACGTTGCGCCCGGTGATCGCCGTCGTCTCGGCGCTCAGGCCGAGGATGCCGGTCCACTGGTCCGACAGGCCCAGCTCCAGCCGCGCCCGGCCGCCGAGATTGGACTGCACCGACGTCTGATCGCCGATCAGCGCCCCCAGGCGCGGGCCGACGTAGGGGGCCCGGTTGAAGGTGGTGATGTGGTTGTCGATCGTGTTGTAGGCGAGCGCGACGTAGCCCGTCGCCGGCAGGCCGAGCAGGTCGCCCCGCCGGGTCAGGTCGGTCAGGAAGTTCCAGGACGGGTAGGAGCCCCGCGACGCGGTCGTGTAGAACGGCTGATCGAAGTTGCGCTCGTCGAAGCCGAGCTGCGTGCGCCACGTGGTGAACGCGTCGATGTCGTGCTCCCAGCGGGCGGCCACGATGGTCCGGCGGTCGTTGCGCCCGAAGCCGCCCTCGTCGGCGGTCACCGGCACGGTCGCGCCGAAGGCCCCGTTCCGGAACAGGTTGAAGGTGGTGCAGCCCGGGGCCGCGCTCGCGGCCGCGGCGCAGCCGCGCTGGTACGGGTTGATCCGGTACTGGGCCAGGGACGCGCGGGCGGGCAGGTTCGCGTTGAGGATGTTGTTTATCACCTTCAGGGTGAAGCGGTTGTCCGGCGTCGGGGTGTAGCTCGCGAGCAGGTTGATGGTCTGCGTGTCGTAGCTCGCGTGGTCCTGGTAGCCGTTCGCGCGGACATCGCTGGCGAACAGACTGATCTCGAACGGGCCGCTGACGCCGCCGACGGTGAAATAGTTGCTGAGGTAGCCGAAGCTGCCGGCATCCACCCCGATCTCGTAGCCGTCGATCTCCCGCCCGGTGCGTGTCCGGAACGCGATGGCGCCTCCGGTGGCGTAGTTGCCGAAGAGCGGCGATTGCGGCCCGCGGAACACGTCGATCCGGCCGTAGGCGCGGGGGTCCGTGAGGTCGAAGCGCGACGCCCCGTCCGGCTGGGTGAGGATGAAGCCGTCCTCCAGGACGACGGTGTTCTTGATCACGCCGGTGGAGCGGGCGTTGTTGCCGCGGATCGAGATGACCACGTCGCGGCCGCCGTTCCCCTGCCGCACGGTCACGCCGGGGCTGTTCACCAGGACCGAGCCGATGCTGGTCGCCGGCCGATTCGCGATCGTGTCGTCGCGGCCGATGCCGGTGACGATCTCGCCGACCGGGTGCTCGATCACCGCGGGCGCCGAGCCCGGCGGCGCCGCCACGCCGAAGGCCGGCGCGGCGGGCCGGCCCGCAACGGGCGCGGCCTCGCCCTCCACGGAGAGTTCCTCGAGGGTGACGGCGGCCTGGCCGAGGGCGGGGAGGGGGCTTCCGGCGAGCAGGAACGCGAGGGCGCCGCCGCGCAGGACGGGGGAGTCGGAGGTCATCGGAGGTCTCGTCTGATCGATGGGGCGAGCGGCGGCGCCGCCCGGAGGACGGGCGATCAGGCGGAGCGGGGCGGCCCGCGGGGCTGGCCGATGACGGCGGGGACCGACGCGGTCCGGACGGGGGGCGGGATCGGCCACGCCACCGCCGTCCAGCGCAGGCGGCGCGCGAGGCCGGGCGCGTGCGGGAGCAGCGGCGGGACGGCACCGGCCCGACACAGCCCGCAGAGGGCGCAGGACCCCGGTGCCGGCGCGCCAGGGCCGACCGCTGCGTCACCGGCCTGATCCGGCGCGTGCCCGCACAGGATCTGGCTGGGCAGCGCGCCCCGATCCGCCTGCACCATCCGGAGCGCGACGGCCGGCGCGAGCGCCTGGATCCAGAGCGCGAGCGCGATCAGCACCGCGCCCGGGAGGCCCGGGCGCCCGCGTCTCAGGCGCGGAGACGTGTGCACGGGCACGGCGCCCGCCCGCACCGGCTCAGCGCGCCCACCGTCTTCGCAGTCGGCCCGCGGCGAGGTCGAGACCGACCATGGCGCCGATGGCGAGCCCGGTCAGCGGGAAGAGCGCTCCGAGGCCGAGGATGATCGCGGTCACGGTCGCGGCCACCCGCCGATCCGCGGGCCAGGGCGGCACGCCGATGCCGCCGGCCGGGCGCCGCTTCCACCACATCGTCCCGGCGGTGACGGCGAGCAGGAATGTGGCGAGGCAGAAGCCCAGCATCGCCAACTGGTTCGCGCGGCCCCAGTGCTCGCCTTTGTGGATGCCGATCCCGTACTGGATGGCCCGGCCGACCGGTCCGAGATCGGTGAAACGGACGTCCACCAGCGGGCGGCCGGAATACTGGTCGAGGGTGATGACCCGCTGCCGCGTGACGTCGCGCGGGTAGATCGCGGCGGCGTAGACGCCGTCCGCGCCGACGGGCAGCGCCAGCTCGAAGCCGGGGGGCATCCCCAGATGTCGAAGGATCGCCACGGCGTCGTCGATCCCGACGCTCGCGGCCGCGGCCGGTACGGAGCGCGGCACCGGCGCGTCCTGCAGGGTCCACCCGGCATCCTCCAGCCGGTCGCGCAGCGGCACCGTCGAGACCGGCCGATTCGCCCAGAGCGCGGCCGGTTGCCCGAGGCCGGCGGCGTTCGACCACGCGCGCAGTTCCTGCCCCCACCAGATCGACCAGGGCAGGCCCGTGAGTGCCAGGAAGAGCAGCCCGCCGCCGGCCACGAACCCGGTGACGGCGTGAAGGTCGCGCCACCACACGCGGCGGCGCGGGCCGCCGCGCACCGTGACGACGCCGCCCGCGCGGCCGCGGGGCCACCAGAGATACGCGCCGGTCAACACCAGGACGATCGCGAAACCCGCGACGATCTCGATGACGGCGTTCGCGAGGGGACCGACCAGGGCGAGGCTGTGCAGTCCGCGGACCATCGCCATGAGTTCGCGGTCACGGTCGACGCGGTCGAGCACGTCGCCGGTATAGGGGTTCAGGTAGACGTGGATCCGGCGGTCGCCGGAAGCGAGCGTCACCCGCGCCGCGGCGTCCGGCGCGGCCGGGTCGATGTAGGTGACGGGCGCGCCGTCGGGCACGGCCTGCAGCGCGTTGAAGATCAGCCGGTCCGGGCCGATCGGCGCCGTCGCCTGCGGCGCGACCCGGGTCCGGTACGCGAACAGGCTGCCGTTGATCTCGTCCTTGAACAGGTAGAGCGCGCCGGTGGCCGAGAGGCTGATCAGGAAGGGCAGGCAGAGCAGGCCGGCGTAGAAGTGCCACCGCCAGACGGCCCGATAGACGGCGTCGCGGGACAGTCGCCGCGTTGCGGCCGCCCCGTACGCGGGGGCGTCGCCGTGGAGAACAATCGACATGATGGGAGATCCGGGCCTAAACGATCGGGAGCGGGATCGTCAGGCCTTGGGTGGACCTCGCGCGGTGCCCGTCGAGGCCGGCGGGCCGGTCGTCGGGATCTCGGATTCGGGGCGCCACGCGCGGCGCGTCTCGGCGGCGACGGGCCAGTCGGTCGCGGTCGGGTTGATAATCGGCAGGACCAGCGCGCCGGCCTGCACGAGCGTGCAGCACGGATGAGCGTGCGCCACCGGGCCGGCGGGGTCACCCGAGGCGTGACTGGCACAGATCACCGCGTCCGGATCGACCCGGGCCTGTGCCGGAGTGGCGAATCCGAGGAAGGCTTGAAGCAGCAGCGCGTAGAGCGCGACCAAGCCGATGATCGCGCGCCCTCGAACCGTGAGAGGCTGGCACCGGCGCATGGACCGATCTAGGCGGCCGCGCCGCGGCGCGTCAACGGCCGACCGCTGTTCGGTCCGTGCCAGACTCGCGCCTCGCTGAGGATCAGAGGAGGATGCGCCCGGTTCCGGGCAAGAAAAAACCCGCCGGATCTGAGATCGGGCGGGCCGGCGCGGTGGCTGGGGGACCTGGATTCGAACCAGGACTAGAGGAGTCAGAGTCCACCGTTCTACCGTTAAACTATCCCCCAATCAGCCGTGAGCCCTGCGCATCCGGTTTCGAAGATGGCGGGGCAGAGCCCGCAGCGCATCGAGCGGCTCCGGGCGTGGGCGGTGAGATAGGCGGAATGGTTCGGGAGGTCAACCGGTTGTTCTGCTGTTGACGCCACCTCGGCCGCGGCCGTAACCGTGAGGTCGCGGATGCTGCCAGGAAGGGTGGCCGAGTGGTTTAAGGCAGCGGTCTTGAAAACCGCCGTGGGGGCAACTCCACCGTGGGTTCGAATCCCACCCCTTCCGCCAGCAGGCCTGGATCGTGGACAGAGTCCCGCCGTTTGGCGGTCCACCCCATCATCTGCCCCACCCGTTGACGGGACTCGTTGGCTCAGGAACCCAAGACCGTCTCCGGACTGCGCGAGGCCGCCGAGATCACGGATCAGGCGATCACGGCATCGTCCGGGCGGGCAGCGTCGTCACGAAGGGCATACTGCCGAATTTCGTCGCCGCAGGCGTGCCCTGCCGGGTTATTCGCCCGATCACGGAAGGGGATCGCACCGGCTACAGATCGGTCCAGGATCGGCAGCGGGCCGAATGGCGATGTCCGCTCCTTTGCCTCTGCCCCCTGAAAGCGGACCGGGGCAGAACCACTCTGGCCAGCCATCACCTTTCGAATATCTCGCGAACGTCATGACTGGGCACGAAGCTTCGGAATGCGCCAGCTATCCGGCTGCAGTTTCCGGACCGGGATCGCGCTGGGACCGACCCTGCGCCAAGCTCCTGGCGATCCTGGATCGCTTCGCCGCGTAGGCAGGAGCGACCATCGGGTAGTCGTTCGGCAGGCCCCACTTCGCCCGGTACGTCTCCGGCGTCAAACCACAGGCGGTCAGATGCCGCTTGATCGTCTTGTACCGCCTACCATCCTCGAAGCTGATCAGTGCCTCGCGTGTGATCGACGCCCGGACCATCACCGGTGTCGCTTTCCTGTCTCCATCCGCGGTCGACGGATCGGTGGGCTGAAGGCCGGTCAGGGCAGCGGCCGCCGTCGCGATCAGCGCCGGCATCTCCGAGGCTGCGACGCGATTGTGAGACACGTAGGCCGCCACGAGGTTCGCCGTCATTGCGCTGTAATCGAGGGAGACGTTGCATGCGTTGGCCGCATCATTATTCATTTCTCTGTCTACTCCCGCACATTTCGGTCGAAAATTGTCTATACGTCTTAGAAAGACGCGGCGCATATGAAATCTAATCCACATTAATGTAATGTATTCATAATGACTACTTTAGGTAAAGGCACTCGCGTTGATCTGGCTATCGGTGGTTGATATCCGGGCGATACAGCGCTTCGAGGCACTCGGAATCGCGTGCTTAGGACAATGCGCTTATCGTGATTCAACGCAGGGTGGCGTCGAGCGCATGACGCGCCTCACAGCAGGCCGCGTCTTGCAGGCGGCTCGACTCGTCACGAGGCGATCAGAATCGCTCACCGCGTTTCCGCCCTGACGAGTCTGGATCCCTTCCCGACGCCCACGGCCGGTCGCATAACAGCGCTTCAGCGCCGGATTTTGTCTGCTCGGAACAGGGCCCTGTCAGCGTGACTATGCTCACGGCCAATCGCGACCCAACCGAGACGGCCGGAACGGAGCTGACGGCTCCTGAAAGCGGCCTTCCACGGATCGTCGGACTCCATCGATTGAGTGCGGTCTCACATCCCGGAACGCGATTGCCGTGGGGCAAGTCTTCTGGATCTCTATAGACAGCGTCAGAGCCTCGGGTGCGGGCTTCCTCCAGGGGATATCCCGGTAGCCGGGATGAAGCTGCAAGTTTTCGGCAATCGCCGATCGCTTGGCCGCGATCGCGTCACGTCTCGGACCGTTGATGGGTCAGATACGTCAGCTGCCATGAGGCTTAAGAGGGCGTCGGCTGTCTTGGAGCTTACCCCAACGCTGAATGTTAAGGATCAGGCATGCGGTGCGCCATAAGGCGACGGTGACCGCGATCAAATCTGCTACACCGATGATGATGCCGAGGCAGCCAGCCATCGAGCGTGACCTGTCTCGCGAATGCATCCTGGATACCGATATTCGCCATTAAGCATCGATTGATTGCGTTGTCGTATCTCCAGATAACGATATTCAGGTTCACACTCGTAATCTGCTCTATAATTCTATTATCGAATATGATATCGAAATCTCTGTTGCATGATCTGCATAATCAATGTATTTTAACCTTATTTTAAGTAATGCAGATTACTTTGTGTCACTTTAAGAAAGATAAAGTGGTACCTCTATGCTGCGAAACTCCAGTATCCTGATCAAGGCGTCTGTTCCGCTGCTGATCATGGCCGCAGTCGCCGCCGGTCTGGTTCACTACGCCATCGGAGAGCTCAATCTACTCGCAGGGCAAATGCGCGAGATCGTCGACACGCAGGCGGTCCGCCTCGAACGGATCTTGGCTGTCCAGGTCAACACCAACGATGCAGCGATCCAGGCGCGCAACCTTATTCTCGAAACCCGCGAGCAGGAGATGGCCGGCTATAAAGTGCGGTACGATGCGGCTGTAAAGACGTCACTCGATGCTGCGAACACCTTGATCGCGATGGCGGACACGCCCGATCGGAAGGTCACCAACGAAACTCTCCAGAGTATTCTCAAGGAGTTCTACTCTGCTCTGGATAAATCCAACGCGCTCGGCCTCAAGAATGACAATGAAGCTGCTGCTAAGGTCCTTCTGACTGACGCTTCTGCTGCGCGCACCAAGATGCGGGATTTTGTTCAAGGTCGCGTCACGCGGCTGAACGCCGAGCTGCGCCAAGCCCGCGATGACTCCGAGCAGGCCGTCACCACGGCTAAAACCGTGCTGATCGGCGCCTCCGTGGCTGGCCTCGTCAGCGCCGTCGCGCTCTCCGCGCTGATCGTGATCTTCGGCATCACTCGCCCGCTGGGCAGCCTCGTGGGCGTCCTGCAGCGGATGGCCAAGGGCGCGGTCGATGCCGAGATCCGCGAGGCCACCCGCGGCGACGAGATCGGCGCCGTCGGCCAGGCGGTCGAGGGCATCAAGGCCATGGTCGCCCGCAAGGCCGCCGAGGAGGCCGAGGTGAAACGCCGCGCCGATGAGGCCGCGGCCGCCGAGCGCAAGCGCACCATGATCGAGCTCGCCGACGGTTTCGAGCGCGCCGTCGGCGGCATCGTCGGCCTGGTCTCGTCCTCGGCCACCGAGCTCCAGGCCACCGCCCAGCAGATGACCGCCACCGCCGAGGAGACCGCTGCGCAATCGACCAGCGTGGCCGCGGCCGCCGAGGAGGCGTCGACCAACGTCAACACGGTCGCGGCCGCGGCCGAGGAACTCGGCTCCTCCGTGCAGGAGATCGGCCGGCAGGTGACCGACTCGGCCCACCTTGCCCAGGCCGCGGTGGGCGAAGCCGACCAGACCGCCCACCTCGTCCAGGCGCTCAGCCAGAACGCCGCGCGGATCGGCGACATGGTCGGGATGATCTC
>NZ_FOMM01000047.1:0-21865 GCF_900112625.1 Methylobacterium sp. 13MFTsu3.1M2
GTACCGTTGATGGTCAGGAGCACGGTCGAGGAGGCGGTGCTGGCGCTGTAGGCGTTGGCGGCTGTGCCGGTGGTGGAGAGCTGGGTCGAGAGCGCCTGGTTGGCGATCGACTTGGCCTGGTCCACGAGCTTCTGGATCGAGGTGATGCCCTGGTTGGCGGCCTGGATCGACTGGATGCCGTTGGAGACGCCGTCGAGGAGCGAGTTCAGGCTCGAGGAGCGTCCGTCGAGGGCCTGGGAGGTGAAGAAGTTGGTCGGGTTGTCGAGGGCGGAGTTGACGGTCTTGCCGGTCGCGAGCCGGTTCTGGGTGGTCGCCATCAGCTGGGCGGTGTCCTGCAGCGAGAGCAGGTTCTGACGCGTGGCGGCCGACAGGGTGATCGAGGACATAGGTCTTATCTTTCTGATTTGATGCACCCGTTTCTCGGGTACACCAGTAATCGTCCTCCAAACGTTTCGCGGGGGTTAAATCAATTGCCGACTCCCAGTGTGTCCGAAGTGATCGTTAATGAATCGATCCTTCAGGCGCTAAGTATTTACGGATCGCGGAGCGTGTTCAAGATCTATTAACCATCCGCAGCCATAAGCTGTGACGCAAACCAAATCTGTCGCGCCTGCTCGACCGGTGCCGATCCGGTTCGGTCGGCGCGGCGGGTACGGGGCGCACCTTGCAGGGAGCTCAGATGTGATCGCTCAAGCGTCCGGTGATGTTGGCGCCGCGACCCCTTCCGCGTCGCCGAAGTTGCCCCATGTGGCGATCGCGATCCCCTGCGGGACCATGGTCCACGCGGACTTCGCCGTGAGCCTCGGATCGATGATGCACTCGCTCGGCGAGATGCCGATGTCGATCGTCGTCGGGAAGTCGTCGATCGTCGCCGATGCCCGCAACCTCGGCCTCGAATACGCGCAGAAGTACGGGGCGGAGTACGTCCTGTTCATCGACAGCGACATGACCTTCCCGAAGGACGCACTCCTCAAGCTCCTCGTGCGGCAGGTCGACATCATCGGCGCGACCTATTCCCGCCGCACCGCCCCGTTCCACTTCCTGGGCGACATCCTCCCGGAGCAGCCGGCCGACGCGCCGAAGGGTTTGCTGGAGATGTCCCGGATCCCGACCGGCTTCCTGCTGATCAAGTCCACGGTCTTCGAGAAGCTGAAGAAGCCCTATTTCCGCTTCCGCGTCGACGAGGAAGCCGGCGTGAACATCGGCGAGGACTTCGACTTCAGCGACCGGGCACGCGCCGCCGGCTTCCGGATCTGGTGCGATCCGTATCTCAGCAAGGAGCTCGGCCATATCGGCGAGCAATCCTTCAAGCTCTGACAGCGTTCCGCGCCGCGGCGCGCGACGCCCGACACGGTGAGGCGTGGGAATGAGGATCGCGATCATCACGCCGTCGAGGCTCAAACCCTCGACCCTGGCCGGAAAGGCCGGCCATTACTTTTTGGAGCACGCGATCGCGAGCGCCAACGCCCAGGAGCTCGACCGGCCGGCGACGATCCACTTCTTCGTCGGGATCGACCCCGGGATCGAGATCCCGGCGCGGCTCGCCGCGCACCCGCAGGTCACCTTCGCGCGCGGCCCGCAGAGGGGCCAGATCCCCGCGCTGAACGCCGCCATCGCCGCCGTCGACGACAGCTGGGACCTCGTCGGCTTCCTCGAGGACGACGATCACTGGCTGCCCGCCTATCTGGGCTTCGCGCTGAGGGCCCTCGAGAGCTTCGATTTCGTCTCCTCGACGCAGCTCGAGACCGACGAGGCCGGCGAGGTGGTGCGGATCAACGACTTCGCGACGCCGTCGGGTTGGCTGATGCGGCGGACCACCTTCGCGCAGGTCGGCGCGATCAGCCCGGCCGCGAAGTGGCATTACGACAACGAGTGGCTCGGCCGCCTCGCCGAGACCGGCCTGCGCCGCGCCCACCTCGTCGAGGCGACGGCGCCCGTCACGCTGCAGGACGCGATCCAGGTCCGTCCGTGGCTCGCCAACGTCCTGCGCAACGGCGGCCCCAACGTGCAGCTCGTGCGGCACGGTTTCGTCCTGCCGCTGGTGTGCCGCCTCGTGCATCCAGGCTCCGGGACCTCGGATGTCGGCTCGGGCGGCACCTCCAAGGCCGAGAGCAACGCCGAGTACCAGCGGCTGGTCGACCGCTTCGGCCGCATCCCCTGGTGAAGGCGCCGGGTGGAGCACCCGACGCCCGCAGCCTCCCTTGCCGAGGCGGCCGACCTAGGCGGTCCGCCCCCGAGCCCGCCCCCGCAGCGCGTCCTGGAACGCGGCGAAGACTCGGCGCATC
This sequence comes from Methylobacterium sp. 13MFTsu3.1M2, assembly GCF_900112625.1. Classification (NCBI taxonomy): domain Bacteria; kingdom Pseudomonadati; phylum Pseudomonadota; class Alphaproteobacteria; order Hyphomicrobiales; family Methylobacteriaceae; genus Methylobacterium; species Methylobacterium sp. 13MFTsu3.1M2. The sequence continues at coordinate 2,286 of NZ_FOMM01000047.1, forward strand.
TGCGGAGCCTTGTAGGGAAACAGCTCCGCCGAATCCATGTCGTGGACGACCATCCCGGTATCGGCCTCGAAGATCAGCAGACGGCCGTCCGCGCTCTCGGCGCAGTCGATGATCAGGTAATCGAGGCCGATCCTGCGGTGGATCTCGGCGAACGCGGCGCGGTGGCGCTCGGCGAAGTCGGTGTCGAACGTGGCCATGGCGGCGGCCTCGACCTGCCGCTTCACCGGATCCTCCAGCATGCCGGCGTTGAGGTAGTGGATCATCCAGTGATCGCGGATGGCCATGTGGCAGAGGTAGGGCACACCGTCGATCAGTACGATGCGCAATTTCCGATAGAGGCCGTCGGGACCGCGGTAATCGCAGAACTGCGTGACGTAGAACGCCTCGGCCTCCGTCTGCGCGAGGTAGAGATGCAGGTCCTCCGACCGGTCGATCTTCTGGAGGTCGTTGCCGGCGTGCGTGTCCAGAGGGCGCACGAGGAGCGGGTATGTCGGGCCCTCGGCTCTGCGGGACGCCGCGGCGCTCAGGATGGAGCGGCTCACGCGGACGACCTCCGGCGCCAGGATCCCATCCGCCCCGCGGAGCGCGTCCGCGATCCCGTGGCGGGACGTCTTGAGGACGTGGCGCGGGTGATTGACGATCGGCCGCGTCCACTGGTCCGCCGCCGCCGCGAGGGCTTCCAGGAGCGGCTCGGCGGCCCGCGCGTAGGCGATGCCCGTGACGATGACGTCGTGCGCCGGCAGGCCGTGCGGGATCGGCTCGCCGGGGCGGAGATAGAGGTAGGTAAGGCCGAAATCGCCGTCGTTCAGCAGGAAGTCGATCGGCGTGTTGGCCATGAGGTCGCCGGCCGTGACCAGGACGAGGACGCGGATCCGCGCCTGATCCGGGTTCGAGCGCAGCGAGAAGACCCGCTGTCCGTCCAGCACCTCGCTCTGGAGTGCGAGCCCCTCGGTGAAGCGGTGCTTCAGCAGCAGGATCGTCGCCATGTCCAGCGCCGTCCCGGCGTCGAGGGCGGAGTCTCCGCCCTCGGCGAGGATCTCGGCGGCCAGGGCGGCCATGTCGGCGCCCTCGAAGGCCGCCCGGATCAGGCGGGCCGGGCCGATCATCGGGTTCGGGTTGTCGATCCCCGCAACGTGCGCTTGCATCAGAGCCTCCGAGCCGTGGGGTCGCCGCAGCGATCCCGGAACCGCGATCAGGTGTTTCGAATCGCGCTCCGCGGCACGACGAACGCACTCTGACCGCACGGAGGTTTACGAAGCGCTAACCATGTTCTCGGTTCACAGGCGGCAGTTCCGGCCGCGACGCGGAGGCCGTGCGCGCGCGTCAGGCGTGCCTCACTCGCGCCGCGGCGCGGCGCCCGCGCGCCGGAGGGCGTCGGCCAGCGCCCCGCCGGGGGCCGCACCCGGGCTCGGTCGGCTCCGCGGCGCGTCCTGCCTCGGCTCGGCCGTCCTCCGGGCCTGCTGGCCCGGCTCGACGGGATCGTCGAGCCGCAGCGACAGCGCGATGCGCTTGCGCGGGACGTCGACGCTGAGGACCAGCACCCGGACGACCTCGCCGATCCGGACGACCTCGGTGGGCGACGCGATCCGCCGCCGGGCCATCGCCGAGATGTGGACGAGCCCGTCCTGGTGGACGCCGATATCCACGAAGGCCCCGAAGGCCGCGACGTTGGTGACGACACCCTCGAGCTGCATCCCGGGCTTCAGGTCCCCGATCGTCTCGACGCCCTCCTGGAAGCGCGCCGTCTTGAATTCCGGCCGCGGGTCCCGCCCCGGCTTCTCGAGCTCGGCGATGATGTCGCGCACGGTCGGCAGGCCGAAGCGCGCATCGACGAAGGGCTCCGGCGCGAGGCGGCCGAGGAGGGCGGCGTTGCCGAGCAGGACGTGGATGTCGCTCTTCGTCGCCTGGAGGATGCGGCGGACCACCGGATAGGCTTCCGGGTGGACGCCCGACCCGTCGAGCGGGTCGTCACCGCCCTGGATGCGGAGGAAGCCGGCGGCCAGCTCGAAGGTCTTCGGGCCGAGCCCCGGGACCTTCTTGAGCGCCGCCCGCGTGCGGAACGGGCCCTGGGCGTCGCGGTGGGCGACGATCCGCGCCGCCATCGCGCCGCCGAGGCCGGAGACCTGCGCCAGCAGGGCCGGGGAGGCGGTGTTGACGTCCACCCCGACCGCGTTGACCGCGTCCTCCACCACCGCCGAGAGCGACCGCGACAGCTTCGCCTCGCTCACGTCGTGCTGGTACTGCCCGACGCCGATCGACTTGGGGTCGATCTTGACCAGTTCCGCCAGGGGATCCTGGAGGCGCCGGGCGATCGACGCGGCGCCGCGATGGGACACGTCGAGGTCGGGCAACTCCTTGGCGGCGATCTCGGAGGCCGAGTAGACCGAGGCGCCGGCCTCGGAGACCACGACCTTCGCCAGCGGCAGGTCCGGGTTCGCCGCGATGATCTCCGCGGCGAGGCGCTCGGTCTCGCGGGACGCGGTGCCGTTGCCGACGGCGAGAAGCTCCACGCCGTGCAGCCGGCAGAGCCGGCCGAGCGTCGCGACGGCCTCCCGCCAGCGCCGCTGCGGCTCGTGCGGGTAGGTCGTCTCCACCGCGACGACCCGCCCGGTCCGATCCGCCACCGCGACCTTCACGCCGTTCCGGTAGCCCGGATCGAGCCCCATCGTCGCCCGCCCGCCCGCCGGAGCGGCGAGGAGCAGGTCCTTGAGGTTCCCGGCGAAGACCGATACGGCCTCGTCCTCGGCCCGCTCGAACAGCCGGCCGCGCAGGTCCTGCTTGATCCCGGCCCGGATCTTCGTTCGCCAGGCCGTGCGCACCGCGTCGAGAAGCCACGCATCGCCGGGACGCCCCCGCGCCGCGATCTCGAAGCGGCGGCAGATCGCCATCTCGAAGGGCCCGGGAAGGCCCGGCGCCGACTCCTCCCCCTCCGCGGCGAAGCCGACGTCGAGGACCTCTTCCCGCTCACCGCGGAAGATCGCCAGGATCCGGTGCGAGGGCATGCGCTCCAGCCGCTCGCTCCAGTCGAAGTAGTCCGAGAACTTCGCCCCCTCGTTCGCCTTGCCCTTGCGCACCTGCGAGACGAGCTGGCCGGTCCGCCAGTAATCCGCCCGCAGGCGCCCCACGAGGTCGGCATCCTCGCCGAAGCGCTCGATCAGGATGGCGCGGGCGCCCTCCAGCGCGGCCTCGGTGTCCGGCACGCCCCGCGCGTCCGACACGTAAGCGGTCGCGACCGCTTCGGGCGCGCGGTCGGGACGGCTCAGCAGGGCCTGGGCCAGCGGTTCGAGGCCGGCTTCGCGGGCGGATTGCGCCTTCGAGCGCCGCTTGGGCCGGAAGGGCAGGTACAGGTCCTCCAGCCGCGCCTTCGTGTCGGCGGCGTCGAGGGCCGCCGCCAGGGGCGGGGACATCTTTCCCTGGGCCGTGATGCTCGCGACGATCGCGGCGCGCCGCTCGTTGAGATCGCGCAGGTAGGACAGGCGCTCCTCCAGCCTGCGCAGCTGCGTGTCGTCGAGGCCGCCCGTATTCTCCTTCCGGTAGCGCGCGATGAACGGCACGGTCGCGCCGCCGTCGAGGAGCGCGACGGTGGCCGCGACTTGCGCCTCCCCGACACCGAGTTCCTCGGCGATCAGAGCGTTCACGGATTTCATAGGTTCTCCGACTGGGGTCGCGGCGACGGACGGGCTGCCTGGGTGGAGCGCCAAGCCGTCGGAAACAAGGCACCGGTCAGGGGCGCGGCTGCGCGTCCGCCCCGGCCTCGGCCTTCACGGCCCGGGCACAATCCAGGATGCGGTGCCGGGCATCGGGATCCTTGATCGAGAACCACAGGGTCAGCAATTCTTCGGTCATCGAACGATCGTCCTGCGGGTCCGGATCGAAGAAGACGTCGACCGAACATCCGAGAGTCTCGGCCAGATCGCCGAGAAGGCGGCGCGACCGTTCGTTCGGGACTCTGCTGTGATCTGCCATCACGTCGATCCGCCTCGCAGCGCCACCGGGTGCTGCCGCCAGAATGCCCTCGACCCCGCCCGCAACGGGTCAGAGCATCGAGATCCAGACAATCCAGTCAAGTCCGCACGTCGCAGGCCCGTCGCGGCGTCGGCAGCGCGGATGCCGAGGCGGCTGTCATGGGGCCAGCGCAGTTCCTGGGGATAGCTGGCCGGCCGTCCGCTCATCCTGGCACGGATTTCGCACCCGATTGTTCGGGTCAGATCTCGATGGATAGCTGGCACGATGCTGAACCATCGATCTCCCCGCACTCCGTCCACGAAGACAATAGTCTTCAGCGGAACTTCGTGGCGGCCGGCGCGCCTTGACGGTCGCGAAACAACGTCATCCGGATGTCACCCGCGGATGCAAGTCTTTCGTTTCGCATGTCCCGGACAGGGAGGCGTCCGTGCAATTCGAGATACGAGAGCGTAGCCGGTCGCTGTGGTCCTGGGTTCTCGTCAACGAGACTGACGAGCCCGTTCTCGAATCGCGACGCAGCTTCCCGTCCCGCGCCCAGGCCACGGCGGCGGCCCTGGCCTTCTCCCAGCTCGTCTCCCGTGCGGGGCGCAGCCTGGGCGGCGGCCCGCGTCAGGTCGGGTTCCTCTGACGGTAGCTTGCTCCGGTCCGGTGTCAGGTCGTCCGGATCCGGTGGCGCACGAGGCTCACGAGACTCGTGGCGGCGATGACGCAGCCGACGCCCATCGCGCCGAGGCAGCTGATGGTGCGGATCGGCTCGCCGCGGGCCAGGACGATGGCCACCGCGAGCGGCAGGAGCAGGAACACGAACAGGAGGGTCATGACCGGATCCGAATGACGATGCGCGAATCTAGGACCCGAATGGTTAATCACTTCTCACGGCTCGGTCCGGCTGGCAGCTTCGGTGGACCTCACGATCGGGGCGGACCGACACGTCTTCGCGAGCGGCGCTGAGCGATCTCCGGCGCGCGCCGCGACCCGTCACTCTGCGGGCGGACGGACCGCGATCACCGTTCGCGCGCGTCGAGGCGGACGAGACGGTCGACCAAGGCCCGGTCATGCAGGAGCGCCATCCGCTCCTTCGGCGAGAGCCACGCCTGCGCCTCCGTCACCGTCTCGGCCTCGCAGATCTTGGCGGTGGCCAGGGTCTGGTCCGGATCGATCGCGCCCCGGGGCCGCCGCTGTCCGAGGGGCAGCATCCGCGTGTGGTCACGCGCGAGGTCGGGATCGGCGTGGAGGGCCGCGAGGGCATCCGTCTCGTCGAACCCGCGCTTCGCGTTGCGGGCCGCGAGGGACGCGGCGCGGACCGCGATCTCCGGCGGGGTGGCCTCTTCCGGCGTGGCGAGGAGCAGGCGTCGCTTGAGCGCCAGGCCGAGCCCGAGTTGGCCGCTCGCCCAGGAGATCGGGATCGCCAGCACCAGGCCCAGGATCGTCGGGCTCATCCAGAGGAACAGCGAGGTGGCGATCGCGAAGGCGGCGACGCCCGCCACCAGCCCCAGCAGCGTGTGCCAGCGATGACGGACGACGATGTCGCGCAGCGGGATCGAGCCGTCGTCCCGCCGCTGCGGGTTCCATCCCGTGTCCCGTCCGAGCAGGATGCCCATCACTGAGCCCGACTGGATCACCATCGCCACCGGCGCCACCAGGGCGGACAGCAGGATCTCGACGAGGCTCGACAGGACGAGCCGTCCGGCGCCGCCGCAGGCGCGCCGCGCCGGGCCGTCCAGCAGCGCCAGGATCAGGCCGAGGAACTTGGGTGCCAGCAGCACCGCCATGGTCAGGCCGAACAGCTGGAGGGCGCGGACCGGATCGAAGCGCGGGAAGACCGGCGAGAAGCCGGCGCCGCCGAAATAGTCCGGCCGCTCCGTCGCCGTCTGGAGCACCAGCAGGATGCCGACCACCAGCTGCAGCAGCCACAGCGGTGAGGCGAGGTAGCCGGCGATGCCGGTGGCGAAGTGCTGCCGCGTCGCGGGATGCAGCCCGGCGGCGCCGATCACCCGCGCGTGCTGGAGATTGCCCTGCGCCCAGCGCCGGTCGCGCACCGCCACGTCGATCAGCGAGGGCGGGCTCTCCTCGTACGAGCCTGGCAGGCGATGGAGCATGTACACCGCCCAGCCCGCCCGGCGGATCAGGGCGGCCTCGACGAAGTCGTGGGACAGGATGTGTCCGCCGAAGGGCGGCTTCCCGGGCAGGTCCGGCAGGCCGCAGGAATCCGCGAAGGCGCGGGTCCGGATGATCGCGTTGTGACCCCAGTAGTTGCCGTCCCGGCCCGACCACGCGGCGAGGCCGGCGGCGATCACCGGGCCGTAGATCCGGGCCGCGAATTGCTGGAGCCGGGCGAACAGGGTGTTGCGGTTGATGATCAGCGGCAGCGTCTGGATGATCCCGGCGTCCGGGTCCGCCTCCATGGCGGCCGCGAGCGCCACGACGGCAGATCCGCTCATCAGGCTGTCGGCGTCCAGCACGAGCATGTGGTCGTAGCGCCCGCCCCAGCGGGTGACGAAATCGCCGATGTTCCCGGCCTTGCGGTGATGGTTCTTCGGCCGGTGCCGGTAGTAGAGCCGGGCCTCGGGGCCGAGCCGGCCGCGCAGGTCGAGATAGGCCCGCTCCTCGGCGATCCAGGCATCGGGCTGGGTGGAGTCCGAGAGGACGAACCAGTCGAAATGATCGCCCAGCCCGGTCGCCTCGACCGCCTCGCGCATGGCCTCGATGCCCGCGAAGGTGCGGGCCGTCGCCTCGTTGTAGACGGGCATCAGGACCGCGGTCCGCGTGCGCAGAGCGGCCGGGTTCGGCGTCGGCCGGGGCCGGCGCAGCAGCGTCGCGAAGCCGAGCACCGCGCTGGTGAAGGCCAGGGCGATCCACGAGAAGGTCAGGCAGAACAGGACGACCAGCACGAGCTGGAGGGCGGTCGGGCTGCCGGAGACCGACACGGTCTCGACCATCTGCCAGCCGCCGAAGGCCGTGAGCGCCAGGGCGCCGCCGAACACCAGGATCCGCTCAGGCCAGGGCGTCCGGACCCGGCGCTCCGGCCGGTGACCGAGCCCCGGATCCCAGCGCGCGAGATCCTGGACGGGCATCGACAGGGGGGCCTCGGGCGGCAGATAACGGCCGCCGTCGGTCACGGTCTCGCGCCCGGAACCGGCGTCCGTCGCTGGCGGCAACATCATGGTCTCGTCCAGTCGCACGGGGGAGGCCGTTCCTCAGCAATCGGGTCGGGGTTCAGGGTGTCCAGCGAAACAGCCAGGTCTCGCTGGCCCGGGCCTGGCCGCGCCGGAGCGCGAGACGCAGCTCGCTCGCGCGCTCGCTCCCCGGATCGAGCTCGAACAGGATCCGCAGCGTCTTACGATCGGGGTACCGAAACCGTTCCTGACGCGTGATCGTCCCGGCCGAGGCGCCGAGGTCGACGTCGATGTCGCCGGGCTGGAACAGCGCGTCGCCCTCGAAATCGACGGCGAAGAGCCGGCGGTTCCCCGTGCTGCCGTGACCGCAGCGGCTGTCGCGCACCCGGGCGATCTCCGGCGGCAGCGGGTCCGGCCAGCCCTTGGACCAGTGCTGCCGGCACTGGAAGCGCATCTCCGCGCCCTTCGCGAGCTTCGCCTTGGGCCGCCAGTAGGCGAAGACGTTCTCGTTGAGCTCGGAATCGCTCGGGATCTCCAGCAGCGTGACCGCGCCCTCGTTCCAGTCGTCGAGGGGCTCCAGCCAGAGGGACGGTCGCTGCTCCCAGTGGCGCCGGTCGTCCTCGAAATCGTCGTAGGCGCGGGCGCGCTGCATGAGGCCGAAGCCCTTGGGCCCGCGATCCACGAAGGCCGAGACCTGCAGCGCCTCGGGATTGTGAACCGGGCGCCAGATCGGTTCGCCGTAGCCGTTGTGGATCGCCAGGCCCTCCACCGAGAAGGCCGCGGCGCGCAGATCGTCCACGCGGTTCCGGTCGAGGGGCCCGAACAGGTAGCTGCCCTGCATGCCGCCGAGACCGATATGGTCGAGTTCGGCGCGGGCGAAGACCGTCCCGTCGATCTGCGCCGTGGAGACGTCGCGGCCCGGCGTCAGCGTGATCTTGAACGCCGCGGTCGCCGATTCCGATTCCGCGAGGGCGTGGACGATGACCGGCTGGCCCGCCCGCGGCGCCTCGACGAACAGGGCCCGGAACAGCGGGAATTCCTCGCCGCGGGAATCCGCCGGCCGCAGGGCGAGCGCCCGGGCGTTGATGCCGAAATCCTGGCCCTCGGCGACAAGGCGAAAGAACGAGGCGCCCTGGAACAGGGCGAAGTTCGACAGCCCGTCGGCACCGTCGAACCGGGCGCGCAGGCGGAAGCCCGAGAAGGCGGTGTCGGCGGTCAGGTCGGGCAGGTCGAGGCCCGGCGCCGCGATGGCGGACTTGTCGTACCCGACCGGCTGCACCACGCCGTTCTCCACGACGAACAGCGACACCGGCGTCTCGAAGATCGAGCCGCGCAGCAGCGGCTCCAGGACGTAGCCGGTATTCCGGTCGGCCCAGACCGCGCGGCCCTCCGCGGGACGGATCGCCTCGTAGGCCTCGCGGGAGAGGTTCTTGAGAACCGTCGGCACGTCGCCGGACTTCGGGGCGGCGTAGGGGGCGGCGGCCCGGGCGCGGGCGAGGTCGGTCAGCGTGCCCGCCGCGAATGCCTCGCCGGCGCCGGGCAGGGGCGGGGCCTTCTCCGGGTCGGCCGCCCGCGCGGCTGCCGGGAGCAGGCCCGCGGCAGCGCCGAGCGCGCCCCCCAGGACGGCGCGGCGTGTCGCGGTGGCGGAGAATCCGGGGTCGATCATCATGCAGGCGGTCGTCTCACGTCGCAAGGCAAGGTGCGGGAGGCCCCGTGTATACGGACAGGCCGGCTGAACCCAGCGTTAAGCAAGCGCTTGAACCGCAAGGGGCTCCGTTGACTTAACCCGAGCCGGCTCTCTAATTCGGCCGACTGCATCGGAACGGGGGAGGCAGCATGGGATCGTTGCGAGTGACTGGCCACGGCGTGGATCTCGGCGAGAGTCTGCGCGGCCGCGTCGAGGAACGGATGTCGGCGATCCAGGCGAAGTATCTCGACTCGCACATGCACGATTCCTGCAACGGCCACGTCACGCTCCGGCGCGACGGCACAGCCTTCCGGACGGACTGCGTCCTGCACCTCGTCTCCGGCCTGACGATCGAGGCCAACGGCTTCGCGCACGACGCGCGGTCGAGCTTCGAGCAGACCGCGGAGCGCCTGGAGACCCGTCTGCGGCGCTACAAGCACAAGCTGAAGCAGCACGCGACGGGCCCGGGGGACGACGCGGCGGTCGAGGCCGCCTACGCGGTTTTCGCCGCCCCGGAGGTGGAGGAGGACGACGCCGCCGAAGGCGACGCCCACCCGCCGATCGTCGCCGAGAGCACCAAGACCCTCCAGCGCCGCACCATCGGCGAGGCGGTGACGGCCCTCGATATGACGGGATCCCCAGTGGTTGTGTTCGTCCACGCTGGCACCGGCCGCGTCAACGTCGTATATCGGCGGAGCGACGGAGCGATCGGCTGGGTGGACCCGCCGAACGCCACCGAGTGACGCCGCGGGTCGGGAGGAACGGAGCCGGAACCGGCTGGTTTCCCCGCTTATTGAATCTGGTGGGGGCGCGGCCGGAACGGCCGTCGATGCCCCTGCGACGAGGCCCGCTTCCTCGCGAACGGGCGACGGGGCAACGGTCGTTCGATGCCAGTTCTGGAATTCCTCGACCCCGACTCGGTCGTGCCGGCCCTGCGCGCCCGCGCCAAGAAGCAGGTGCTGCAGGACCTCGCCGCGCAGGCGGCGCGGCGCCTGCCCGCTCTCGGTGAGCGCCCCGTCTTCGACACGCTGCTCCAGCGCGAGCGGCTCGGGTCGACCGGCATCGGCGACGGCGTGGCGATCCCGCACGGCAAGCTGCCCGGTCTCGACCGTCTCTTCGGGCTGTTCGCGCGCTTCGACCGGCCGGTGGACTTCGAGGCGCTCGACGGGCAGCCCGTGGACATCGCCTTCCTGCTGCTCGCGCCCGAGGGCGCCGGCGCCGATCACCTGAAGGCCCTCGCGCAGGTCGCCCGCATCCTGCGCGAGCCGGGCATGCTCGCGCATATCCGGGCCGCCCGGGACGCCGGCGCGCTCTACGCGCTCCTGACGCGCTCGACGGCACCGCAGGCCGCGTGATGATCCAGAGCTTCCGAACGGCCGCCGCCCTGACCCTCGCGGCCGGCATCTCCGGCGCCGCCGCCCAGGGCGAGACCACCTGCGCGCGCGACGTCCTGGTGGCGCAGTCGATGCAGCGCCAGGCCCTCGAGCAGCTTGAGCAGGCGGACGGGGACGACGCCCAGAACTGCCGCGTCTGGCGGCGCCACGTGGAGACGATGCGCCGCGTGGCGAGCGTCTACGGCCGTTGCCTGTCCGGTTCGGAGCGCGGCGAGCGCCTCGCCCAGGTCCAGGGGTCGGACCGCGAGTTCTCGGCCGCGATCAAGGCCCGCTGCAAGGGACTGTAGGGGCGGGGGTGGCGCGCGCGGCGCGCCCTCAATCCACGCCGCGGAGCATGAGCGGCTCGGCCACCATCTTCACCGGCTTGCCGCGCCCGATCAGGATCGCCGCGCGGGAGCGTTCGGGATCGGCCTCGAAGCGCGTGCGGACCCAGCTGACCAGGAACTTCATGTATTCGGAGGCCAGGAGGCGCGCGGCCGGCGGGTTCTGCCACCAGCGATCGGCATCGAAGGCCTCGCTCACGACCGGATGCGGCAGGACGCGGTCGCTGTCCTGGAGGGCGTGGTCGAGTTCGACCAGCGTCCGCGGCATGTGGTAGTTCGAGGTCACGACCGCGACGGTGCTGAACCGGTGCGCGCGCATCCAGCGGCGCGTCTCGATGGCGTTCCCGATCGTGTTGCGCGCCCGGTAGTCGAGATCCACGCAGCAGGCGATCAGGGCGCGCTGGGTCGGGTTCAGCCGGGCGATTTCGTCGCGGCTGGTCCGCTCGTTGACCCCGGTGATGAGCAGGCGCCGCCCGTAGCCGCCCGCGAGCAGGTCGATCGCGTCGCCGATCCGCTGGGCACCGCCGGTCAGCGCGACGATCCCGTCCGCCCGGTCGGTCGGCGTCCGCTCCTGGCGGGCGAGCGCGCCGACGAACACGAGAAAGCCCGCGAACAGGGCCAGCATTCCGAGCCCGGCGCCGAGGCCGCAGGTCCAGAGCGCGATCCGCCGCCGGTCGCGCGGGCGCGCGGCGGCGCGGCGCGGGAGACCCCACTCGTGCCAAGCCCAGCCGACAACGTCGGTCGAGGGCGGATCCGATGCGCGCAGCATACGCGTGGTCATCCTCCAGAGAATCGGCGCCGATTGCGGCGGCTCGGAGGCCGGCGCGGTCGGCTGTTTCCACACCGCAACGATAAAGTTTCCAGATGGTAAACGCGCTCGGAAGACCCCCTATTTCCACGTCTTCGTGACGCAGCAGGGATCAGGCCAGGAAGCGCCGCACGGTCACGCGCGAGACGACGCCCGTGACGAGGGACGCGATGACGCCGATCAGGATTACGCTGGCGTAGCCGCGCAGGCCGATATGGAACGCGCCGAACAGCGCCTCGACCTCCTGACCGGCCGGTCCGGAGCGCGCGGCCCGGGCGAGGAGCCCGGCGATCACGAAGGCCACGAGGGCCAGACCGGCGCCGATCGCGCCGCCGCGCAGGCCCAGGCCGAAGAACCGCCGCTGGAACGCGCGGGCGATGTAGTCGTCGTCGGCGCCGACGAAATGCAGCACTTCCACCACCTCGCGGTTGCTCGCCATGGCGCCGCGTGTCGCGAAGGTCACCGCGAGGCCGGTGGCGATCAGGACGAGCAGCACGAGCCCGATCCCGATCCCCACGAAGGCGTTGGCGGCGGTCGAGAGCCGCTGCAGCCAGAGCGCGTGGTCGTCGAGGCTGGCGACGCCCGGCAGCGCCTCGACGAGGCGTGATCGCAGCCGCTTCAGGTCGGCCGCCTGGCTGCTGGAGAGCTTGAGGGCGATGAGCCGCGGCACCGGCAGGTCGGACAGGTCGAGCCCGGTCCCGAGCCACGGCTCGAGCAGGCGCTCCGCCTCGGCCTTGCTGAACACCCGCGTCTCCGCGATCCCGGGTTCGGCCTTGGCGATGCCGTCGGCGCGCGCGACGTCGGCGTCGACGTCGCGGCCGGGACCGGGCCGGACCTGGATCGTGACCTCCCGCGCCACGTCGCCCTGCCACTGGGCGGCGTTGGTCGCGACCATCTCGGCCGCGCCCGCGCAGAGGCCGGCGAGGAAGGTGAGGATCGCGATGACCGCCGCGAGGGAGCGCCCCGCCGCCGTGTCGGTGGGCACCAGCGGCGCGTTGCGGCGCAGGTTGGCCGGCATCGACGGGTCGGGCGGCACGGCCGGTCCACCGGCCTTCGTCCGCGGCATCGCCTGAGTACTCATTCCTCGATCCGCAGCCGGCCTTCGCCCAGGACCATCCGGCGGGCATCGACGGCGTCCATGATGCCGAAATCGTGGGTCGCGATGATGACCGAGGTCCCGAGCTTGTTCAGCTCCAGGAACAGGCGCAGCAGCCGCCGCCCGAGGCCCGGATCGACGTTGCCGGTCGGCTCGTCCGCGAGCAGCAGGTCGGGCCGCGCGATCAGCGCGCGGGCGATGGCCGCGCGCTGCTTCTCGCCGCCCGAGAGCAGCGGGGGCAGGGCGTGCATGCGTTCGCCGAGGCCGACCCAGCGCAGCAGTTCCACCACCTCGGCCCGGTAGCTGGCCTCGGCCCGGCCCTGGACGCGCAGGGGCAGGGCGACGTTCTCGTAGGTGGTCAGGTGGTCGAGGAGCCGGAAATCCTGGAACACCACGCCCATCCGGCGCCGGAGCCCGGTCAGCGCCTTCGCGGAGATGTCGCTCACCTCCTCGCCGAAGATCGAGACGAGCCCGCGGGTCGGCCGCACCGACAGAAGGATCAGGCGCAGCAGCGTCGTCTTCCCGGCGCCGGACGGGCCGGTCAGGAACTGGAAGGAGCGCGGCGCGATGCGGAAGCTCACGTCGGACAGCACCTCCGGCCCGAGGCCGTAGCGCATGCCGACATTCTCGAACTGCACCACCGGCCGCTCCGCGCCGGGCAGCAGGCTCTTCATGCTCGCCTGTAGGTTCAAAGCCGTGCCGTATCTCGTCTGTCCGTCCCTCGGGAATCGCCGGAGCGGCGGGCGTTTTCAAGGCCTCGGGGATTTCACGGCCCCTTAACCCTGTTCGGGCACACTTCTTCAAGCAATTCACACTCCGGCCCGGTCGCGGCCGATCGATGCGAGTATGGCGCGGATGCTGATCGCCTGCCCGAGCTGCGCGAGCGAATATCGCATTGACGCCAGCAAGGTCGGCATGGAGGGCCGTTCGGTCCGCTGTGCCGCCTGCCGCGAGACGTGGTTCATCTCGCCCGCCGACGTCCTCGCCGGCCACGAGGCGGAGCTCGCCGCGCAGGCCGAGACCGATCCCCTCGCGGACGCGGCCTGGGAGGAGGCGACCGCCTCGGTGCGGAATGCCACCGACGTTCCGGCGCCCGAATCCCGACGGTCCGCCAAGCGCAAGTCCGCCGGAAAGGCCGCCGGGAAGGCGCGCCGCGCGATCCCGGGTCTGACACCGTCTCTGGCTCTCGGCCTGACGCTCCTGGCGGCGATTCCGCTCGTCTGCCTCGCCCGGACCAGCGTGGTCCGAGCCGTCCCGCAGACCGCCTCCCTGTTCGCGCGCATCGGCCTGCCGGTGAACGTGCGCGGGATCGAGATTCGCGACGTCGTCGCCTTCAACAACCCGGCCGAGGACGACAGTCCCGCGGAACTCGTCGTCGAGGGCGACCTCGTCGGCGTCGCGCGCTCGGACGCGCCCGTCGCGCCGCTGAGCGTCGAGATCCGCGACGCCGGCGGTCGGACGATCAAGACCTTCACGGTCGCGCCGCCGCGGACGATCCTCGCCGCGACCGAGACCGCGCGATTCCGCGCGAGCCTGCCGTCGCCGCCGGCCGCTGGGCGCGCGGTGGTGCTGCGTTTCGCCGACGCGTCCGCGACCCGCTCCGACCCTCGGGTGGCGGCGGCGGATCGGTGAGGCAGGTCCGCGCCGGCAATTAGCTCAGGTTGCGCCTCTCCCGCGGATCGGCAACCTTCTCGACGGCGCTCCCGTTGCGGGCGTGAGCGTCGGCCGACGTCGGCGCATGGGATCGCCGTGCCTTGAGTGTTCGCGAAACCGTTCCCATCGTCGTCGAGACGACCGACTCGGTCGATCAGAAGCGCGCCTTCGACTACTGGCGCAGCACGGCACTGGCGCGCGTCGACGCGACGCCGCTGGCACCCGACATCCCGTTCGCGGCGGGTCGCCGGCTCGCGATCACCCGTCACGGCGCGATCCTGCACACCCTGAGCAAACCGATCGGGGTCGAGCGCACGACGCAGCACGTGCGCCGGGACGGGCGCGACGACATCGCGATCGTGCTCCTCGTCCAGGGCAGCGGCTACATCGAGCAGGGCAACAGCGGCGCCGTGCTGGGCGCCGGCGACATCGCAGTCCATGCCATGGACCAGCCCTTCGCGATCGGCAGCCGCGATTCCTACGAGGAGATCCGCCTCCAGGTGCCGCGCGCCGCCTTCGTGAGCCAGGTCGGCAGCGTGCACGCCTTCGCCGGGCGCGGTCTCCGCGCGACGCCGCTCAGCGGCCTGTTCGCGACCTATCTGCGGTCGTTCTCCGAGACGGTCGGCGGTATGTCGGAGGCGGAAGCCGGCATCGCCCTCGAGGGCGTCCTGCACCTGCTGCGCGCCCTGGCCGACCGCCAAGGCGAGACGGCCGGCGACGAGCTGTCCGGGGACGCCGTGCGGGCCCTGGCCCTCGCCCATATCGAGCGCCGACTGCACGATCCCGCCTTCGGGCCGGAATCGCTGCCGACGGCTCTGCGGGTCTCGCGAAGCCGCCTCTACGCGGCTTTCACCGGCGACGAGGGCGTGGCGGCGAAGATCCGCGACGCCCGGCTCGACCGGGCCTACAGGCGGCTCCGCGGCGGCACGCGGATCGGGTCGGTGATGACGAGCTGCGGCTTCACCGACGCGGCCACCTTCAGCCGCGCCTTCCGCCGCCGGTTCGGCGTGGCGCCTCGGGACGTGCTGGAACGCCGCCCCTGACGGAGTCAGATGCGGCTGCCGCGCGGGTCGGAGACCGTCCGTCCGGGCGCGACCGCGCCCGCGAGCCGCTGCG
This sequence comes from Methylobacterium sp. 13MFTsu3.1M2, assembly GCF_900112625.1. Lineage (NCBI taxonomy): Bacteria > Pseudomonadati > Pseudomonadota > Alphaproteobacteria > Hyphomicrobiales > Methylobacteriaceae > Methylobacterium > Methylobacterium sp. 13MFTsu3.1M2. The sequence goes on from NZ_FOMM01000047.1 coordinate 17,445, forward strand.
CCACGCCGATGAACCCCAGGCCGAGGCGGATCGCGACGACGCCGACCCGCGCGATCCGGATCTGCCCGGGCAGCTGGCGCGGGCCGATCGGGCGGTAGGCGAGGCGCGGGCTGGCGCGCTCCGCCTCCGCGATGGCCTGACCCAGCGGGAGGGACGCGATGCGCCGCGCCTCCGGCGGAACGATGCCGATCGCCCGCGCCCAGCCGTCGCTCCGCGCGAGCGCCCCGCGCCCGTGCATCTGGCGGAATCGCCGCCGCCAGAGGTAGCGCCGCACGGCGCGCTGGAAGGTCTCCATCCGAGCATCGCAGAGCGCGTCGGGCTCCTCGCAGCGGGAGCGGATCGTGTCCGCTACGCCGCCCGGCGCGCGCCCGGCGAGGCGGGCCGAGATGGTCACGCAGACGTCGGTGGCGTGCCGGACCCGCAGCCCGTGTTCCAGCAGCCGGGCGATGAAGGCGCCGTCCTCGCCGAGCGGGATCTCGGGCATGCCGCCGACGGCGAGGTACGCGCTGCGGGTCACCGCGAGGGTCGCGCCGATCGCGGTCCGGTGGCAGGGCCAGGGGTCGTTCGGATCGGGATCGATCCGCGCCTCGGCCTCGGTGATCAGGGCGTCGTAGGTGTCCTCCAGCCGGCCGCGGGCGGGGAGCGAGGGCGGCAGCAGCGCCGCCTCCGCCGCGTCGAGCTCGACCCGGCCGGCCACAGCGTCGGCCCCGGCCTCGATCGCCGCGCGATTGCGCGCCACCCAGTTGGGCGGGACCCGGCTGTCGGCGTCGGTCGACAAAATGATCCCCGCATTCCCCGCATCACCCAGCCAGGCGGCGGCGGCGTCCATGGCCCGGCGCCGGGCCCATCCGGCATGGGCGCCGGAAAAATTCTCGACGGACACCCGGACCGGGATCGACAGCGTCGGCACCAGCGCGGTGACGAGGGCCTCGGTGCCGTCCGTGCAGTTGTTCAGGAACAGCACGAGCCCGACGCGCCCCGATTCGGCACCCTCCTGGGCGTCGATCGCCCGCAGGCACGCGGCGATCCGCTCCTCCTCGTTGCGCACGGGCACCGCCACGATCGCATCGGGACCCGGGACGTCTGACAAAGGGGTGCTCGACACCGGTGATCATCTCCGCCGGACCCGTCGTGCGGGTCTGGATCGGGCTTATGCCGGAGCTTCCCTGAACGGGACCGGACTTGGGAGATCCGGCGACGCGCCGTCGGTCAGAGGGTCTTCTCGACGAGGCCCTCGATCCATTCCGGCTGGGTCTCGCCGACTGAGCGGCCGACCTCGGTCGCGCCCTTGTAGGCGATCAGCGTGCTCTGCATCCGCACGTTCAGGCGGCGCAGCAGCTCCTTCTGGCTGTCGAAGTCGATGTCGAAGATCTGGAGATCCTTGAAACGCGGCTCGGCCGCGAGTTTCGCGAGGATCGGCTTCTGCGTCCGGCAGATCGGGCACCACGGGGCGCTGACCGCGATCAGCACCGGCTTCCCGCCCTTCTGCGCGGCCTCGAAGGCCGCGTCCGAGAACGGCCGGATCTCGCCCGCCAGGGCAGCGGTCGGGACCCCGAGCAGGGCCGGGCCGGCGAGGGCGAGGCCGACGAGCGCGAGGACGTGACGGCGGCTCTTCATGGCGTGCGATCCTCCCGCGACCCCGTCGGCGCGGGGGGCTGCTGGTGGCGGGATGCTACGTCGCGCGCCCGGCCCCGTCCCTGTGACCTGTGCGCCCCAAAGACGGAAAGCCCCCGCGTCGGATCACATTGTCGAGACGCCGGACGGCGGCGCGTCGGACGACCGGTCCTCCGCCACGAGCGCCGCGATGTCGTCGGGATCCACCGCGTCGATCGGGCGCCGGATCTTCAGGGCCCGCGTGGGCGCGCCGGCGCGCATCACCAGCACGATCGTCTCCATGTCGGGGCAGCCCGGATCGGCGCAGGCGATCTCGTTGACCGCCAGCGTGTCGGCCTCGCCGAGGCCGAGAGCCGTCCGCAGATCCTGCTTCAGGCGCGCCGCGATCGCGGCGCGCTCCGCCGATCGGGCCCGCCACGCCTTGAGGCTCACGAAAGCCATGCGCGATGCTCGTTGTCCTGCCGTGGAAGCCCCGTTGCGAATGTGTAACACTGTTACAGTTTTCTGGGGGCGGTCAAGCGTCGCCCCATGCGCCTGAAACAACCGTCGTGTTCATCGGTCTTGTAGAGGCCGACCTCGGAAAAACCGACTGCGTTGGTCTTCGGACTCGACAGGGGCGTAGAGCTCCGGTGTGGTGTAATAGGCGCGCGAAGGATGTGAGATCTTGCGACCCTGGCGGGACGGACCGGACGACCGGCGGAGCTACCATCACGGCAACCTGAAGGAGGCCCTGCTGGAGGCCGCGCGCCGGTTCATCGCCGAGCGCGGGATCGGCGGCTTCACCCTGGTCGACGCCGCGCGGCTCGTCGGCGTGACGCCGGCCGCCTTGTACCGCCATTTCCGCGGCCGCGAGGCGCTCCTGGAGGAGCTGGCCGGGCGCGGCTTCGCGGAGCTCGCCGCGCGTCTGGCGCGGGCCCTGACGTCGCGCGGGACGCCGCTGGAGCGGTTCACCCGGATGGGTGAAACCTATCTCGCCTTCGCCGAGGAGGAGCCGGCCTACTACGCGGCGATCTTCGAGACCCGCGGGGCACCCGCCGGCGGGGCCGATCCCGACGCGCCGCCCGGCGCCCCCGGTGCGGAGGCGCGGCCGAGTCCCTTCGACCTACTGGTGGAAGCGCTGCAGGCGACCTTCGCGGACGGGTTCGGGGGCGTGGCGCCCCGCTTCATCGCCCTGGAGGTCTGGGCGCTGGCGCACGGCCTCGCTACCCTCTCGGCCGCCGGCCATCTGCCGCGCGGCCCCGGCTTCCCCGACAAGTACGAGCTGCTGCGAGCCGGAGTCCTCGCCCTGGTCCACGGGGCGGGGCGCCCCGGCGAGCGCGACGGCGGCGGTGGGCGGCCTTGAAAGGCCCCCGCCGGACCCGCATGTTAACCGCGTTCACATGAACAGCGGAGCACAGCCGTGACCTCTCAATCCTCCTCTCCCTGGGCGACCGGCAGGCTCTGCCGGTCCGGCCCGTTCCCGCGTCGGTCGCTGGAGATCGGCGCGATCGTGGTGGGCTTCATCTACTGGTGGCCGATCGGCCTCGCGCTCGTGGCCTGGAAATTCGCGGGCTACCCGGCCTTCGCCGAGATGCGGGACGCCGCGCGCCGGACGGTGTCGGAGTTCGAGGGCGGGCGCCCCGCGTCGCGCTTCGCCCGCGCCTTCGAGGCCGCGAACCGCCGCGGCGGCAGCGGGAACGCCGCCTTCGACGAGTACCGCCGGGCCGAGCTCGACCGCCTCGAGGCGCAGCGCCGCGCCCTCGAGGAAGAGAGCCGCGCCTTCTCGGACTTCGTGGAGGAGCTGAAGCGCGCCCGCGACCGCGAGCAGTTCGACGCGTTCATGGCCAAGCGCCGGACCGAGGGTGGCGGCCGCGCGGTCTGATCCTGCGACGGGGCGTCCGGGCCCATCGGCCCGGACGCACCGGTGAACGCCGCGTGCCGTCTCAGGCCGCGCGGACGCGATCGAGGAACCGCGCCACCTCGCCGTTCAGGTGCTGGGACTGCTCCGAGAGCCGCGACGCCTCGGCCAGAACCTGCCCGGCGGCCTGACCGGTCTTCTCGACGGCCCCCGCGACGCTGACGATGCTGCGGGTCACCTCGCCGGTGCCGGCCGCGGCCTGACCGACGTTGCGGACGATCTCGTGGGTCGCCGCGCCCTGCTGCTCCACCGCCGCCGCGATCGTGGTCGCCACGCCGTCGATGTCGCGGATCCGGGCCGTGATCGTCCCGATCGCCGCGACGGCCTGCCCGGTCGAGGCCTGCACCCGCCCGATCTGGCCCGCGATCTCCTCGGTCGCCTTGGCGGTCTGCTCGGCCAGCGCCTTCACCTCGGTGGCCACCACCGCGAAGCCGCGGCCGGCCACGCCCGCGCGGGCCGCCTCGATCGTGGCGTTGAGCGCCAGCAGGTTGGTCTGGCCCGCGATGGTCGAGATCAGCCCGACCACGTCGCCGATCCGCGCCACGGCCTCGCTCAGGTCCCGGACCAGCGCGCCGGTCCGGTCGGCCTCCGCGACCGCCGCCCGCGCGAGGCCGGCCGAGCCGTCGACCTGCCGGCCGATCTCCTGCACGGAGGCGCCGAGCTCCTCGGCCGCCGCCGCCACGGTGCCGACGTTGCTGGCCGCCTCCTCGGCCGCGGCCGCGACGGTGGTCGACTGCCCCGCGGTCTCGGCCGCGGTCTCCGTCATGCCGCGGGCCGTGGCCTGCAGGCCGGCCGCCGCGGTCGAGACCTGCGCGACGATCCCGCCGACGGCGTCGGCGAACCGGTCGGCGACCTGCCGCATCGCGAGGCCGCGCTGACGCGCCGCGTCCTGCCGGGCCGCCTCGGCCTC
>NZ_FOMM01000033.1:0-67519 GCF_900112625.1 Methylobacterium sp. 13MFTsu3.1M2
CCCTACGCGTGGACGCTGCACGACTACTCGCCGGTGTGCCACCGCAACCACCTGGTGCAGCCGGACGGGCGCTACTGCGGCCTGGCGCCGGTCACCGAGTGCCGGTCGTGCCTGGCGGTGGACGCGGACGGGTTCGAGGAGCCGGATCCGGGCGAGCGGCGGGCGGCGTTCGGGGCGTTCCTGGCGGGCGCCGCGCGGGTGTTCGCGCCGTCCTCCGACACGGCGGCCCGGATCCGGACGGTGTACCCGGATCTGTCGGTCACGGTGCGGCCGCACGTCGAGCCGGAGCGGTCGGTGCGCTCGACCGCCCTCCAGCGGCCCGGCCGAATCCGCCGCGTCGCCGTGCTCGGCGCGATCAGCGCCACGAAGGGCGGCCTGTTCCTGCAGGCGCTCGCCACCGACGCGCAGGACCGCGACCTGCCGCTGCACTTCGCGATCGTGGGCTACTCGGACCCGGCCCTGGCGATCGGCCTGGAGCGCGTCGGGGTCGCCCAGACCGGGCGCTATTCCGGGGACCACGAGGCCCTGGACCTGGTCTGGCGGCTCTCGGCCGACCTCGTGCTGCTGCCGGCGATCTGGCCCGAGACCTACTCGTACGCGCTGACCCTGGCGCTGCGCACCGGCCTGCCGGTGGCGGCCTTCGACCTCGGCGCGCCGGCCGAGCGGCTGCGCGCCTACCCGAACGGGCACCTGCTCCCCGGCGCGCTGGCCACCGACCCGGCCGCCTTCAACGACCGCCTGCTCGCCATCGACGTCTCGGCCGCGGGCCGGCTCACCGTGCCGATCCGGGCCGCCACCTACGGCGACCTGATGGGCGACTATTACGGCCTGGACCCGGCGCCGGCCGGGACCGGGCACCCCAGCGACGAGGACGCCGCATGATCTCCGTCAACGAGGACATGAAGCAGGAGATGCTGCGCCGCGGCATCTCGGTGCTGCACCCGGCCCCGTTCGGCCTGCCGGAGGATTGCGTCTTCGAGCCGCCGTGCAGCATCAAGTGGATGGGCGTCGATTACTGCCTCACCATGGGGGCGTTCTCGTACGCGGTCAGCGGCTACTATTTCGGCGCCGACATCGCCCGCTACTGCTCGATCGGCGAGAGCGTCCAGGTCGGGCGCGGCAGCCACCCGGTCCAGTGCGGCTCGACCTCGCCGCTGTTCTACACGCACCACTCGGCCGTGTTCGACCGCATCGACCCGCGGGCGGAGGATTACGAGATCTCCGGCCCGTATCTCTGGCCCAAGCGCGTGCGCATCGGCAACGACGTCTATATCGGCCACGGCGCCTTCCTGATGCCCGACATCACGATCGGCGACGGGGCGGTGATCGGCGCCATGGCGGTGGTGACCAAGGACGTGCCGCCCTACGCGATCGTGGCCGGCAGCCCCGCCCGGATCGTGAAGATGCGCTTCCCGGACGCGCTGATCGAGCGCTACCTGAAGGTGCAATGGTGGCGCTACGCCTTCTGGGACCTGCGCCAGTGCTCGATCACCGACCCGGAGACGTTCATCGACGCCGTCGAGGAGCGGATCGCCGGGGGCATGCAGGAATACCGGCCGGAGCTGATCCCGATCCGGTCGCTGGTGCCGGGCGCCTGAGCCCAGGCACCTGAGGCCGGGCGCCCGCCGGGACGCGCCGCGCGCCGGGACGCGCCGCGCGCCGGGGCGTCCGGGGCGGCACGCTCAGCCCGCCAGCACCCGCGCCGCCGCGTCGCCGAGGGCCCGCACGCCGAGGGCGAGGTCGGCGTCGCTGGTATCCTCCGCCCAGTGGTGGCTGATGCCGCCGATCGAGGGCACGAACAGCATCGCGGCCGGCAGGATCCGGGCGACGTTCTGGGTGTCGTGCCCGGCCCCCGACGGCATCACCTGCCACCCGCCGGGGCAGACGCTCTCGGCCGCCTCCGAGAGGGCGCGCATCAGGGCCGGGTCGCAGGGGGCGGGGATCGCCTTGGCCAGGGCCGTCAGCGTGGCCGGGCAGCGCTCGCGCCGGTTCGAGTCCCGCACCAGCGCCTCCAGGCAGGCCTCCATCCGCTCCAGCACGGGCATCGCCACGTCGCGGAACTGGAAATACACCTCGGCCCGCCCCGGGATGATGCTGAAGCCGCCGGGACCCAGGGTGATCCGTCCCGTGGTCCAGGTGCTGCGCGGCCCGCAGACCTTCGGGAATTCCCGGTCGATCGCCGCGAGCAGCCGCACCGCCGAGAGACCCGCGTCCCGGCGCTCCGCCATGGTGGTGCCGCCCGCGTGGTCCTGGTTGCCGGCGAAGTCGATCCGGAACTGCCAGATCGCCACGATGCCGCTCACCACGCCGAGATGCAGGCCGGCGGATTCGAGCTGCGTGCCCTGCTCGATGTGCATCTCGAGGAAGCCGCGGTAGCGGTCCGGGTCGAGCCGCGTCCGGGGCAGGCCGGCGAGGCCGGCGCTCGCGAGCGCGGCGCGGAGCGGCGTGCCGTCGGTGCGGTTGCGGGCCTCGTCGATCTCGGCCTCGGTCAGGTCGCCGATCGCCGAGCGGCTGCCCAGGAAGCCCCCCGAGAAGTGCCCCTCCTCGTCCGCGAAGGCGACGACGTCGACGGGCAGCCCGGCGCGGGCCAGCGCGACCCCGGCCACGACGCCCAGCGCCCCGTCGAGCCAGCCGGCCTCGTTCTGCGTCTCGATGTGGCTGCCGACCAGCAGGTGCGGGCCCGGCCCGCGGTGGCGCCCGAGCACGTTGCCGATCCCGTCGATGGAGGCCTCCAGGCCGCAGGCCTCGAGCCGGGCCATCAGCCAGCGCCGGGATTCCATGTCGTCGGCCGAGAAGGTCGGCCGGTGGACGCCGGTGCGGAACCGGCCGATCTCGCGCAGTTCGTACAGGTCGGCCAGGAAGGCCCGGGTGTCGATCGCGGTCATGGTGAGCCCAGGCGATGAGGCCAAGTGTTGAGGCCGAGTGTTGAGGCCGAGTGAGGCGGCCACGTGGAGAGGCCTCCGGCGGTGCAAGCCCCGTGCGGCCCGCTATTCCGCCGCCGCAGGTCTCGAGGCCGCGCCCTGCGCACCGCCCCCCGCGCCCTCCAGCCAGGCGGCGAGATCGGCCCGGGCCCGGTCGGTGAGCGCGCGCTTCTTCAGCGCCGCCTTCTCGGGTCCGCGCAGGCGCCGGCCGGTCTCGTTGCGGGGGGCCCGCTCGAGCGGCGGGAACAGGCCGAAATTCACGTTCATCGGCTGGAACGAGCGCGGGGCGTTGGCCTCCCCGTCCGCCATCAGGTGGCCGCCGGTGATGTGGGCGATGAGCGCGCCGAGGGCCGTGCTCTGGGGCAGGGGGGCGAGGGGGGCGCCGGCCGCCTCCGCGACGGCGAAGCGGCCGGCCATCAGCCCGACCGCGGCGCTCTCGACGTAGCCCTCGCAGCCGGTGATCTGCCCGGCGAAGCGCAAGGTCGGACGGGCCCGCAGCCGGAGGGTGGCGTCGAGGAGGCGCGGGCTGTCGAGGTAGGTGTTGCGGTGCAGGCCGCCGAGGCGGGCGAACTCGGCCCGCTCCAGGCCGGGGATCATGCGGAAGACCCGCACCTGCTCGGCGTAGGTCAGCTTCGTCTGGAAGCCGACCATGTTGTACAGGGTGCCCAGCGCGTTGTCCTGGCGCAGCTGCACGATCGCGCAGGGCTTGACCAGCGGGTCGCGGGGATTGGTGAGCCCCACGGGCTTCATCGGCCCGTGGCGCAGCGTCTCGGGGCCGCGCTCGGCCATGACCTCGACGGGCAGGCAGCCGTCGAAATAGGGCGTGCCCTCCCACTGCTTGAACCCGATCTTCTCGCCCGCCACGAGGGCGGCCACGAAGGCGTCGTACTGCTCCCGGGTCATCGGGCAGTTGAGGTAGTCCGCGCCCGTGCCGCCGGGTCCCGGCTTGTCGTAGCGGGACTGGAACCACGCCACGTCCATGTCGATCGAGTCGCGGTGGACGATCGGCGCGATCGCGTCGAAGAAGGCCAGCGACTCGGCGCCGGTGAGCCCGCGGATGCCCTCGGCCAGCGCCGGCGCGGTGAGCGGGCCGGTGGCGACGATGCAGGGCCCCCATTCCTCCGGCGGCAGGCCCTCGACCTCCCCGCGGACGAGGGTGACGTTCGGGTGCTGCTCCAGGGCCCGGGTCACCGCGGCGGAGAAGCCCTCGCGGTCGACCGCCAGCGCCCCGCCCGCCGGCACCTGGTTGGCGTCGGCCGCCCGCATGATCAGCGAGCTCAAGGAGCGCATCTCCTGGTGCAGCAGCCCGACGGCGTTGCCCTCCGGGTCGTCCGACCGGAACGAGTTGGAGCAGACGAGCTCGGCCAGCCCGTCGGTCCGGTGCGCCTCGGTGCCGCGCACCGGGCGCATCTCGTGGATCACGGCGCGATGCCCGGCTTCGGCTACCTGCCAGGCGGCCTCGGATCCGGCGAGGCCGCCGCCGACGATGTGGATGGTCTGTGTCATGTCCGAGAATAGCGAAGGACCGCCGTCCGGATCAACGGGCGGCGGTCCTTCGAGGCGTTCGTCTCGGGCGCTGTGACGCGGACGCGGGGATCAGACGCGGGCGACGCCGCGGATCTCGCTGCGGTTGATGCCGAGATCGGCAAGATCGCGGTCCGACAGGCGGGACAGCTGGGTGACGGTGTCGCGGTACCGGAGATAGGCGCGGACGCGGCTCAGGACGCTACGGGCGGCGGACATGGTGTGCTGTGACCTCTGCTCGGGCAGACGATGGCGCCCCATTGCGCATCGCTGCCTCTTGTTGGTGCAACGCACATATAATCGCGCCGCAGCGCAGCAGGAGTCGCAAGGTCAAGCACCAGACCTGCGAAAATCGCATAACCGGCTTAAGAAACCGGCAAGGTTTCCGGATGGTCATTCTTTGTGCGCATGCAGGGCGAAGAAGGGCCTTCCGCACGCGCGAAGGGCGCCCCGCCGGTCGGCGGGACGCCCTGCATGCCGTCTGACGAACTCGGACGGGGGCTCAGTAGAACGGGCGCGGCCCGTAGAAGCCGTAGGGCCGGTAGAAGGGCCGCGGCCGGTAGTAACCGCCGTACCCGCCGTAATAGACCGGGCGCCGCCAGTAGCCGTAGGGCCGAGGGCCCCAGTTCGGCCGGCAGATGCCCCACGGATTGGGATGGAAGCCGGGGCCGCAGCCCCCGGCCGCCTCGGCAGACCCCGCGAGCCCGAGGCCGCCGGCGATCGCGGCGGCCATCACGAGTGCCTTCGCGCGCGGTGCGCTCAGAATCGTCATGACTGGATCTCCTCAACGTTTCCGGCGGATCGGGAGCCGGTCGTTCGAGATTCGGTCCCGCCACCTGAACCGTCGCTGAGCCGTAGGTTGTGTCCGGTACAGGCCCGCGACGGCGCCGCGGCAACGCCGCTCGGAGCGCGAAGGTTGCACGCTCCGGGTCGCGGGCTCAGTGCAGCGAGGGCGTGCGCAGGAACCGCTCCCGATCCCCGGAGACGAGGGCGAGCTTCACGCCGCGCCCCTCCCGGCGGATCGTGAGGGGGACCCGCACCCCGGCCTCGCCCAGGGCCCAGACGCTCCGGAACAGGGCGGCGAGGTCGGCCACCGGCTCGCCGGCCACCGCCTCGATCACGTCGCCGGCCTGGAGGCCGCCGGTCTCGGCCGGGCCGTTATCGGCGAGGCCCATCACGACGATGCCCTCCTCGCTCTCGGTGGCGTAGAGGCCGAGCCAGGGGCGGGGCGGCCGGTCGGCCCGCCCGCGCGTGGCGAGGTCCTCGAGGATCGGCGTCAGCAGATCGATGGGCACGACCATGTTGATCGGCCGCGCCGCGCCGCCGCCGCCCTGCTGCAGCTGCAGCGAGCCGATGCCCAGCAGGTCGCCCTGGGGGCCGATCAGCGCGGTCCCGCCCCAGTGCGGGTGCGCGGGGGCGGTGAACAGGGCCTCGTCGAGGACGTACTCCCAGTAGCCGGCGAATTCCTGCCGGGCCACGACCTCGACGGCGACGCAGCGCTGGCGCCCGCCCGCCCCGGCCAGCACGGCCCGGTCGCCGGTCTTGAGTCCGGCCGAGTGGCCGAGCGGGAGGGCCGGCACGCCGAGATCGCCGAGCGCCTGGACCAGGCCGAAGCCCGTGGCGGCGTCGAAGCCGAGGACGTGGCCGGGCACCGAGCGGCCGTCCCGGGTGGTGAGCCAGACGCTCTCGGCCTCGGTGACGAGGTAGCCGATGGTGAGCACCAGCCCGTCCTCGCGGATCACCACGCCGTTGCCGGCGCGCTCGGTGCCGAGCGTCTCGGCCGTGAACGCGCTGTCCGGGATCCGCGCCGACAGGGCCAGGACCGCGGAGAGCGCCCGGTCGAGGTCGTAGCCGTAATCCGCGGGCCTGGGCTGGGCCTGCGCGGGGATCTTCCACTCGCCCTGCGTCGCCATGACAATCCTTCGGCTCGTCCGCCTGCGCTCCGGTCGGCCCCGGAGCCGCGCCATCGGCACACCATAGGATGTCCGCGCCGCCCGCGTCACCCGCGGCCGGCTGCGACCCGTGGCACGGGCCCGCCCGGGGCGGCCGGGTGCGGCCCGCGGCGGCACCGGCACAAAGAAAAACCGCCCGGCGGAGCCGGGCGGCGCGCCGTCCCGGAGGACGGCCTGTCGGAGATCCGGGAGCCCCCGCCGCGCGGCGGCGGGGAGCCCGGTGTCTCGGAAGGATCTCAGTACTTGCGGACCAGCGGCGCCGGGACCGGCGCGGCGGCCGGGGTCGGCGAGTAGAGCGGCACGATGAACCGGATCCAGCCGTCGGTGGAGTAGTTGTCGCGGGTGCGGCCGAACGCGTTGGTGTACTGCGCGCCGGTCACGACGTCGCGGGCAACGTAGGCCTGGACGGTGAAGATCTTGAAGTCGTAGCCGATGAGGCCGCCGAGGGCGAACCGGCCACGGTTCCCGGCCGCGGCGCTGGCCTGGCTGATGTCGAAGTTGTAGGTGCCGTAGGCGATCGGGCCGATCTCGAAGTTGCCGAACTTCTTGGTCGCCGTGAGGTCGAAGTTCAGGGCGTCCGACAGGCGGATCGGGCCGATGGCGGCGCCGACCTGGCCGGGGAAGCGGCCGGGCGAGTCGTAGATGTTGGCGGTCAGGTTGGCGGTGATGTTCCAGCCGTCACCCGTGTAGCTGCCGGCGATGCCGAAGCGGTAGGTGTTGGAGGAGAGCTGCGGCAGGACCGGGGTGGCCGTCGTGCCGTTCGCGGTGATGATCGAGCCGCGGTCGCCGTTCAGGTCGTTCAGGTAGGCGCCGCCGAGCAAGCTGACGCCGAAGTTGTTGCCGAGGTCGAAGGCCCAGATGCCGCCGACGAAGGTGCCGACGTTGATCGAGATGTCCTTGTTGCGCACGCCCGCCGGGTTGCGGGTGAAGGCGAACACGGTCGGGGGCGCCACGAGCAGCTCGACGCGGCCGCCGAACGGCACGAACGGGGTCGACCAGACCAGGACCGGGATGTTGACGGCCGTGTCGGGCGAGTTCGGCGCGTCGGTGCGGCGATAGGTGAACGTGTTGATCGCGTAGAGGCCTTCCGGCAGCGGCGCGCCGACGGCGAGGCCGACCTGCTCACCGGGAACCGTCGTGGTCTGCGCCTGCGCGATCGTCGAGGTCATGCCGACCGTGAGCGCGACCGTGCCGGCCGCGAGCCAGTTCTTCATCATTTTCTCATTCCTTCCCAAGGTCATACGGCGTCCGTCCCGCATTCGGCACTTCCCTGCCGGTCTGCTCGCCTATCGCGGCTGCCGGCTTCGGACCTGCCGAGCGCCCCCACGGAGCCTGCCCGTCTCAACGTCTGCGACTATTCTACAGAGACCTGCGGAAAGACAGTGGAATGCTCGCCGAAACGCCACAACCGGCCGAACCGTTGCGCAAAAGCCGCATTTTTGCGGCGATGCAACACTGTCCACAGACCCTGCTCGGATCGCGGTTTCGGCAAAATATCGTTGAACGGTCAAGCTGTTGCCGGCCCGGGCCGCGGGAGAATCCGGCAAAGGCGGGAAGGTGATCGGGCAGGCCGCCGGTCCGGACGCGCGGGCCGGGATCCGGCTCCGAGCCGGTCGGCGGCGGGTCCGGAGCCGGATCCGGCCGCTCGAATCACCGTCCGCGGGCGCGGGGTCCGGCCGAGACCCGGCAGAAACTGCCGCGCCGGCCCGGGAGCGGGTGATCCGTCGCGTCGGACCCGCGCCCGCACTGCAGGGGCGGGGGCGCGTCCGGCACGGTCGCCGGTGCGTGCGATGCCCGCCCCCGGACGGTCCGCCCCCTCCGCCGCCGCGCTACTCCGCGGCGCGGCCGCGGCTCGCGGGTGAGGCGGGCCGCCGCTCCAGCACCTCGCGCAGGAACCGGCCGGTATGGCTGGCCTTGGCGCGGGCGATCTCTTCCGGCGTGCCCTGCGCCACCACCCGGCCGCCGCCGTCGCCGCCCTCGGGACCCATGTCGATCACCCAGTCGGCGGTCTTGATCACTTCGAGGTTGTGCTCGATCACCACCACGGTGTTGCCCTGGTCGACCAGCTCGTGGAGCACCTCCATGAGCTTGGCGACGTCGTGGAAGTGCAGGCCGGTGGTCGGCTCGTCGAGGATGTAGAGGGTGCGGCCGGTGGCGCGCTTCGACAGCTCCTTGGAGAGCTTCACGCGCTGCGCCTCGCCCCCCGACAGGGTGGTGGCCTGCTGGCCGACATGGACGTAGTGCAGGCCGACCCGCTTCAGGGTCTCGAGCTTGTCGCGGATCGCCGGCACCGCCTTGAACAGCTCGGCCGCCTCCTCGACGGTGGAGTCGAGCACGTCGGCGATGGACTTGCCCCGGTACTTCACCTCCAGGGTCTCGCGGTCGTAGCGCTTGCCCTTGCAGACGTCGCAGGTGACGTAGACGTCCGGCAGGAAGTGCATCTCGATCTTGATGACGCCGTCGCCCGAGCAGGCCTCGCAGCGCCCGCCCTTGACGTTGAACGAGAAGCGCCCGGGCTGGTAGCCCCGCGCCTTGGCCTCCGGCAGGCCCGCGAACCAGTCGCGGATCGGCGTGAAGGCGCCGATATAGGTGGCGGGGTTCGAGCGCGGCGTGCGCCCGATCGGCGACTGGTCGATGTCGATGACCTTGTCGAGGTGCTCCAGCCCCTCCAGCCGCCCGTAGGGGGCCGGGTGCTCCAGGGCGCCGTTCAGCTTCTTGGCGACGGCCTTGTAGAGGGTGTCGATCACCAGGGTGGACTTGCCGCCCCCCGAGACGCCGGTGATGCACGTGAAGGTGCCGAGCGGGATCTCGACGTCCACGTCCTTGAGATTGTTGCCCCGCGCGCCGAACAGGCCGAGCTTGCCCTTCCGGCCCTTGCGGCGGGCGGTCGGGGTGCGCACCGCCATCGCGCCCGTGAGATACTTGGCGGTGAGCGAGGCGGGGTTCGCCAGCACCTCCGCGGGGGTGCCCTGCGCGATGATCTCGCCGCCGTGGATGCCGGCGCCCGGGCCGACATCGACCACGTAATCGGCCTGCAGGATCGCGTCCTCGTCGTGCTCGACCACGATCACCGAGTTGCCGAGGTCGCGCAGGCGCTTGAGCGTGCCGAGCAGCCGCTCGTTGTCGCGCTGGTGCAGGCCGATCGAGGGCTCGTCCAGCACGTAGAGCACGCCGGTCAGGCCGGAGCCGATCTGCGAGGCGAGGCGGATGCGCTGGCTCTCGCCGCCCGAGAGCGAGCCGGAGCCGCGGGCGAGCGTCAGGTATTCCAGGCCGACATCCACCAGGAAGCTCAGCCGGTCGCGGATCTCTTTCAGGATCCGGACCGCGATCTCGTTCTGCTTCGCGGTCAGCTTCCCAGGCAGGTCCGAGAACCAGCGATGCGCCTCGGAGACCGAGAGGGCGGTCACGTCGGCGATGTCCGCCATGGCGACCTTCACGGCCAGAGCCTCGGGCTTCAGCCGCTTGCCGCCGCAGGCGGCGCAGGGCGTCTCGCTCATGAAGCGCCCGATCTCCTCGCGCACGGCGTCCGAGTCGCTCTCCTTGTAGCGGCGCTCCAGGTTCGGGATCACGCCCTCGAAGGGCTTGTTGACCGTGTACTTGCGCAAGCCGTCGTCGTAGGCGAAGCGCACCGCCTGCTTGCCCGAGCCGTAGAGCACGATGGCGCGGGCCGTCTCCGACAGGCTCTGCCAGGGGACGCCCGTCTTGAAGCCGAAATGCTCGGCGAGCGCCTCGAGCGTCTGGCCGTAATAGGGCGAGGTCGACTTCGCCCAGGGGCCGACCGCGCCGCGCTTCAGGCTCAAGCCAGGGTCGGAGATCACCAGCTCGGGGTCGATCCGCATCTCGTGGCCGATGCCGCTGCAGGTCGGGCAGGCGCCGAACGGGTTGTTGAACGAGAACAGCCGCGGCTCGATCTCCGCGATGGTGAAGCCCGAGACCGGGCAGGCGAAGCGCGACGAGAAGGTGACGGTCCGCGGCGCCTCGCCCTCGGGGGCGTCGGCGAACACGATCTCGGCGACGCCGTCGGCGAGTTCCAGCGCGGTCTCGAAGGATTCGGCGAGCCGCGAGCCGATATCGGCCCGGACCACGATCCGGTCCACCACCACGTCGATGTCGTGCTTGAACTTCTTGTCGAGCTTGGGCACGTCGTCGATGGCGTAGTATTCGCCGTTGACGCGCAGCCGCTGAAAACCCTTCTTCTGGTATTCTGCGATTTCCTTGCGGTACTCGCCTTTCCGCCCGCGGACCACGGGCGCGAGCAGGTAGAGCCGGGTCTTCTCCGGCAGTTCCAGCACCCGGTCGACCATCTGCTGGACGGTCTGGCTCTCGATCGGCAGGCCGGTGGCCGGCGAGTAGGGGATGCCGACCCGCGCCCAGAGCAGGCGCATGTAGTCGTAGATCTCGGTCACCGTCCCCACGGTCGAGCGGGGGTTCTTCGAGGTGGTCTTCTGCTCGATCGAGATCGCCGGCGACAGCCCGTCGATCTGGTCGACGTCGGGCTTGGACATCATCTCCAGGAACTGGCGGGCGTAGGCCGAGAGCGACTCGACGTAGCGGCGCTGCCCCTCCGCGTAGATCGTGTCGAAGGCGAGCGACGACTTGCCCGAGCCCGAGAGCCCGGTGAAGACCACGAGCTTGTCCCGCGGGATGGTCAGGTCGACGTTCTTGAGATTGTGCTCCCGGGCGCCGCGGATCGCGATGACCCGCCGGTCCTCGACGGGGGCCGGCGCGGCGTCGAACAGGGCCTCCAGCTTGGCGTCGATGGCGGCTTCGGTCCGGGCCGCGGGCGCTTCGCCCTTCGCGCGGACCGGTTTGGGCAGGGCTGCCTTCGTTGAGCCTGCCTTCGTCGAGGCTGCCTTGAGGGGCGTCTTGGGAGCGGCTTTGGCGGCGCCGGCGCGGCTTGCGACACGACTTCCAGCTTGGGCTTTGGCCATGAGGGCGGCGGTCTTTCGAGGCGTCGACGCGGTCAGAGTCGGATTTCGCGCGCGGGCCAGCCGCCGCACTGGCCTCATGTCGAGCCCGAGGGGGCTCACGGCAAGATGCGGCCGGCGGGACGCAGGCCCGTCATGCGCCGCCCTTGCTAGAACGAAACGCGTACGTCGGCAACCGCTCGGTGAACGCGCCGCCGTCTCCGCGGGCGCAGCGCGGCGGCCCCGATGGCGCCACACGGACGAGGCGCGCGCCGGGCTCCCTCCGCTGCGCGGGACGACGCGGTGCAGCCGACGGCCGCGATCAGAGTCCGGCGGCCCCAGGTTCGCCGTACCTTGATTCGCCAAATTTCGGGATCCGCCAAACCTCGGGTTTCGCCAAACCTTGGCCCACCTTCGGTGTTGCACCGCGGGGGCTGAGATCCACGTCGCCGAATCCCGCCCTCAGATCCACATCCCGACCCGTATCGATGCCAGCGCTCGACCTGACCGCTCCGGTCGCCATCCCCGGGGCCGACGACCGGACCGCGGCCCGGCAGAGGCTGTCCACCCGGCTGTTGTTCCTGATCGTCGGCCTCGCCAACGCCACCTGGGCGCCCCTGGTGCCGCTGGTGAAGGACCGCGCCGGCCTCGACGCGGCGGGGCTCGGCCTGCTGCTCCTCACCTTCGGCGTCGGCTCGATCCTGGCGATGCCGAGCGCCGGGGCCGCGGCCGCGCGGCTCGGCTTCCGGCCGGTCCTGCTCGCCGGCACGCTCGCGATCGGCCTCGCCCTGCCGGTGCTGGCCGTGGGCTCCGGGCTCGTGCCGCTCACCGGGGCGCTGCTGCTGTTCGGGGCCGGGATGGGGGCGGTGGACTGCGTCATGAACCTGCAGGCCGTCGCGGTGGAGCGCGCCGCCGGGCGCCCGATGATGTCGGGCTTCCACGGCCTCTACAGCCTCGGCTGCATCCTGGGGGCGCTGCTGGCCAGCGTCCTGATGGGCACCGGCCTGGGCGCCGGCTGGAGCGTGCTGATCCTGGTCGCCGGCATCGTGGCCCTGTTCGCGGCCGCCTGGCCGGGCATCCTTCCGGCCGGCGGGACAGGGGGAAGCGGCGGGCCCGCCTTCGCGCTGCCCCGCGGCCCGGTGCTGGTGCTGGGCCTGCTCTGCTTCGTGGTGTTCCTGACCGAGGGCTCGGCCCTCGACTGGAGCGCGGTGTTCCTGATCCAGCAGCGCGGGCTCGATCCGGCCTGGGCGGCGCTCGGCTACGCTTCCTTCTCGGTCACCATGACGGCCGGCCGGCTCGGCGGGGATGCGATCGTGGCCCGCCTCGGCCGGCGGCCCGTGGTGATCCTCGGCGGCCTGCTGGCGGCGGCCGGCCTCGCGCTCTCGGTCGTCATCCCGGCCTGGGAGGCGGCGCTCGCCGGCTACGCCCTGGTCGGGGCGGGCTGCGCCAACATCGTCCCGGTCCTGTTCACGGCGGCGGGGCGCCAGACCGCGATGCCCGCGCGCGTGGCGGTGCCGGCGGTGACGACGCTGGGCTATGCCGGGGTGCTGGCGGGGCCCGCGCTGATCGGCTTCGCCGCGCAGGCGCTCGGCCTGCCCGCGTCCCTGCTGATCGTGGCGGCGCTGCTCCTCGGCGTGGCGGCGGCCGGCCGGTCCCTGCGGGTGTGACCCCTCACGCCTCGGCGTTGCGCGCCATGAAGGTGGCGGGCGTCCCGTCCTCCGGGTTCACGAAGACGATGTCGGTCGGCGCCCGCCGGGGCGTGTCGATCGACAGGAACACCACCGGGTCCCCGGGCTCGAGCGCCGGCATCGCGTGGACCGTGCCCTTCTCGAAGAACAGGAGCTGGCCCGGGCCGAACGCCGTCTCGGCGGCCGGATCGCCCAGCCAGACCCGGCCCCGGCCCGAGAGGCAGTAGAGGTACTCGTCGCAGGTGGCGTGATAGTGCGGCGGGGTCGGCCGGTAGATCCGGAACACCCGGGCGCTCGCCGCCTCCCGGTCGGTCAGGTAGGTGTCGACCAAGAGGGTCTCGGCGCTGTCGGGCAGACCCGCCGCCAGCGCCGTCACGTCGAAGAGGCCGGTCCCCGCCGCGTCCGCCATCACGTCCTCCTCAATCGGAAAACCCTTCGAGCACGATCTTCCCCCTGGCGCGCCCGCTCTCGACCAGCGCGTGGGCGCGCCGCAGGTTCGCGGCGTCGATCCGCCCGTAATGCTCCCCCAGGGTGGTGCGCAGGCGCCCGGAATCAACGAGGCGGGATATCTCGTCGAGGAGCGCCCCCTGGGCGGCGATGTCGGCGGTGGCGAACATCGAGCGGGTGAACATGAACTCCCAGTGGAGCGACAGGCTCTTGCGCTTGAGGAGCCCGACGTCGAGGCGCTCCGGATCGTCGATCAGGGCGAGGCGGCCCTGCGGGGCGATCAGCTCCACGATCGCGGCGAGGTGGGCGTCGGTGCTGGTCGTGGAGAAGACGAGGCCCGGCGCGCCGATCCCCAGGGCCGCCACCTCCGCCGCCAGGGATCTGGAATGGTCGACCACGTGGTGGGCGCCGAGGTCCCGGCACCAGGCCGCCGTCTCAGGCCGCGACGCGGTGGCGATCACGGTGAGGTCGGTGAGTTCCCGGGCGAGCTGGATCGCCACCGAGCCGACGCCCCCCGCGCCGCCGACGATCAGGATCGCCGGGGCCGCGCCCGGCACCGGCTTGTCCCCGTCGAGCCGGTCGAACAGGGTCTCCCAGGCGGTGATCGCGGTGAGCGGCAGGGCGGCGGCCTGCGCCCAGTCGAGGCTCTCCGGCTTGTGCCCGACGATGCGGGCATCGACGCAATGGTATTCGGCGTTCGTCCCCGGCCGGGTGAGGTCGCCCGCGTAGAACACCGCGTCGCCCGCGGCGAAACCCTGGACCTCCGCGCCGGCGGCGACGACGGTGCCGGCCGCGTCCCAGCCGAGCACCTTGGTGCCGCCTTCCTCCGGCTCGGCCCGCCGCCGGACCTTGGTGTCGACCGGGTTCACCGAGACCGCCTCGACCTTCACCAGCAGGTCGCGCGGGCCGGGCTCGGGCTGGGGCAGGTCGAGGTCGACCAGGGCCTCGGGATCGGTGATCGGCAGGGACTTGCGGTAGCCGACGGCGCGCATGGTGATCTCCTCGGAGTGTCGCCGCAGGAGATGCCGCCCGCCTTCACGGGCCGCAAGTACGCACATAAAACGCCACTAGTGCCGGAAATGATACCGTCGGAGACAGCCCATGCCCCGCACCCGCCGCCACACGGGCGCCTGCAGCCCCGGCTGCGCCGTCGAGGCGACGCTCCGGCTCATCGACGGCAAGTGGAAGGGCGTGATCCTCTACCACCTGCTGGAGGGGACCCTGCGCTTCAACGAGATCCGGCGGCGCCTCGCCAGCGTGACCCAGCGCATGCTCACCAACCAGCTGCGCGAAATGGAATCCGACGGCCTGATCACCCGGACGGTCTACGCTGAGGTTCCTCCGAAGGTGGAATACAGCCTGACCGAGCGGGGGCGGTCCCTCGATCCGGTCATCCGCGCGCTGAAGACCTGGGGTGATCTGCACGCGGAATTGGCAGATACGACTCAAAACGCCGCCTGATTGGGCAAACCGGTGCCGAATATGGGCGCGACCACATAACCGGATCTTTATGACTTGGCCGGAAGGTGGCGCATCTCCCGCCGGACGGTTCCAGAACTTCCGATGCCGATCCTCGCCTCGCTCCGCGCCCGCATCCTGGCGGTGGCGCTCGCCCCGTGCCTCGCCTTCGCGGGGGCGGCGGGCCTCGCCGTGTCGGACCAGTGGGCGCGCCGCGCCGAGATGGGCCGGGTGGAGGGCCTGGTCGGCCTCGCCTCCCGGATCAGCGCCTTCGTGCACGAGGCCCAGCGGGAGCGCGGCGCCTCGAGCCTGTTCCTGGGCGCGAAGGGCGCGCAGTTCGGCCCGGAACTGGCGGCCCAGCGCGTGCGCACCGACGCGGCTCTCGCCGGGCTTCCCGAGGCCATGAAGGCCGCGACGGGCTTCGGGCCGGTCTTCCAGGCGCGCGGTGAGGGCTTCGCGCGGGCGCTCACCGGGCTGGCCGCGCAGCGCCGGGCGGTCGACGCCCTGACGGCGGCCCCGCCGCAGGCCGTGGCCTACTACACGGGCCTGATCGGGGAGGGGCTCGGCCTGGTGCGGGCCATGGGCGGCGCGATCGACGAGGCCGGCCTCGCCGCCCGGGCGAACGCCTACGCGGCCTTCCTGGCGCTGAAGGAGGCCGCCGGCCAGGAGCGGGCCGCCGCCTCGGCAGTCTTCGCCTCCGGCACCCTCGACCTCGCGGCCGCCCGCCGCCTCGCGACCCTCGCGGCCGACCAGGCGACCTATGCCGGCCTGTTCCGGGCCGGCGCCGAAGCGGGGCAGGCGAGCCTGCTCGACGCCGCGGAGGCGACCGAGCCGTCCCGCGCGGTCGCCCGCCTGCGCGCGGGCGTGCAGGAGACGATGCCGGGGACGCCCCCGGCCTTCCGCGACGCGCCGGGGTGGTTCCGCCTCGCCACGCAGCGGATCGACGCCCTCAAGGGCGTGGAGGATCGGCTCACCGCCGACCTGGTGGCGGCCGCGGGGGCGGCGCACGCCCGCGCCGAGCGGATGCTGGCCCTCTGGGCCGCCGGCGGGCTCGCCCTGTTCGCCCTCTCGGCCGGCCTCGCGGTCTGGCTCGGCACGGCCATCGCCCGGCCGCTCTCCCGGATGGCCGGGGTGCTGACCGCGATCGGCCGGGACGCGGGCACGGCCGACCTGACCATCCCGACCGGCGGGCCGCGCGAGGTCCGGGCGATCGCCGCGGCCGCCCTGGCGTTCCGCGACAGCGTCGCCGAGCGCCGGGCGGCCCGGGCCGCGCAGGAGCGGCTCGCCGCCGAGACCGCGGCGGCCCAGCGCGCGGCCGCCCTCGGCCTCGCCGACAGCTTCGAGCGCCAGGTCGGCGGGATCGTCGAGGCCGTCTCGGCGGCGGCGGCCCAGCTGGAGGCCTCCGCGCACGGGATGGCGCGGGCCGCCCAGGACACGACCGATCTGAGTCGGGCGGTGGCGGTGTCGGCCGATTCGGCCGCCCGCTCGGCCGACACGGTGGCGGCGGCCACCGAGGAGCTCACCGCCTCGGTCCGGGAGATCGGCGTGCAGGTCGGGTCCTCGGCGGACCTCGCGGCGAACGCCACGCGGAGCGCCGACGGCATGGCCGGGGAAGTCCACCGCCTCGCCCAGGCGGCCGGCAGCATCGGGGAGATCGTCGCGATCATCTCGCAGATCGCCGGCCAGACCAACCTGCTGGCGCTCAACGCCACCATCGAGGCGGCCCGCGCCGGGGAGGCCGGCCGCGGCTTCGCGGTGGTGGCCGCCGAGGTCAAGACGCTCGCGGAGCAGACCGCCAGGGCCACCGAGGAGATCGCCGGCAAGGTCGCGGAGATCACCGGATCGACCGAGGCCTCGGTCCGGTCGATCGGCGGCATCACGGCGGTGATCCGCGACCTCGCGCGGATCGGCGCCGAGATCGCCGCCATGGTCGAGCAGCAGGGCGCGGCCACCGCGGAGATCGCCCGGACCACCGCGCAGACCTCGCAGGACACACGCGGCGTCTCGGGCCACATGGCGGGTGTCGGCGCGGCGGCCGGCACGGCGAGCCAGGGCTCCGCCCAGGTGCTGCGGGCGGCCGCCGACCTGTCCCGGCAGGCGGGCGACCTGCGCGGCGCCGTCGAAGGCTTCCTGGCCCGGGTCCGCGCGGCCTGAAGAGAGGCTTCCGGCGGGTCGAGCCCCCTGGCGGCGTCGGGAACCGTCTCGGCGCGAGGCGGCCCGGGAATCCGATGACGGGCTTGCGGCCGCCACGACACGCCGCGCTCCCTGGGCGGCACGGCGATCCAGGGCTTCGAGGCCGAACGCGCCGACCGCCACGAAGGCTCCGCGCCGGCCGCGAGAGGGCACGGGGACGGTGCACGCCCGGAACCCCGGGGCTTCAGCGCGGGATCCGGGCCGGATCACCTCCCGGTTTCCGGCCCCGTCGAGAATCAGTCGGGAATCGCGAAGCCGATCGACAGACACAGGGCCGCGACGGCCGTCAGGGCCATGGCGGCCTGACGGACCTGACGCCAGCGCGCGCTGCGCGCGCGCTCCTCCGGGCTGGCGCCGAGCTGGAGCTCGTCGTCGAAGCCCGTCACGAAGGATTCGAAACTCGGGAAGGCGCGCCGCGCGAGCCAGATCCACACGCCGACGGCGATCAGGCCGAGGACCCAACCGCCGTAGGTAAACGCATCGTCCAACATCCGGCGCAGCCCTCGAGACGACGCCCCCCTCGCGACTTATTCTACGGGAAGTTGCGAAGATTGCCTAGGCGGAAGAAGGGCTTCCGGTGGCGGTTCCGTGTTTCCGAACGTGTCTCGCCGGGACCGATCGGGTGCCGGTCCGGCCGCGTCCCCGTCGGGTTCCTGTCGCTCCCCTGTCAGTCTCTCGCGCGGCCGAGGGCGTAGAGGGTGATGGCGGCGGCGTTCGAGACGTTGAGGCTGCGGATCGCGCCCGAGAAGGGGATCCGGGCCAGGACGTCGCAGCAGCCCCGGGTCCGCTCGCGCAGGCCCTTGCCCTCGGCGCCCAGCACGATCACCAGCGGCCGCGCGATCGTCAGCGCGTCGAGGCTCTCGGGCGCGTCCGAATCGAGGCCGACCCGGGTGAAGCCGCGCTCGCCCAGGGCGATCAGGGCCTCGGCGAGGTTCCGGACGGTCACGAAGGGCACGTGCTCCAGGCCGCCGGAGGCGGATTTCGCCAGGACTCCGGTGGCGCCCGGCGCGTGGCGCGCCGTGGTGACGATCCCGGCGACCCCGAAGGCCGCGGCGGTGCGCACGATCGCCCCGACATTGTGCGGGTCCGTGATCTGGTCGAGCGCCAGCAGCAGCGCGTCGGCGGGCAGGTCGTCGAGGCCGGGCGCGGGCAGGGGCTCGGCCTCCAGGTACAGGCCCTGATGGACGGCGTCCGGGCCGAGCAGGCGGCCGATGTCGCTCGGCCGCACCAGCTCCGGGGTGATCCGCACGGCGCCGCCGAACTCGGCCTCCAGCCGCGCGGCCGCGTTCTCGGTGGCGAGCAGCCGGTGCAGGCCGCGCTGGGCGTTGCCCAGGGCCTGCACCACGGGATGCCAGCCGTAGAGCACGGTCGGCCCGTCGCCGCCCTCCTCCCACGGGCGGGACGCCCCGCCCGGGCGACCTCCGGACCGGGGGGCGGGGCGCCGGGGCCCGTGCGGGCGGGGCCGGGCGGGGCGGCCGCCGGGCGGCCGGGCGTCGTCGCGGCGATCCGTCATCGGGCCGCGATCGGCGAAGGGGCCCTGGGTCGGGCGAGGCTGGGCCGGGCGAGGCTGGGTCGGGCGAGGCTGGGCCAGACGAATTCGGGCAAGGGGGGCATCGGCGCGCTCTTCTCTGAGGGCCCTGTCGGAAGGAGCCGAGAAACCGGGCGGGATCGCGCGCGTCAAGCCGGCATCACACCGGGAACTCCCGGCAGCCCTCGGGGATCCAGGGCCAGGACGATCGACGGAGCGCGCCGGCACGGCACCGGATTCCGTCGCCGACCCGTCAAGTCGGGACGGTCCTCCCGCGTAGGAATGTGGAAAACGAACTCATATTCCCTTTGTGACCTGTGCATGTGCGGGCGCGACACGGTCGTTCTTCAGAACGAACGGGCTGGTCCGCAGTAGGAAGATTATCTGGACGAATCTCTCAGAGAGTCAGTTCAGCAAGTTATATGGGGTGGCGAATTCCGCATCTGTGCCAGGGGCTTGGCCTGCATTCGCGCATTCGACTCTGCGCCGGCCCGCATCGGACTCTGCGTCGCGGCGTATCCGATTCTGCGCCCGGACGGCCGGTCGGCGTATCGGAATCTGCGCGGCGGCGTATCCGATTCGGCGCGAATCCGGGCCCGGAGCGGTGAATAACGGGGACGGACACCGAGCGGTCCCGCGTATCGAACTCTGCGTGGGATCGCCGGGGGAGCGGGTCCCGTATCGAACTCTGCGCGTGCCGGCCCGGGAGCCGGCCGTGAAGGGAGCAGTGTCGGCCCGCTTTCGGGCGCGTCCCCGCGACCGGGGAAGCGTGGATTGCCGGGACAAGGCCGATCGGACGGGGGCCGCGGCGGGCGAATCGTGGCATGGCAGGATCGGGCCGTCCGTCCGCCTGGCGGATCGACGGCCCGTGTACCGCGGGCCGAGGGGCGATGAGCATCGAGGAGAAGATCGCCGGGATCCACGACCCGGACCTGCGGGCCGAGATCGAGGCGGCGCGCGGCGGCTTCCTGTTCGCGCAGATCGTCGAGCACGTGCTGCACCGTCAGCGCGAGCGCGACGCACAGGCCGCCCTCCTGGGGGAGGAGGAGAGCCGCCGGGCCGGGCTGTCCCGCGACCAGCGCCGCCGCGACGCGGTGCGCCTCGTGATCGAGAACGAGCCGGCCGTCCCGTCGAGCCTCCAGCACATCCACTCGGTCCTGGCGCTGTGCGGCCTGCCCTACCGGGACCCCGGGCCGGTGCGGGAATTCTCCCGCAGCTACGGCCGCAACTCGCTCAACCTGATCGCCGGCCGGATCAAGGACCCGGAGACCGGCGCCTTCGAGCCCCAGGGGCTGCCCTACGGCCCGAAGGCCCGGCTGGTGCTGCTGCACCTCTGCACCGAGGCCGTGCGCCAGCGCAGCCCCACCGTGAAGGTGGCCGAGACCCTGTCGGGCTTCATGCGGGAGATGGGCTTCGCGGTCACGGGGGGCGAGCGGGGCACCATCCGCCAGTTCAAGGAGCAGCTGAACCGGCTGGCCGCCTGCTCCATGCAGATCGGCCTCTGGGACGGGCGCGACAGCGCGACCACCCTCAACGTGCCGCCGTTCCGCAGCCTGGAATTGTGGCGCCCCCGCGCCGGGGAGGGGGACGACGAGGCCGGCCGCACGGTGCGCTTCGATCCCGAATTCTACGAGACCCTGATCCGGCACGCCCTGCCGGTGGACCTGCGGGCGGCCCGGGCCTTCTCGGGCTCGGCGCGCAAGCTCGACCTGCTGTTCTGGACCGGCTACCGCCTGCGGTCCCTGCAGCGGCCGCTCCGCCTGACCTGGGCCAACCTCCACGCGCAGTTCGGGGCCGAGAACGCCTCGATCCGCAGCTTCCGCCAGGCGTTCAAGGCCGATCTCGCGCATCTGCGCGAGGTGTTTCCGCGGCTGCCGCTGGTGCTCGACGACGGCGGGCTGACCCTGCACCCGGCCGATCCCAGCACGCTGCTCGTGCCGCCTCGCCCTGCGGCTAAGGGAATACGGAAACGCCTCAAGGAATAGAACAGGGATCGTTGCCTCTCATTCCCTCAGGGAATGGCGGCCTGACGGAATATGTGACGGTGGCTATTCCCTGAATGGCGCGGAATGAGATATGTGTTCCGTCCGCCTGGAAGGAACATCACGTGGCCCTGTCGGATTCCGAGATCGCGGCGCGGCTCGCCGCGCTGCGACGCCAGCGCGAGGCGCTCGATCGGGAGATCGCCGATCTCGTCCTCTACCAGGAACTCGGCCGCCGGCTCGCGGCCGGCGGAGCGGACGCGCGGCCGGACCCGGCCCCGAAGCCCGATCCGCCGGCAGGGCCACGCCGAGACCCGGCCGACGAGCCGCCGCGGGGGCGGGACGTACGGGACGTCCTAGAGGCCCGGTCCGGATCGCTTGCCGACGCGGCGGGCGCGGCCCCCGGGCACTGGGGCGCGCGGGCCGGTCCGGCGGCGCGGTCCGCGGGGGCGCCCGGTCCCGTCGGCGCCGCCGGACCGATCCCGCCGGCGATCGCCTTCACGGAGGACGCCGCCGGCGCCCGCCGCTACGGCCGGGCCTTGGTGCAGGCGGCCTGCGCGGCGATCGCGCGGGCGGGCCGGCCGCTGCACGCGGCCGAGATCCTGGAGGTGCTCGCCGGGCAGGGCTTCACCCTTCCCGGCCGGGATCCGGTGGCGGCCCTGAACACGCGCCTGTGGAAGCGGTCCGGGCCGGGCGGCCCCCTGAACCGGGTCGCCGAGGCCACCTACGCCCTGGCATCCATCCCGGGATCCGCCCCGGCATGGCCGGGGCCGGAGCCCGCCTGAGGGGCGCCGGTCACGAAGACGTGAGGCCGGACCCCGCCGGCTCCCCCATATTGGGGGGCGCCGCGACGGGCGATCTGCTTGGCTGCGCGCCGGCAGACGGCGTCCCGGCCGGGGAGGACGTGCATGGACAGGATCGGCCGTGATCGGATGATCGGGCGGGCGCGATGACCGCGGCGCTCGCCGCGCCGGCCACGCAGGTCTGCGCCTTCATGCTCGGCTGCGCGCTGATCCACGTCGCCCGCGCCCACGCCGATCTGATCACGCGGCTCCTCGCCGTCACGGCGGTCGGCGCGGCCGTGCTGGTGCTTCTCGTCGCTTCCCTCGACGACGCGCCGGAAGGCGGAACCTTCGACGAGGTCACCGTCTACGCGGCCTCCTGATCCGGCCGCCCGATCCGGCCGCTTGGCCCATCAGGGGCCGCTCAGTTGACCAGGCAGAAGCCCTGACCGGTGCCGATCCGGCGCTCCTGCGCGCACCAGGGCTTGGACGCGCCGGGGCCGGTCGCCGGAACCTTCAGGCTGGCGGTCGTCTGCGCGGGGTCGGCGGCGGTGCCGCGGAGGGTGAGGCTGCCGACGGGCACCCGGCCGGGCGCGGGCCGGAGCGCGACCGGATCGGGGCCGGCCTCCGCTCGCGATCCCGGCGCGACCGCGCCGTCCGGTGCCGGGAGCGCGGGGCTCGCCGCCACCGGTTGCACCGGGTCGGGCGGGCTCAGGGTCGCGAGGCCGGGCATGTCCTGCGCCGCCGCGGCGCCGCACAGGACCAGGCAGGCGGCCGAGGCCGCGAGGAACCTGATCATCGACGAAGCTCCTGACGAGAACCATTCCGCCGGCCGGTCCCGCGGGCCGGACCTGCCGTGAGGCTGAGTCTGGCCTCCCGCTCGTTAAAGGGGCGCGAAGATTCAGGATTAACCGGTTTTGAAGATCGCCGTCTCCCCGGAGGCGGACAGCCTTGACGGCCCGCGCGGCGGGCCGCCGTCGTCCGGGAATGGAGGCCCGGCGACCGGGTGCGGACGCGGCGCGGAGCCGCTCCCGATCGCGCCGGGAACGGCTCCGCGCCGTCGTTTCGGGCCGTCGGTTCGGGCCGTGTCGCCGCGAACCGCCCCGCGTGGGCGGCGCGCCCTCCGCCCGACGGGTCTCGCCGCCGGCGGAGGGCGCCAGGGTCCTCAGTGCGCCGGGGCCGCCACCGCGGCGGCGAGCCGGTCGTGCGGGACACCCGACCCGCCCACCACCGCGATCCGGCTGCCGCCGGCGCTGCGCCGGCTCGCCCAGTCGCCGATCATCTCCAGGCAGGTGTGGTCGATGGCCGCGAGGTTGTCGGTGGCGAGGCGGACCTCGCCGCCCGCGGGGGTCCGCTCCAGGGCCGCCGTGAGGCTCGGCAGCTGCAGGAAGGTCGCCGCCCCCGACAGGCGCAGCTCCGGCACGCCGGGCACTTCGGGGGCCGCCGCGTGCTCGATCCGGAGCCGTCCCTTGCGCAGGCTCGGCAGGGCCTGGATCAGGCTCAGGGCGAGGCCGGTGAGCACCCCGGTGAGCAGGTCCACCGCCACCACGGTGGCCATCGTGGCGAGCCAGATCGCCGCGGTCAGCCAGCCGTAGCGGGCCTGCAGGTGCAGGGCGTGGGCCGGGCTCGCCAGCCGCCAGCCGGTGACCACCAGGATGCCGGCGAGGCTCGCGGTCGGCACCAGGGCCAGCAGCCAGGGCAGCACCAGCAGGAACGCCAGGATCCAGGTCCCGTGCATCACCGTGGCGGCGCGGCTGACGGCGCCCGCCTGCACGTTGGCCGACGAGCGCACGATCACCCCGGTCATCGGCAGCGCGCCGGCGAGCCCGCAGATCAGGTTGCCGATGCCCTGCGCGCCGAGTTCCCGGTTGAACTGGGTGCGGGGACCGTCGTGCATCCGGTCGACGGCGGCCGCCGAGAGCAGGCTCTCGGCGCTGGCGATCACCGCGATCACCAGGGCCATGATCAGGATCTCGGCCTCGGCGAGGCGCGCCCAGGATTCGGCCGCCGGCAGGGCGAGGCCGGAGAACAGGGCCTCCGGCACCGCCACGCGCTTGACGGCGAGATCCCCGAATCCCGCCACGAGGCTGCCCGCCAGCACGCCGACGAGCGCCCCGGGCAGGAGCCGGAGCCGCGCCGGGCGCAGCCGCTCCCAGGCGATCATCGCCGCGATGGTGATCCCGCCGACGATCACGGCCCCGGTGCGGTCGCCCGTGCCGCTGACGAAGTTGAAGAACGCGGCCGGGATCGCCACGAGGTTGTCGAGGCCGCTCGCCCGGGGGAGGGCGTCGGTCAGGACGTGGATCTGGGCCAGCACGATCAGGATCCCGATGCCGGCCAGCATGCCGTGCACCACGGCCGGCGAGATCGCCCGGAACCAGCCGCCGACCCGCAGGGCGCCGGCGACGAGCTGGACGAGGCCCGCCACCACCAGGACGGGACCCAGGGCGTCGAGACCGTGCGCCTGCACGAACCCGTAGACGATCACGGCGAGCCCGGCGGCGGGCCCGCTGACCTGGAGCGGCGAGCCGGCGAGGAGGCCGACCACGATGCCGCCGACGATGCCGGTGATGAGGCCGCGCTCCGGCGGCACGCCGGACGCGATGGCGATGCCCATGCACAGGGGCAGCGCCACCAGGAAGACCACCACGGAGGCGGGCAGGTCCCGGGCGAGGCTCGCCCGGACGGCGCCGTCCGGGGCGAGGGCGCTCTGCAGGCTCGTGGTCAGGCGGCCGGGGGCGCGCAT
Organism: Methylobacterium sp. 13MFTsu3.1M2; assembly: GCF_900112625.1. Taxonomy (NCBI): domain Bacteria; kingdom Pseudomonadati; phylum Pseudomonadota; class Alphaproteobacteria; order Hyphomicrobiales; family Methylobacteriaceae; genus Methylobacterium; species Methylobacterium sp. 13MFTsu3.1M2. The sequence goes on from NZ_FOMM01000033.1 coordinate 24,129, forward strand.
GGTCAGGCCGCCTGCAGGCGGCTGCTGGCGGAGGAATCCTGCGCCACGGGCATGTCGGCCCCGGCGATCGGCCGGAATTGCCCGCTCGCGCCGTCGTAGGCCAGGAGGGCACCGGTCTCGATCTCGAAGAACCAGCCGTGCAGCCGCAGGGATCCCTTGGCCAGGGCGGCGGCGACGCTCGGATGGGTGCGCAGATTGGCGAGCTGGACCACCACGTTCTCCAGGGCCAGGGCGTGGTGGCGGGCCTGGGCGTCCATCCCCTCGGGATAGGCCTCGCAGACGATCCGCTCGGCGGCCTCGGCGTGGCGCAACCAGGCCGCGACGCTGGGCATCCGCTTGAGCAGGTCCCGGTTCATCAGCCCCTTCATGGCGCCGCAATCCGAGTGGCCGCAGACCACGATGTCGCGCACGCCGAGGGCCACCACGGCGTACTCGATCGCCGAGGAGACGCCGCCGACCACGTCGGAGGCCGGGGGCACGATGTTGCCGGCGTTGCGGCAGACGAACAGGTCTCCGGGTCCCGCCTGGGTGATGTGCTCGGGCGAGACCCTGGAATCCGCGCAGGCGATGATCAGCGCGCTCGGGTGCTGACCGTCGCGCACCAGCTGCTGGTACATCTGCCGCTGGCCGGGGAAGACGCTGCCCTGGAAGCTGGCGATGCCCTGGATGAGGTTGTTCATGAAGGGTCCCTGAGGCCGGGAGAACCGGAAGGCGAGAACGGGGAAGGGCGATGCGCCGGAGCGCGCAGCGGTGTTCGGTCGGCTCCGCCCGGCCGGAGGGGCCGGGCGGCGGGTCTCGGTGTCGGGTGACGTGTCGGGTGTCGCGTCGGAGGCCCGGCCTCCGACGTCTCAGCGACGGACCCGGCGGCGCTCCGCGGTTCCGGAGGCCCAGTGCGGGTCGACGACCTGGCCGCGCGCCACGGTGGCCCCGGCCCTGTCGTGAATCATCGGCGCCCCGAGGAGCTGCCCGGACCCGGAGCGCTGCGAGTGCAGCGAGCGCGGGTCGTGGTGCGGGTCGTTGATGTAGGAGCTCATGTGGCCGCCGCCGGCGGCCTGACGGCTCCCGCCGCCGCCTTCGCCCGCCTGCGCCGCCAGGGGCGCTCCGAGGATCCCGGCCAGGAGGGCGAGGCCGAAGGCGGGACCGGCCGCGCGGCCGCGAACCGAGAGATGTCGGGACTGGGTGCGGGACTGGATCATGACGTTTCCTCGCTGTTCGACTTGTGGCGAGGGACACCGCATCCCTGCCGATAAGTCGACCCTAGTCTACATTTTCGGAATAGCGTGTGCGCATCGGCACATTGTATCGACGAAAGCTTTAATCCGTGGCGTAAGTACTATCGTGTGCGTCCGCGCACGTCTTTGTCCTTCTTGAGAGAGGGGCCGGGATTAAGGACAGATCTGGCGCCGACGGCGCGGAGCGTGTCCTTCAGGAGCGTGTCCGCGGCGCGCAGGGCCGCGCGGCCGCCCTCGCAACGCGGACGCGCGCGATATCGGGTGAGGCTGGGACGACGGCCGCCCGGGCCGGAGCGGGGTCAGGCCCGTCCGGTGTGGAGACGCGTCACGGGCAGGGGATTGGCCGCCACGTAGACGAGGCCGCCGGCCTCGTAGGTGAGGCTGGCCGTCCTGCCTCCGGCGAGGCCCCGCTCGAGCAGGCGGGTGCCGAACCCCCTCCGCGACGGCGAGACGACCGGCGGGCCGCCGCACTCGCGCCAGGTCAGCCGCAGGGTCTCGGTGTCGGGACCCGCCTCCACCGTCCAGGCCAGCGCGGCCCGCCCGCCCGGAACCGACAGGGCGCCGTGCTTGACCGCGTTGGTGCACAATTCGTGCAGGATCATCGTGAGCGCGAGGGCACCCTCGGGCGGCAGCCGCAGGTCGGGGCCGTCCAGGGTGATGCGCGGGGTGTTCGCACCCGGAGCGTCCCGGTCCGCAGGGTCACGATCCGAAGTCTCCCGACCGGAGGAATCCCGGTTCGACGGATCGCCGCCCGCGGGGTCCGGACCCAGGAAGGGCCGCACCGCCTGGGCGGCGATGCCGCGCAGATCCGCGCTCGCCCAGCTCTCGCGGGTCAGGATGTCGTGGGCGCGCGACAGGGCGAGGAGCCGCGCCTCGAAGGCGTCGCGCCCGGCCGCCGCGCCGGCGCCCAGATTCTTCAGGCTCTGCGCCGCCATCGCCTGCACGGTGGCGAGGGTATTCTTCACCCGGTGATTGAGTTCGTCGATCAGCAGCCGGTGGGTCTCGGCGCGCCGGGCCCGCTCGTCCGCCGCCGCCGCGAGGGCGTCGGCGATCGTCGCGCCCTCGCGCACGAGGGAGCGGGGCAGCGTCGGCAGGGGCTGGTCGCGGCCCAGGGTCTCGGCGGCGACCGCCAGATCCAGCAGGGGGCGGGCGATCAGACCCGCGAGCAGCCACGCGAGCAGCGCCGCCGCGAGGGCCACCGCGCTGCCCGCCGCCAGGATGCCCCCGCGCAGGGCCGCCACCGAGGTCAGGGCCCGGTCGGCCGTCTGCCGCACCACCACCTGCCAGCCGAGGCCCGGATAGTCGCGGTGGCCGGCCGTGGACGCGCGGGCGCTGAGATACGCGGCGCCGTCCGGCCAGGGGCCGACCCGGCTCGTGCCCTCCGGATCGAGGGGCCGGCCGCCCGCCAGGACCGAGCGGGGCAGGGGGGCGCCCTGCAGGGCGGGCGGCCCGAGGAGCACGGTGCCGTCGCGGGACAGGATCAGGATCTCGGCGCCCTGGCGGTGGCCCCGGAGGCCAGCCTCGAGGATGCGGGCCATGTCGCGCGCCCAGGTCCAGTCGAGATGGGCGGCCAGCACCCCGAGGACGCGGCCGTCCGGCGCCCGCACCGGCGCCGCGACGTCGAGGAGCCGCAGGGGCTCGCGCGCCGCCGCGCGCGCGGCGGCCTCGTCCGGGGGCATCAGCGCCTCGAGGAGCTTGGCCGGGTGCACGTCGCCCACGTAGGGGCCCGCGCGGCCGCCGCGGAAATAGTCGCGGCCGGAGACGTCGGCGCCCTCCAGGGCGCCGGTGCTGGTGACGGAGAAGCGCCCGTCGGCGTCGATCAGCCCGATGATCGAGTAGGCCGGGTAGGTCGCCTGGAGCCGCTCCAGCACGGCGCGCTTGGCGGCCGTTCCGGTCCCGGGATCGCGCAGACTGTCCGAGGCGGCGGCGATCTGGATGTCGCGCCAGCGCTCGAACATCCCGATATCGAGGCCCCGGGCCATCTGACCGGCGATCTCGGCGAGCTGGCCGCCGACCTCCGCCTCGAGCCGTCGGGTCGCCTCGCGGCTCACCAGGGCGGCGAGCGTCAGGGTCGTCAGGAAGCCGAGCGTGCCGAAACCCAGGGCCAGCACGACGCGCAGCCGCGGCGCGCGCCACCGGTCACGCCATCCGCCGCGGCGGCCGGTCCGGTCCGCGGCGCCGGCGCAGGGCGCCGCAAGGGATTCCGATCGCGCGACCGCTTGCATCCGATCTCCCTGGGATCGGCCGGCTCCCGGTGGAGGGAGATCGTGCCCGCGATCCCGTCTCAGCACGCGGGGCAGGCCTCAGCAAGGCGGAAACGGGCCTCGGCGATGCAGAATTTCTATCGGGAGTTGCAAATCTGCACCCCGTCGTCCCCCCGGCTCGTCCGGGTGCGGTCCGGGCTGCCGGCCGGGGCCTCAGTCCTCGAGAAGGGCGTGGGCCGCCCGGACCAGGAGCCCGCCCGGCCGGCGCAGGGCGTCGAGCACCGAGAAGTGCTCGGCCCCGGGGACCGGCAGCAGGGAGCCGGGGGCGTGGGCCGCCGCCCGCAGGGCGTGCAGGTTGCGGGCGTCGTGGATCAGCGCCGGCAGTTCGCGGGAGCCGTAGGCGATGCAGAGCGGCTTCGCGATCACCGGGAGCCGCAGGGGCGACAGGGTCTCGATCTCGCCGTCGGTGAGGCTCAGCTTGGCGTCCAGGGAGGTCTGGCGGATCGGCGCGAGGTCGTAGACGCCGGAGATCGCCAGACCCGCCGCCACCGCCGGATGGCCGAGCTGCATCGCGGTGAGCAGCCCGCCCGCCGACCAGCCCGACAGGATCAGGGGACCGCGGATCCCGCGCGCGGCCCCGTGGGCGGCCAGCCAGTCGAGGGCCGCGCCGATCTCCGCCACGATCCGGGAAAGGCCCGCCTCCGGCGCCAGGGTGTAGCCGACCATCGCCACCGACCAGCCGGCGGCGTTCGGGCCCTCCGCGAAGCAGGCGAACAGCTCCCGGGCGCCCCGCTGCCAGTAGCCCCCGTGGATGAAGACCAGGCAGGGCGCCGCCGCGTCCCGCGCCGGGTAGAGGTCGAGGGCGTTGCGGGCGCCGGGGCCGTAGGGCACGTCGAGGCCGGCCGGATGCGCCGCCCGATAGGCGGCCGAGGCCGCGTCCCGGGCGGCCACCTGGGCGGCGCTGTCGGCCACCGCGCGGGTGTTGTCGTAGCAGGCGTCCCGCGCCTCCTGCGCGAGGGTGTCCCAGCGGCGGCGCGGATCCGCGGGGGTCGGATCGTCCAGGCGGAACTCCAGCACCATCGTGTCCGTCTCGGGCCGCTGCGGTCGCCCGCACCATGGCAGGCGGCCGGGCCCGGGTCGAGGCGGTTCAGAAGCCGGGCGCGGCACCCGGGACGGTGCCGCCGTAGCCCCAGCCCGTGAGCGGCGGCGCCGCGACCCGCTCGCGCGTCGCCGGCGCGACCGTGCGGGCGAGGGGCCGGGGCCGCTGCCAGACCCGCCAGAGCGGACGGTCGCGCGCCGCCATGCGGGCGAGGGTCAGGTCCATGTCGGAGGCCGCGCGGTGATGCGGTCGCCCGGCGGGGGGCGCGGCCTGCCGGCGGGCCTCGGCCGGGGCGGCCAGCAGCGGGGCCGTCGGCAGGAGGAGCGTCGGCAAGAGGAGCGTCGACAGGAGGACGGCGAGGATCGGGGCGGGACCGGGACGCATGGTCGGGGCTCCGGGACGAGCGGGCCGAAGGTGCCCTACCCGGCGGCTACGCCCGAACGTCGTCCCGGTTCCGGGTCTGCGCCGCCGGGCGCCGGGCATTGCCCTGGATCCCCGGAAGGCCGAGAACTCCGGCGGACGCCGCGTCCCTCCGAAACCGATTCGGGAGGGGCGGTGTGCCGGCCGCGGCCCGGCCAAGACCTGGCCAAGACCCAGCCAAGACCTCCCCACGGCCTCCCCACGACATGGGATCCATGACAGAGTCCGCACAGACCGCCACGCCGCGCCCCGGCACGCCCGATCCGGCGGCGCTGCTCGCCGCGCTCGTCGCCTTCGACACGGTGAGCGCCCGCTCGAACCTGCCTCTGATCGACTGGGCGGAGGCCTATTGCCGCGACCTCGGCGCCGCGGTGGAGCGGGTGCCGGATCCGACGGGCCGGAAGGCGGCGCTGCTGGTCAGCGTCGGGCCGTACGAGACGCGCCCCGGCTACGTGCTCTCCGGCCACAGCGACGTGGTGCCGACCGACGGCCAGCCCTGGTCGTCGGACCCGTTCGTCCTGCGGGAGGAGGGCGGGCGGCTCTACGGGCGCGGCACCTCCGACATGAAGGGGTTCCTCGCGGTCTGCCTCGCGCTCCTGCCCGAGATGGTCGCGGCGGAACTCGCCACCCCGATCCACATCGCGATCTCGTACGACGAGGAGATCGGGTGCCTCGGCGTGCGCCCGCTGATCGCCCGGATGCTCGAGCGCGTGCCGCGGCCGCTCGGCTGCTTCGTGGGCGAGCCGACCGGAATGGACGTGGTGGTCGGCCACAAGGGCAAATCGGCCGCCCGCCTCACCTTCCGCGGCAAGGCCAGCCACTCGGCCCTGGCGCCCCAGGGGGTCAACGCGGTCGAGTACGCCGCCCGCTTCATCGAGCATGTCCGCCTGTCGGCGGAGGCCATCGCCCGGGACGGCGCCCGCGACGCGCTCTACGACGTGCCCCACACCACCGGCCTGTCGAGCGTGGTCCGGGGCGGATCGGCGCTCAACATCGTGCCCGACAGCTGCAGCGTCGAGTTCGAGTACCGGGCGATCGGCGCGGACGATGCCGCCGCGCTGGCAGCGTCCGCGATCGCCTACGCCACCGGGACGCTGGCGCCGCTGATGCGGGCCGGCGATCCGGCCTGCGGCGTCGCGGTCGAGCCGCTGATCGATTATCCGGGCCTCGACACCGATCCGGAGGCGGCGATCGTGACCCTGGCCAAGCGCCTCGCGGGCCGCAACGGCCACGCCAAGGTCTCGTACGGCACGGAGGGCGGGCTGTTCGAGCGGCTCGGCGGCGTGCCGGCCGTGGTGATCGGGCCGGGCTCGATCGCGCGCGCCCACCGGGCGGACGAGTACGTCACCCGGGACGAACTCGCGGCCTGCGCGGGCTTCGTGCGGCGGCTGATCGGCGCCTGCGTGACCGGCTCCGCGGCGGCGTCCCAGGGTGCGCTCCCGGGCTGAACCGGCCTCCGCGCCGGTCGGGCGCGCCGCCGGTCCGCGGAGCCTCCGCCGCGCGGCGCGATCTCACTAGGGCGATCTCACCAGGGCGATCTCACCAGGGGATGCGGCCGAAGCGGTCGACCAGCCGCCGGTACTCGGCCTCGCTCTCGGCCCTCGACGTCCCGCCCTGGCCGACATCCGAGCTTCCGGAGCCCGGATGCACGAGGCGGCACACCAGCGGCAGGACGAAGCCGTGGCGCGCGAGCTGCACGTTGGGGCCGCCGAGCTGGAGGACGTTGGCGAGCCACGGGCGGACCAGGGAAGCGTGCTGCAGCGTGACGGGCGCCGTCGCCTCGACGAGGTGGGCGCGGCGCAGGCCGGTCTCGGCGAGGCGGCCGAGCCACTCGTTGTCGTAGTGCCACTTCGCGGCCGGGCTGATCGCGCCGACCTGCGCGAAGGTCGTCCGCCGCATCAGCCAGCCCGACGGCGTCGCGAAGTCGTTGATCCGCACCACCTCGCCGGCCTCGTCGGTCTCGAGCTGCGTCGAGGAGACGAAATCGAAGCGGTCCAGGGCGCGGACGGCGACGCCCAGATAGGGCGGCAGCCAGCGATCGTCGTCCTCGAGGAGGCCGACGAGGTCCCAGCTGTCGTCGACGGCGGCGATGGCGGCGTTCAGCGCGGGGATCTGGCCCTTGCGCGCGCCGCGCGCGAAGGTGACCTGCGGGTGCGCGGCGAGCCGTGCCGGGATCTCGGTCCCGGGATCGGTCCCGACGAAGAAGTGGATCGTCGCCGGCCGGTCGAGCTCCTGGGCGTTGGCGCTCGCGATCGCGTGCTCCAGGAAGTACGGGCCGGCCTCTCCGGCCAGGGTCGAGGGTTTGAGCCGCGACGGCGTGATGATCGCGATTCGCATGGTCAAGGCTCGCCGGTTCTGCGGATACGGTTTGCGGTCCGGTTCCCCCGATCTGCGCGCCGTCACGCGTGATCACCGCGCGTCGACCGAGAGAGACTTGCAGAACTGGAGCCGAGACGGGACCGTGCCTGTCAAGTCTCGGGCGATCGGTTCGGGTTGAGTTCAATAATAGTCGAAAAGATTCTGAGCTACTGTATACATCGAGATCGATCGGTCGGGCGAGAATCGATCCGAAATTCTGAAAATTTCCGGTGTTCCATTATTTTCGCGAAACGGCTTGAATCATTGTTGCCGCGATGCCACCCTCGCTCGAAGAAGCGCGGCATGCCGGGCGGCGGAGCCCCTCCCGGCCGGCACCGGCCCGTCGCCGAGGAAACCTTCGCGCCGCTCGCGGCTTGGATCAGCGCCTTGGATCACCGCCTTGGATCAGCGGTCCGCACCGGGCCGGGTTGAGGGAGACCCTTCAGAGCATGGCCAGCCTCAGCGTCGCGATCGCGTTCGGCGTCCGCCTGCTCCTCGTGCTGCTGTTCCTGCCGTTCAGCGCCCTCGACAAGATCCTGAACTTCAGGGGCGCGGTCGGGCAGGCGCGGCAGGCCGTGCACGCCACCGCGCCCGCGGCGGCGCTGATCCTGATCGGGCTCTGCGTCGAGATCGGGATGTCGCTGTGCATCCTGACCGGGACCGCCGACCGGGCCGCCGCCTTCGTGCTCGCCGGCTATTGCGGGGTGACGGCGCTGCTGTGGAAGCAGTTCTGGGTGCCGGGGGATTTCTGGGCCGGGGGCAGGGGCCGCGAGCTGTTCTGGGACTTCCTGAAGAACTTCGCGCTGGCGGGCGGCTTCCTGCTCATCACCTTCGGCACCGGCGCCGGGACGGTCCAGGACTTCCTCGCCGATCCGCTCGGATCGACCCATCCCTACGCGATCGCCGACCGGGCCCGGCCGTAGCGGGGCGCGGTCTGCGGGGCTTGGCGCGGCGGGGCCCTCAGCCCCTCAGAGCCCCTCAGCCCTTCGGCACGGTGGCTTCCATGGACGGGCGGCGCTCGAACTCCGCGTACCAGGCGGCGACCGCCGGGCGGCCCTCCCGCCACGCGAGATCGGGGAAGCGCAGGTCCAGGTAGCCGAGCGCGCAGCCCAGCGCGACCGTGCCGATATCCAGCGCCGGCATCCCGCCGACCAGGCTCTCGAACCGGTCCAGCGCCGCGCGGATCTTGCCGACCTGACCGGCCTCCCAGGCGTCCCAGCGGTGGGGCTCGGGACGCAGCACCCGCTCGTAGCGGGTGAGCAGCGCCGCATCGAGCAGGCCGTCGGCGAGCGCCTGCCGGGTCAGCGCGTCCCAGCGGGCGGCGCCCTCGGGGAACAGGCGCGGGCCGGCGGAGAGGTTGTCGAGATACTCGCAGATCACCCGGCTGTCGTAGAGGGCTGTGCCGTCCTCCAGCACCAGGGCGGGGATCTTGCCCAGCGGATTGTGGGCGGCGACCTCCGCGGAGGGGCCGGTCGGCGAGGCCCCCGCGACGGTGACGGCGATCCGGTCGATCAGTCCCGTCTCGTGGGCGAGGACCAGCACCTTGCGGGCGTAGGGAGAGGCGGGGGAGTAGAGGAGCTTCATCGGACCGTCCCGGTTTGGTCTCAGGCGCCGTGATCGCGGCGTCGGGACCTTGCACCGATACCGCGGGGAATCCAGTCCCCGGCGCCCCGCCGGAGGCTCAGACCTTCCGGGTCACCCTGGAGCCGGCATGGACCACCCGGCTGCGGCTCCGGCCCGAGCTCGGGCGTCGCACCCGCACCCGCTGGCGCCAGACGAGGATGGCGCTCGCCACCCGATCGAGGACGAGCATGCACAGGCTGCCGACGATGGCGAGCACGCAGGCGGCCCCGATCAGGACGCCCCAGATCCCGGGGGCCGGGATGATCATCAGGCACAGGAGACCGAAGACGGCCGCGCCAGGTATCCACTTCGCCATCGCGCCGTCCGCCTGAAACAAGGGTGTCGCTCGGGCACAAGCTGCACCGAGACCCTTAAGAGGGTTGGTTCGACTGGTGTGTAGGCGAATAGTTTTGTCTCTAGAAGATATGAATCTGTCAGTCTCGGTTTATGTACGGTAAATACGGCGGTGAATATGGTCGGTCATCGGCGTCCCGGGACCTGATCTCAATCCACCAGCGACAAGGTCCGTCCGGCGCTGACCAGATGGTAGAAGCGGCCGTCGAACATCTGCATCACCGCCTCGGTGGCGGCGTGCGATTCCGGGCGGATCGACGAGGCGAGGCAGGCGTCCAGGGCCGCCTGGTCGGGGAAGTCCATCTCCAGGATCATGGCGATCGGCCGCGCGTCGTCGTCCTTGGAGACGAGGCGCTGGACCCGCACGGCGGTGACGCCCGGGAACCGCCGCCAGAACGGCTCCAGCTCGTCCCGGACCCGGCGGAAGAACTCCTCGTCCCGCCCGTCGCGCACCGTGCCCTCGTAGATCGCGGTCCTGGTCAGCATCGGCCGTCCCCCGGAAGTCCCCGTCAAACCCCCGGGTCAACCGCCGGCGGCGGGGATCGCTCCCCGCGATGATCCGGCAGCGTTCCGGCAGCGCTCCGGCGGTGACAACGCGCACCGGCTGTCGGCGGAATCGGCCGCCGGCGGGACGGACGGGCTTCTCCCCCGCGGCCGGTCGGCGTATTCAGGGACAGCCCATCGTGACGATGCGGGAGAGACCGGGATCTTCCCAGCAGAGGGGACCCGGCGCCGACGGAGCAACCGCCCCGGAAACTCTCAGGCACCGGAACCGTGTCGTCAGGGCGATCTGGAGAGTGGTGCAGCGGGCTGAAACCGTGGGCACCCGCCGAAGGGGACGTCCGTGCCGCGCCTCGCCAGGGCGGGTCGGATCAAGCTCTCAGGCACCGGGACAGATGGGGCGCGCAACCGGCCGACCGCTCGAGGGCGGCCTCCACGCGTCCAGTCCCGGAGTCCAAGCTCATGACCCACATCGCCGTGATCGGCGCCGGCATCACCGGCGTGACGACCGCCTACGCGCTCGCCCAGCGCGGCTACCGCGTCACCGTCCTCGACCGGCAGCGCTACGCCGCCATGGAGACCTCCTTCGCCAATGGCGGCCAGCTCTCGGCCTGCAACGCCGAGGTCTGGAACAAGCTCTCCACGGTGATGCAGGGCCTGCGCTGGATGCTGCGCCGGGACGCGCCGCTGCTGATGAATCCCAAGCCCTCCTGGCACAAGCTGTCGTGGATGGCCGAGTTCGTCCGCGAGATCGCCCATTACCGGGAGAACACCGTGGAGACGGTGCGGCTGGCGCTGAAGGCCCGGGAGGCCCTGTTCGCCATGGCCGAGGCCGAGGGGATCGACTTCGACCTGAAGACCCGCGGCATCCTGCACTTCTACCGGGACCGGGCGAGCTTCGAGAAGGCGACCGCCGTCAACGCCCTGCTGCGGGAGGGCGGCCTGGAGCGCTACGCCGTGACCCCCGAGGAGATCCGGGCGATCGAGCCGACGCTGGCCGGGCGCTACCACGGCGGCTTCTTCACGCCCTCGGACGCCACCGGCGACATCCACAAATTCACCCGCGGCCTCGCGGCCGCCTGCGCGCGCAAGGGCGTCCGCTTCGTCCAGGACGCCAGCGTCGAGACGATCGCGCCCGGGGAGGGGGGCTACGCCGTCGGCTGGCGCGAAGCGGGCCGGCCGGCCGGCGACGCGCGGGTCCTGCGGGCCGACGCGGTGGTGGTCTGCGCGGGCTGCGCCAGCCGGCACTTCGCGGCGATGCTGGGCGACCGGGTCAACGTCTACCCGGTGAAGGGCTACTCGATCACCGTGAACCTGCTGACCCCGGAAGCGCAGGCGGCGGCCCCGGAGGTGAGCATCCTCGACGAGGCGGCCAAGATCGTCACCAGCCGCCTCGGCGACGAGCGCCTGCGGGTCGCCGGCACCGCCGAGTTCAACGGCTTCAACCGCGACATCCGCCACGACCGGATCGAGCCGCTGGTCGACTGGACCCGCGAGCAGTTCCCGCGCGTCGACACCGACCGGGTGGTGGCCTGGAGCGGGCTGCGACCGATGCTGCCGACCATGCTGCCCAAGGTCGGCCGCGGCCGACTGCCCGGAATCTTCTACAACACCGGGCACGGCCATCTCGGATGGACCCTCTCGGGCGCCACCGCCGAGCTCGTCGCCGGGGCGGTCGCCGCCGAGCACGCCCCAGAGCCGACGATCCTGCCGCTCGCGGCCTGACCCGGGTCTCCGAAGGGCCCGAGGCCCTTCGGCAGGTTGTCAGGGCGGAGCCCTGACGCGCAGCGCGGCGCGCCGTCCCATCCTCGAACAGGGGGCGCGCCGTCGAAGATTATTTTGTATTCTCTTTCCGAACCACCCCGGAACCCGAGCCGCGATGCCCTCGTCTCCCGCCTATCTCGACCCCGCGACCGGGGCGACCTACCCGATCGAGACGCCGCGCTGGCGCTCCGAGACGGGCGGTCCGCTGATGATCACCGACCTGCCGGGAATCGGGCGGGCGGAGATCGACACGGGCCGGCGCTCCCTCTGGCGCTACGCCGCCGCCCTGCCGGTGGCAGTGGCCGACCCGGTCACGCTGGGCGAGGGCTGCACCCCGCTGGTGCGCCGGCCCTGGCGGGGCGGCCACGCCCATTTCAAGCTCGAGTGGTTCGCGCCCTCCGGCAGCTTCAAGGACCGGGGCGCCGCCGTGATGCTGTCGATCCTGCGCCAGCAGGGGATCGACGCGGTGCTGGAGGATTCCTCCGGGAACGGCGGCGCCGCGGTGGCGACCTACGCGGCGGCCGCCGGGATGCGGGCCAAGATCCTGGTCCCGGCCTCGACCTCGCCGGCCAAGACCGTCCAGATGCGGGCCGCCGGCGCCGAGGTCGAGCTGGTGCCCGGCACCCGCCAGGACACCGCCGACGCGGCCGTCGCCCAAGCGGAGTCGATCTTCTACGCCAGCCACAACTGGCAGGCCCATTTCCTCCAGGGCACCAAGACGCTGGCCTACGAGCTGTGGGAGGATCTGGGCTTCACCGCGCCCGACGCCGTGATCATCCCGTGCGGGGCCGGCAGCAACATCCTCGGCTGCGATATCGGCTTCTCGGAGCTGCTGCGCCGGGGGGCGATCGCCCGCCTGCCGCGGCTCTACGCGGTCCAGCCGGCCCATTGCGCCCCCCTGCACGCGGGTTTCGAGGCCGGCGCCGCGGATTTCGTGCCGGTCACCCCGCGCCCGACGCTGGCCGAGGGCGCCTCGATCGCCCAGCCGGTCCGCGGCCGGGAGGTGCTGGCGGCGCTCCGCCGGTCCGGCGGCGGCACCGTGGCGGTCTCCGAGGAGGCCATCGAGGCCGCCCTGATGGAGCTCGCCCGCTCGGGCCTCTACGTCGAGCCGACCTGCGCCATGGCGGCGGCGGCGCTCACCGACCTCACCGCGCGCGGCGCGATCCGGCCCGGGGAGACCACCGTGGTGGTGCTCACCGGCACCGGCATCAAGGCGACGCCGCGCATCGCCGAGCTTCTGGGCCTCGCCCCGTAACCCGGCTCCCCCCGCCACGAGATCCGCACGCGTTCAGGAGGACACACCATGCGCAACAATATTCCCGCCACCGTCGGGATGCCGGTCGAGGAGGTGGACACCCCCTGCCTGCTGGTCGACCTCGACGCCCTCGAGCGCAACGTCGACACGCTCGGCCGCTTCATGAAGGCGCACGGCCTGCGCCACCGGGCGCATGCCAAGACCCACAAGTCGTCCGACATCACGGTCCTGCAGATCGAGCGGGGCGGGGCCTGCGGCGTCTGCTGCCAGAAGGTCAGCGAGGCCGAGGCGCTGGTGAGCGCCGGCATCCGCGACGTGCTGGTCTCCAACCAGGTGGTGGCGCCGAAGAAGATCGAGCGCCTCGCGGCGCTCGCCACCCGCGCGCGGGTGCTGGTCTGCGTCGACGACCTCGGCAATGTCGACGACCTCTCGGCGGCGGCGGTCCGGTACGGCGTCACCCTCGAGTGCCTCGTGGAGATCGACGTCGGCGCCGGCCGCTGCGGCGTCGCGCCGGGCGAGCCCGCCGTGGCGATCGCGAAGAAGATCGCGGCGGCGCCGGGCCTGCGCTTCGCGGGCCTGCAGGCCTACCAGGGCAAGGCCCAGCACGTGCGCGATTTCGGCGAGCGGAAGGCCCTGATCCAGACGGCGATCGACGAGACGAAGCGCACCGTCGACCTGCTCAAGGCCGAAGGGCTCGACTGCGCCATCGTGGCGGGGGCCGGCACCGGCAGCTTCGCCATGGAGGGCGGCAGCGGCGTCTACAACGAGCTGCAATGCGGTTCCTACGTCTTCATGGACGCCGACTACCAGCGGGTGAAGGACGCGGACGGGCGACCGATCGCGGAGTTCGAGAACAGCCTGTTCATCTACACGGCGATCATGAGCAAGGCGAAGGCGGACGTCGCGATCTGCGATGCCGGCCTGAAGGCGCAGAGCATCGACAGCGGGCTGCCGGTGGTCTTCGGCCGGGACGACGTCGAGTACGTCAAGTGCTCGGACGAGCACGGGGTGATCAGCGATCCCGGCAACGTGCTGAAGCTGAACGAGCGCCTGAAGTTGATCCCCGGCCATTGCGACCCGACGGTCAACGTCTACGACTGGTATGTCGGCGTGCGGAACGGCCGCGTCGAGGCGATCTGGCCGGTCACCGCCCGCGGCATGACGTTGTAACGGGATTCCGAAGGGCCGAGGCCCTTCGGCGGGGCGTCGGGGCGGCGCCCCGACATCGGGCTCCGCCCGATACCCGCGAAAGGTCTCGACCTTTCGACACCATGACTCGGGAGGTCCCTGAATCCATGCGCTTCATCTCCGAGGAGGACTCCGCCGCCCTGGTCGATCACGCCATGGCGTTCGACGCGGCCCGCGCGGCGCTGATCGCCGCGGTGGCGCCAGGGACGACCCTGTTCCCGGCGGTGCTCGGCCACGGCTCGGAGCCGGCCAACCGGTTCTCGATCAAGTCGGGCTCCACGGCGGACTATGCCGGCCTGAAGGTCGGCTCGTTCTGGCCCGGCAACCCGGACCGGGGCCTGCCGCGGCACAATTCGGTGATCCTGCTGTTCGACCAGGCCGTCGGCCGGGTCGACACGGTGATCGAGGCCGGGCGGGTGAACGCCTACCGGACCGCCGCCGCCGACGCGGTGGCGGCGAGCGTCCTGGCGCGGCCGGACTCGGCGGTGCTGGCGGTGTTCGGGGCCGGCAACCAAGCCGAGTTCGAGTGCGCGGCGCTCGCCCGGGTCGTGCCGATCCGGACGGTGCTGGTCGTCGCCCGGGACGCCGCCAAGGTCGCGGGCTTTGCCGAGCGCCTGGCGGGGCAGGGGGCGTCCGGGCTCGACGTGCGGGCGGCCGCGCCCCGGGAGGCCTGCGCGGCGGCCGACGTGATCGTCACGGCGACGCCGGCCCGCGCGCCGCTGTTCGAGGCCGACTGGGTCCGCCCAGGCACGCACGTCGCCGCCATGGGGGCGGACGCCAAGGGCAAGCAGGAGCTGCCCCCCGCCCTGCTGGAGCGCGCGGCCCTGTTCTGCGACCTGCCGGAGCAGTCGCGCACCATCGGCGAGTTCCAGCACGCCTCCGCGGACGCCCAGGCCGGAATGCGGGCGCTCGGCGACGTGCTCCGGAGCGGGGAGGGGGGCCGGACGGATCCGGAGGCGATCACCGTGTTCGATTCCTCCGGCATCGCCCTGCAGGACCTGACCATCGCCCGGGCGATCCTCGCCAAAGCCGACGCGCGCCTGTAGGGGGAGGCCGGCGCCGGCCCTCCTCGCCCCGGCGGAGGACGGCATGCAGGACAGGCAGATCCGGGTCATCGGCATCGGCACGGGCGATCCCGAGCACCTGACCCTCCAGGCGGTGCGGGCGCTCGCCGACGTCGACGCGGTGTTCCTCCTCGACAAGCGCGCCGAGACCGCCGACCTCGTCGAGATCCGCCGCCGGATCTGCGCGACCCATATCGCCAAGCCACACCGGTTCGTCACCGTCGAGGACCCACCCCGGGAGCGCCGCCCGGCCGATTACGGGCGCACCGTCGAGGCCTGGCACGCGGCCCGGGCCGAGCGGCTGGAGGCGGCCTTCGCGGCCCATCTCGGGGCCGGGGAGGTGGGGGCGATCCTGGCCTGGGGGGACCCGGCCCTCTACGACAGCGTCCTGCGCATCCTCGACCACATCCTGGCCCGCGGGCGCGTGCCGTTCCGGCGCCTCGTCGTGCCCGGGCTGTCCAGCGTGCAGGTCCTCGCCGCCCGCCACGGCGTCCCGCTGAACGGCATCGGCGGGTCGGTGCTGATCACCACCGGCCGGCGCCTCGCCGCGGGGTGGCCGGCGGAGGCGGAGAGCGTCGTGGTGATGCTCGACGGCGACCCGGCCTTCGCGCATCTCGACCCGGACCTGACGATCCACTGGGGCGCCTATCTCGGCAGCCCGGACGAGATCCTGGTCTCGGGCCGGCTGGGCGACGCGGGCGAGGAGATCCGCCGGGTCCGCGCCGAGGCCCGGGCCCGGCACGGCTGGATCATGGACATCTACCTGCTGCGCCGTGACCGCGCCGCCACGGACAGGGCCGGCGCGGCCGGCTAGACCGCCGCCATGCTGCGCCTGCGGGACTACCAGCGCGCCAGCCTCGACGCGCTCTCGGCCGCCTGGGCGCGGGGAGGGGCGGACGACGCGGCGCCCGGCCACCTGATCGTGCTGCCCACCGGGGCGGGCAAGGCGCTCGTGATCGCGGCGCTGGCCCGGGAGACCCTGGAGGAGAACCCCCTCGCCCGGGTGGCGATCGTCACTCACAGCCGCGAGCTGGTCGCCCAGAATTTCTCCGAGCTGACCCGATCCTGGCCGGCGGCGCCGGCCGGGATCTTCTCGGCCGGGCTCCGGCGGCGGGAGGCCGGGGCGCAGGTGCTGGTCTGCGGCATCCAGTCGGTGGCCGACCGGCTCGACACGGTGGGCCCGCGCGACCTCGTGATCGTCGACGAGGCCCACCTGATCCCCCGCGCCGCCGACACCCGCTACGGCCGCTTCCTGGCGGGCCTGCGCGCGCGGACTCCCGGGCTGCGGGTGGCGGGCTTCACGGCCACGCCCTACCGGCTCGATTCGGGCCGGCTCGACGAAGGCGAGCACCGGCTGTTCTCCGGCATCGCCTACGAGGCCGACACGTTCACGCTGATCCGGCGCGGCTTCCTGGCGCCCCTCGTCTCCAAGGCGACCCTCACCCAGCTCGACGTCTCGGGGGTCGGCCGGCGCGGGGGCGACTACATCCCGGGCGAGCTGGAGGCGGCGGTCAACCGCGACTGGATCACCCGGGCGGCGGTCGCGGAGCTCGCGGAGTACGGGCGTGCCCGCCGGGCCTGGCTCGCCTTCTGCGCCGGCCTCGCCCACGCGGACGCCGTGCGCGACGCGGTGCGGGCGGAGGGGTATTCCTGCGAGAGCGTCTCGGGCGAGACACCCCGCCGGGAGCGCGACCGGATCGTGGCGGCGTTCCGGGCGGGAAAAATCCGCTGCCTGACCTCGGTGGGCGTGCTCGGGACCGGTTTCAACGTGCCCGAGGTCGATCTCGTGGCGCTGCTGCGCCCGACCCGCAGCACCGGCCTCTACGTGCAGCAGGTCGGCCGGGCGCTGCGCTGCGCGCCCGGCAAGGCCGACGCGCTGATCCTCGATTACGCCGGTCTGGTGCGGATGCACGGGCCCGTGGACGCCGTGACGGTCCGGAGCGCCACCCAGGGACTGGGCGGGGCAGGGGCCCCGCGCGCCAAGCCCTGCCCCGGCTGCGGCGCCCTGATCGCGCTGAACGCCTCCACCTGCGAGGCGTGCTGGACCGAGCCGGAGGCGGACCCGGACGCCGAGGCCCCGCACGAGGCCGCCGCCGACGACGAGCTGGCGATCCTCTCGGCGGATCCCGGGCTGCCCGGTCCCGAGCCGGCGGGCCCTGCCCCGGTGGCGGAGGCTGGCGGGCAGGAGGCTGCTCGGCAGGAGGCCGCCTGGCATCCGGTCACGGCCCTGAAGCTCGAGGCCGCACCCGACGGGCTCGACCTCGTCCTCGGCTGGCGGGACGGCCCCGCCGAGGCGGCGTGGCGCGTCCGCCTGCGGCCCGAACGCAGCGGCTACGAGCGGGAGAAGGCGGTGTCCTGGTGGCGCGGCCTCGGCGGCGGCCGGGACGCGCCGATGAGCGCCGCGGAATTCCTGGAGCGCGCCGCGCTCCTGGCCCGGCCGGCCTCGATCCGGATCCGGCCGGGCCGGCTGTCGGAGCATATCGACTGTCGGACCCGGGATGGCCGGATCCTCGGCGACGTGCGCCGCCTGGGCGGGCGCGCCGCGTGAGGCGGCGCGAGTCGCGGCGGGGAGGGGGCTCGGACCGCCCTCGCCCGATCCGGATGCCGCCGAGCCGAGCGGGCCTCGACGCCGGGCCGCACCGCCCGGATCCGGAGGCGGCCGGAGACGAGCTCCCATCCGGGCTCGCAGCCGGCCACTCACAGCGGCTCAGCCGGCGGACCACCCCTCACCCAGCCCGATTTGCTCGCTGAATTCCATAATATATCTTATGCGAACAAGGGAGCGGCTCTCGGGGGCTGGGTTGTCGGGTGCTGGGCGCCTCGACCTGGAGGCCGCGCGGTTGGATCAGGGCTGCTGATCGGACGTCAGGTCGAGGCCGCAGGGTTGAAAGGCCGCGCGCCGCCGCCGGGCATGTTCGGCTCCGACCCGGGCCGCGACGCGCCCGTCGTCGCGCGCGACGCGGCGTGATCGCCACGGCGGGCGCGGGGACGAAGGGGCCGACGGGCGCCGAAGTCCGACGCTCCCGGGCAGGGCGGTCGGGTCAGGGGCCGGAGGCCCCTCCCCGCGGCGGACGGACTGGAACGACGCACGGCCGAGCGCTGCCGCAGCGCTCCGGCTAGCTCAGTGTCGCGCGCGGTGGCTGCCCGGCTCTTCGGGCGTGGCCGCCCGCGCACCCGGCGGCGGCGATCTCCGACGCGCCCGGCGCGGTCCTGTCCGCGCGGGCGAGGGCACCTGCGCGTCCGGCCGGGCTCACCGGTCCCCTGCCCTGCCTGTCGGACCTGCCTGTCTGACGGCTCCCGAGCCGGATGGCCAACCCGGCGGGGCCATCCAGGCCGGCGGTGCACGCACCGCGTCAGCGCATCACCGACACGCTGGTCAGCCAGAGCCGGCAGAGCCGCGGCCAGAGGGCGACCGGCGCCTCCGACCGGCCGATCCCGAAACCGTGGCCGCCGACCGCGAAGCGGTGGTACTCGACCGGCACGCCCGCTGTGCGGCAGGCCGCGTCCAGGATGCGGCTGTGCTCCGGGCTGATGACCGCGTCGTCGTCCGCCTGCACGAGGAACAGTGTCGGGCAACCGGACCGGATATGGGTCTGGAGCGACCAGTCCCGGCTCGCCGCCGGGCTCGGGGTCTCGCCGACGAGGGACCGCCGGGTGGTCGTGCGGTCGTAGGGCGGCTCCAGGCTCACCACGGGGTAGATCAGCGTCGCGAAGTCGGGCCGCGCCGACAGGTCGTCGGCCGCGTCGACGGGGTCGTAGGCCCGGAACGCGGAGCGCGCGGCGATGAGGCCGCCGAGGTGCCCGCCGGCGGAGAAGCCGAGCACGCCGACGCGGGCCGGGTCGATCCGGAAGCGCGTGGCCGCGGCGCGGATCAGGCGCAGGGCCCGCTGCCCGTCCTGGAGCGGCGCCAGGGGGCCCGCCGCCCAGCCCTCGCCCGGCAGGCGGTAGGTGAGCACGAAGGCCGTGATGCCTTGCGCGGCGAGCCAGAGCGCGGCGGGGAGCGCCTCCTTGACCATCCCGATCCGGGCGTAGCCGCCGCCGCCGGCGACGAGGACCGCCACGCCGGTCGGCGTCTCCGGGGCGTACACCTCCAGGATCGGCACGGCGACGTTCTTCACGGCGCCGCTGTCGTCGCGGACCGGCGGACCCTGCGGACCGCCGCCGCCCGGCGGCTCGCCCGGCCAGAGCGGGATCCGCTCCGGCGCCCCGACGGCGTCGGCGCCCCGCGCGGACAGGACGGCCGAACCCGCGGCCAGGGTGAGGAGCAGAGAGCGGCGGTCGGGCACGAAACCGGGCATGGGCCCCCTCGCGACGGGCGCGGTCCCGTGCGGCCCGGTAGGCAAGACCGCCGTGCCGGATCGGTTCCCGGTCGGGCGCCGGTCCGGGACTACAGGACCCGCGGCAGCAGCCGGCCGAGGAGATCCCGCCCCGGGAACCGGACCGGCGGCATCCGCAGGTCCGGCGCCGGCTCATCGCCGGGGATCGGCCCCTCGGCGAAGCGGGCCCCGGCGGACCAGAACCCGTCCCGCCGCGTGCCGATCATGCCGAGCCCGACGGGCTCCCGCGTCGCGTCGGGGCGCAGCCGTCCCGCCGCCCAGACGCGCTGCCAGCACCGGCGCCGCGACAGGTCGGCGTCCCGCCAGCCCAGCCGCGCGTAGCCGGCCGCCGCGAAGACCCGGTCCCCGGCGAAATCCTCCGGAATCCAAACCCAGCTCGAGAACACGTGGACCGTGTCGGCGCGGAAGCCGGCCGGATCCACCGCCCGCGTGTAGGCGCTCAGAGCCCTCGCCCGGTGCCGGCCGACATGCCGGCGCAGGCGCCCCGGGAGCGCCAGCGCCTCCGGGAAGGCGGCGGCGTCGAGGCGGGTCGGTGCCGCGCCGCGCTCCAGCGCGTAGACGCTGTCCACGAGGTGCATCCAGGGTTCGAGATCGACCTCCCACGCCTGCTCCACCGGCGCGAACCGGCGGACCCGTCCCTCGATCAGCCGGTCGGCGACGCGCCGGGCGGGCTCGGGAACCCAGTCCGGCCCGGCCTCGGTCACGCGGAGCAGCGTCGCGGGCCCGTGCGCACGGACCGCCTCGGCCAGGCGGGCGAAATCGGCCTCGGGCTCGTCGCGGCCGACCTTGCGCACCAGGATCTTCGACCCGTCGGCGAGCTCGTCCAGCAGCTTGCGCTTGAGATGGGCCAGCCGGCCGTACTCCCGCTCCAGCAGCACCTCCGGCTCGATCGAGCCGGCCGGATGCCCGGTATTCGCCCAGATGTTGTAGGCGACGCTGTGGCAGTAATAGGTGCCGCCGGAACTCACGGAGAGCCGCAGGTCGCCCGGCACGCCGAAATCCGCGAAGCCGCAGCGCAGGCCGCGGATCAGGTCCTCCATGGGCGTGTAGGAGAAGCGCAGCAGGCCGGAAGGCTCGACCCCGCCGTAGCGCTGCACGAACCCGAACTCGCAATTGTCGCCGAGGCTCCGAAAGGCGTGGAGCCGTTCGGCGAGGAGCGCCGCCGTCGTCCTGTTCTCGGTCACTGCATCCGCTCTGTCTCGCCGCGCCCGTCGCACCTCGATCGCGGCGGGGTAGGGCCATTGTCCAGTCCCCGCCCCGTCGTCGGGGCGCGCCCCACGCTCAGCCGGCCGGGGGCGCCTCCGGGGTTACCTCCAGGGGCACTTCCAGGCGGAAGCAGGCGCCCTTCTCTCGGGCCGGGATCGTCAGGCTGCCGCCGAGCTGGCGCGTGAGGCTGCCGACCACCCGCATGCCCAGGCTCTTCGAGCTGCGCCCGATCTCGAACCCCGCCGGAAGGCCGATCCCGTCGTCGGCAACCTCGACCACGAGCCCCTCCGGCCGCCGCTCGGCGCGGACCCGGATCTCGCCGCCCGCCGGGTGCGTCTCGGTCGGGTAGGCGTATTTCAGCGCGTTGGTGACGAGTTCGTTGACCAGGAGGCCGATGGGAATCGCCCGGTCGGCCGAGATCCGCTGCGGGCAGGCCGTGCAGGTAAGCCGCTGACCCGGCACGCCGCTGGCGAGGTTGGCCACCAGCTTCTCCAGGAAGGGCGCGAGGTCGAGTTCGCCCGGCACCCCCTCCCCTTCACCCTCTACCTTGTCACCTTGCCGCCAGAGCTGGTCGTGCACGCCCGCGATCGCCTCGACGCGGCTGCGCGCGTCCGACAGAGCCGCCTGAACGGCGGGTTCCTCGGCGGCCCGGGCCTGCAGGGCCAGGAGGCTCGCCACGATGGCGAGGCTGTTCTTGACCCGGTGGCTCATCTCGCGGGCGAGCAGGTCCTGCCGGGCGAGGGCGGCCCGCAGCAGGCTCTCGGTGCGCTGGCGCTCGATGGCGCCGCCGAGCAGGTTGGCGAAGCCCTGCATGAAGGCGATGTCGGCTTCCGCGAACATGCCCTCGCGGGTGTCGTCCACCTCCAGCACCCCGAAGGCGCCGTCCCGGTTCTC
Source organism: Methylobacterium sp. 13MFTsu3.1M2 (assembly GCF_900112625.1). Classification (NCBI taxonomy): domain Bacteria; kingdom Pseudomonadati; phylum Pseudomonadota; class Alphaproteobacteria; order Hyphomicrobiales; family Methylobacteriaceae; genus Methylobacterium; species Methylobacterium sp. 13MFTsu3.1M2. The sequence continues at coordinate 45,628 of NZ_FOMM01000033.1, forward strand.
GATCAGCACGTTGATCGCCCGGCGGATGCCGTGCTCGGCCATGAGCTGCGGCGTGCGGAACCGGGTCTCGTCCGCGAGGTGGTTGGAGATCACAGGCCGGCCGGTCTTGAGGGCGAATCCGGCCGGGGAGGCGAGATCGGCCCCGATCCGGGCCTTGCCGATCACGTCGGGCCCCCAGCCGACACCGGCCCGGACCAGCAGGGTGTCGGCGCCGCGCCGATATTCCAGGGCCTTGCAGAACTCGGCACCCATGCCCTGCGCGCACAGCTCCGCGGCCCGCTGCAGCAGGTGATCGACATCGGTGCCGCGCAGGGCCTCGACACCGAACTCCGACAGGATCGCCTGCTGGCGCAGGCGATAGTCGAGATCGGGCGGCGCGGGCGCGCGGCGCGGCTCGGGGCTCGGTTCCACTTCGGTCTGGTCGGTCTGCGGAGTCATGGAGGGCGGCAGGGTAGCAGGAAGGTGGCCCCGACGCGAAGCGTCGTCGCCCGGAGGAGCGCACCCGTCCTCGCACCCGTCGCCGCGAGTGTCGTCGCACGTGTCGTCGCACCCCGGCGGCCGCCCGGACCCCCCGGCCCCGTACGGCGTTCGTCCGTCGAGCACGCTTCGACGAATGCGTGGAGAAACGCGCGGAGGAACGCACGCATGGCCGACGACCTGAACGGACTCTCCGACAAGGCCCTCTCGATCCTCGCCTTCGCGGCCTATCACCGGCTCGTCAGCGGCGAGACGGTCACCTCGGTGATCCGCCGTGACGGCGCCGGCCACGAGGCCGACCCGGAGGGCGTGAAGGAGCTGGAGGGGCGCGGCCTCGTCACCGCCGGCGAGAGCGCCATCGACCTCGGCGAGACCGCGCAGGCGGCGGTCGAGACGATGGTCACCGCCCTGCGCCGGGAGGTCGGCCGCTGAGTGCGGCATCCCGGCCGTGGAAACCCGGGAACGCGCCCGCCGCCGGGCGCCTTTCCCCGCATCCACGCCCTCATTCACGCTCATATCCACGATGGAGACGCGCATGACCGCCAAGGCGAAGGTGAAGACCGGGGACGACGTCACCTACAAATGGGGCAAGGGCACCGTCTCGGGTGAGGTGACCAAGGTCCACACGCGGGACGTGGAGAAGACCATCAAGGGCAACACGGTGAAGCGCGAAGCCTCGAAGGCCGAGCCCGCCCTCGAGATCAAGACCGCCAAGGGCAAGACCGTGCTGAAATCGGCCTCTGAGGTCCGGGTCAAGTCGGCGTAAGCGCGCAACCTTCGCGTGCCGTGATCTTGCGCACATCGCTTTCTGCTTAAGGTCTCGCCGGAAGCGGGGCGGCGGCTATCTGTAACGGTTCCAGCCTTGGAAGCCGGGACCCCCGCATGACCATTCCCCTCAGGCTCACCCTGAACGGGCAGCCGCGCGAGATCGCCCTCGACGATCCGCGCGTCACCCTCCTCGATCTCCTGCGCGAGCGCCTCGGTCTGACGGGCGCCAAGAAGGGCTGCGACCGCGGCCAGTGCGGCGCCTGCACGGTCCTGGTGGACGGGCGCCGGATCAACAGCTGCCTGACCCTCGCCGCGAGCCTCGACGGCGCCGAGATCCTGACCATCGAGGGGCTCGCCGAGGGCGACCGGCTGCACCCGGTCCAGGCGGCCTTCATCGCCCATGACGGCTTCCAGTGCGGCTTCTGCACGCCGGGCCAGATCATGAGCGCGGTCGGCCTGATCCGCGAGGGCCAGGCCGGCACCGATCCGGAGCGCATCCGCGAGGGCATGAGCGGCAATCTCTGCCGCTGCGGCGCCTACGCGGGGATCCTGGACGCCGTGCAGGACGCGGCCGCCCGGACCTCGGAGCAGCGGGAGGACGCGGCGTGAGGACCTTCGACTACATCCGCCCCGCGAGCGTGCCCGAGGCCGTGGCGGCCGGCCAGCAGCCGGGGACCGCCTTCCTCGCCGCCGGCACCAACCTCGTCGACCTGATGAAGGGCGGTGTCGCCACCCCGGAGCGGGTCGTCGACATCACCCGCCTCCCCGGTCTCTCGGCCATCGAGCGGCTGCCGGACGGCACCGCCCGGGTCGGGGCTCTGGTCCGCAACAGCGACCTCGCCCACGACCCGGCCTTCGCCAAGGCCTACCCGATGGTGGCCGAGGCCCTGCTGGCCGGCGCCTCGGCGCAGCTGCGCAACGCCGCCACGGTCGGCGGCAACCTGATGCAGCGCACCCGCTGCCAGTACTTCACCGACGCGGTCTCGCCCTGCAACAAGCGCGCGCCCGGCTCCGGCTGCGCGGCCCTGGGGCACGCCACCCGCATCCACGCGGTCCAGGGCTGGAGCGAGCACTGCATCGCCACTCACCCGTCCGACTTCTGCGTGCCGCTCGCCGCCCTCGACGCGGTGGTCGAGATCGCCGGGCCGGACGGTGCCCGGGAGGTGCCGCTCACCGCGTTCCACCACCTTCCCGGCGACCACCCGGAGCGGGAGACCGAGCTGCGACCCGGCGAGCTGATCACCGTCCTGCGCCTGCCCCCCGAGGCGGCCGCGTTCCGGGGTAATGCCCGCTACCTCAAGGTCCGCGACCGCACCTCCTACGCCTTCGCGGTGGTCTCGGCGGCGGCCGCCCTCACCCTGGAGGCCGGAGGCCGGATCGGCCAGGCCCGGCTCGCCCTGGGCGGGCTGGCGCTCAAGCCCTGGCGGGTGGCGGAGGCTGAAGCCGCGCTCGCCGGGCAGGCACCCTCCCCCGAGGCCTTCGCGAAGGCCGCCGAGGCCGCGCTCGCCGGCGCCAAGCCCACCGGTGAGGCCAACGCCTTCAAGGTCGAGCTCGCCCGCCGGGTGGCGATCCGCGCGCTGACCCAGGCCGCCGCGGGCACGCCCGCCCGGATCCCGGCCCTCCCCGCTTCCCCGTTCGGCATCGTCTGACCCTGCCCCGGTCGGCGGCTCCAGGGCCGTCTTTGCGAGCGGAGCGAAGCAACCCAGGCGGCGCCACGATGCCCGGTGTCGCGCTGCCCTGGGTCACTTCGCTGCGCTCGTGATGACGGAGCGGGTCACCGCAACCGAAGGCTTCAACCGGAACCCTTTGAGGAGACCCGCATGACCGCGACCTCCACGCCCGCCCCGAATCTCCCCGCCGGCGCGATCCGGCACGGCTCCAGCATCGGCCAGCCGCTGACCCGGCGCGACGGCCCGCTCAAGGTGACGGGCCAGGCCCGCTTCTCCGCCGACAACCTGCCGCCCGGAACCCTCCACGCGGCGCTCTGCGTCGCCCGGATCGCCCGCGGACGCGTCACCGGCCTCGACGTGGCCGCCGCCGAGGCGCATCCCGGCGTCGTCGCGGTGATGCGGCCGGGGCACGCCCCGACGCTCGCCAAGGACCCGGACGCCAAGGACGGGCCGTTCACGTTCCGCCTCGACCTCCTGCAGAACGACCGCGTCCGCTACGCCAACCAGCCCATCGCCGTGGTGATCGCCGAGACCCTGGAGGCGGCCACCGAGGGCGCCCGGCTGCTCGCCCCGACCTACGCGGCCGAGACGCCGCGGATCGGGCTCGATTCCGGCGAGGCCTTCACGCCGGATTCGGTCGGCGTCGGCGCGCCGCCCGTCGAGACGGACGGCGATGTCGAGGCCGGACTCGCGGCCGCGTCCAAGACGATCGCCGCCACCTACGAGACGCCGGCCCAGTACCACAACGCCATGGAGCCCCACGCGGCGGTGGCGAGCTGGGACGGGGACCGGCTGACGCTGTTCATGCCGACCCAGGCGCTCGCCATGTCGCAGGCAAGGCTCGCCGGGCTGTTCGGCATCGGCCCCGACGACATCCACATCGAGAGCCCCTATCTCGGCGGCGGCTTCGGCTCGAAGGGCGTCCCCGCCGGGCCGCAGGTGCTCGCCTGCATGGCGGCGAAGCTCGTCGGCAGGCCGGTGAAGCTCGTCCCGACCCGGACCCAGATGTACGGCCCGACGGGCCATCGCGGACCGACCCGGCAGACCCTCCGGCTCGGCGCCGACGCCTCCGGCAAGCTGACGGCCCTCGACCACCACATCCGCACCGCCTCGTCGAGCTTCGACGACTTCTTCGAGCCGGCGGGCCGGGCGACCAGCACCCTGTACGCGAGCCCGGCCATCGCCATCCGGCACGAGGCCGTGCGCCTCGACACCGGCACGCCGCTGTTCATGCGCGCGCCCGGCGAGGCGTCCGGCAGCGTCGCCCTGGAGAGCGCGCTGGACGAGATGGCCCACGAACTCGGCATGGACCCGCTGGAGTTCCGGCTCGCCAACTACGCCGAGGTCGAGCCGATCACCGGCAAGCCGTTCTCCTCGAAGGCCCTGCGGGACTGCTACCGGCGCGGCGCCGAGGCCTTCGGCTGGGTCGGTCGCCCGCTGCAGCCCCGCCAGACCCGCGACCGGGACGGGTTCCTGGTCGGCACCGGCATGGGCACCGCTACCTTCCCGGCGCTGATCTTCGAGGGGATGGCCCGGGCCGAGATCCGCGCCGACGGCACCGGCACGGTGGAGCTCGGGGCGATCGACATGGGCCAGGGCTCGTGGACGGCGCTCGCCCAGATCGCCGCCGACGGCCTCGGGATCGGGATGGACGCCCTCACCTTCCGGATGGGCTCGTCAGACCTGCCGAATGCCGGCATCGCGGGCGGCTCGGGCCACACCGCCACGGCGGGCGGCGCGGTCCACGCGGCGGCCGGCGACGTGATCCGGCAGCTCGCGGAGCTCGCCACCAACGACCCCGCCTCCCCGCTCTACGGCGCCGGCAATGCCGGCGTGACCGCCGCGGGCGGGCGTCTGACCCGGCGCGACGACCCGGGCCGGAGCGAGTCCTTCACCGACATCCTCCGGCGGGCCGGCCGGTCGCGCATCGAGGGCCAGGGCAAGGCCGGCGCCGACCCGGCCGCGCAGGCCTCCTACGCCATGCACGCCCACGGCGCGGTCTTCGCCGAGGTGAAGGTCGATCCCGATCTCGGCCAGATCCGCGTGAGCCGCCTCGTCGGCGCCTTCGCGGCGGGCCGGGTGATCAACCCGCGCCTCGTCCAGAGCCAGTATTACGGCGGGATGATCTGGGGCCTGTCCTTCGCCCTGCACGAGCGGGCCGAGATGGACCCGCGCACCGGCCGCTTCCTCAACGACAACCTCGCCGAGTACCACGTGCCGGTGAACGCCGACGTGCCCGCCATGGAGGCGATCCTGGTCCACGAGGACGACGCGGTGGTGAACAACCTGGGCGTGAAGGGGGTCGGCGAGATCGGCATCACCGGCACGGTGGGCGCCATCGCCAACGCGGTCTGGCACGCCACCGGCGTGCGGGTCCGCGAGATGCCGATCACCCTCGACAAGCTGCTGGGCTGATCCAGCGCTCCGGTCGCGTGGAACCGGTCCCGGGCGCGTCGCGCCGCCCGGGTTTTTTTAGTATGGGGCATGCCACCCGGCGGCCGGCGGCCGCCGCAGCAGCGCGGAGACCGGCATGCCCCTCACCAGCGACATCGGCGGCGTCGTCCCGATCGCGCCGACCCCGTTCCATCCGGACGGCCGGATCGACGAGGTCTCCCTCGACCGGATGACCGACTTCTTCGGGGCGGCCGGCGTCGACGGCCTGACGATCCTCGGCCAGCTCGGCGAGGCCGGCAAGCTCGACCACGCGGAGGGAATCGCCGTGGCGCGGCGCGTCCTCGGGCGCACACGGCTGCCGGTGATCGTCGGGGTCACGGCGCCGGGCTTCGCGGCCATGCGGTCGCTCGCCCGGGAGGTGATGGAGCTGGGCGCGGCCGGGGTGATGATCGCGCCGCCCAACACGCTCCGCACCGACGACCAAGTGGTCGGCTATTTTCGGAATGCCGCCGAGGCCGTGGGTCCGGACGTGCCCTTCGTGCTTCAGGACTATCCCCTCACCTTCTCGGTCCAGATGACCCCCGGCGTGATCCGCCGGATCGTGTCGGAGAACCCCTCCTGCGTGATGCTCAAGCACGAGGACTGGCCGGGGCTGGAGAAGATCTCGACGCTGCGCGGCTTCGAGGCGGACGGCTCGATGCGCCACATCTCGATCCTGGTCGGCAACGGCGGTCTGTTCCTCGATTTCGAGACCGAGCGCGGCGCCGACGGGGCCAATACCGGCTACGCCTTCCCGGAGATGCTGGTCGACGTGGTCCGCCTCGGCCGGGCCGGCGAGCGCGACGCCGCCCACGACCTGTTCGACGCCCACCTCCCCTATCTCCGCTACGAGCAGCAGCAGGGCCCGCTGGGGCTCGCGGTCCGCAAATACGTGTTCATGCGCCGGGGGATCTTCGCGTCCGACGCGCAGCGCAAGCCGTCGCAGGCGCTGACCGCGCAGGCGAAGGCCGAGGTCGAGTACCTGCTGGCCCGCCTCGCCCGCACCGACGCGCGGGCCCGTCTCGCGGCCTAGACCGCCCCCGCCGCGCCCTGCCCCGGCCGGAAGGCCGGGGCCCTCGCTCAACCCGCCGCGGCTGCCGGGTTGCGTTCGGCGCGCGACGGCTCACTCGAGCCTGTAGGCGATGACCGAATCGCCCGGCGTGGTTCCGAGCGAGCCGTGCCCGCCCGCTGCGATCACCACGTACTGCCGGCCGTCCCGGCCGCGATAGGTCATCGGGGTGGCCTGGCCGCCGGCCGGCAACGTCGTGGTCCACAGGACCTCGCCGGTCTGCATGTCGTAGCCGCGGATGCGGTCGTCGAGCGTGGCGGCCGTGAACGCGACGCCGCCCGCCGTGGTCAGGGTGCCGCCGTGGGCCAGCATGCCCATCTCCAGGGGAAGCGGGACGGCCAGACCGCCGACCTTCTGCCCCGCGACCGTGCCGTTGCGGCGCTTCCAGGCGACGGTGCCGTCGGCGAGATTCACGCCGACGCGCACGCCCCAGGGCGGCGCGCTGCAGGGGATGCCGAGGGCGGAGCGCATGTGCGCGATCGAGATCGCGTAGCGGCCGCCGAGATTCTCGTTGACCGGGCTCGCCTCGGGATCGGCACCGAGGAGGCGCCTCTCCGGCTCGCCCGGCGGGCGCGGGAGCAGGCGGTAGATGTAGGGCAGGTATTGCGGCGTCGCGATCATCCAGTGATGGACCGGATCGACCGCCACCGATCCCCAGTTGAACACCCCGATATTGCCGGGCCAGACGATCGCGCCCTCCGAAGCCTGGGGCGGCGTGAACGGGTTGCCGTCGTAGCGGTTCGACCGGAAGGCGAGGCGGCACTGGATCTGGTCGAAGGGCGTGACGCCCCACATGCCGGCCTCCGTCAGCGGCGCCGGCGTGAAGCGGAGGGACGACATCGGCTGGACCGGGGACGGCGTCTCCCCCGGGATGTCGGTCCGGGTCGAGACCGGAACCTCGGAGACCGGCCGGACCGGGGCGCCGGTGCGGCGGTCGAGGACCCAGACGTTGCCGACCTTGGTGGGGATCAGGATCGCCGGCACCGTCCCCTCGCCCTGCGGCAGGGTGAGGAGGACCGGCTGGGACGGGTTATCGCGGTCCCACAGGTCGTGATACGCGGTCCGGAACGCCCAGCGCAGCGCGCCCGTCTCCAGATCCAGCGCCGCCAGGGCGTCGATGAGGGCCTCGTCCGCCTTCGACCGGGCCACGCCCACCTGATCGGGCGCCCGGTTGCCGAACGGCACGTAGACGAGCCCCAGCGCCTCGTCGGCCGAGAACTGCGTCCAGGCCACCGCCGAGTTGGGCTCGTACGACTCGCCGGGCCGCAGCGGCGCGGTCGCGTCGGGCTTGCCGGCGTCGAACTTCCAGACGATCGCGCCGGTGCGCACGTCGAAGGCGCGGATCACGCCCGAGGGGTTGTCCGCGTAGTAGTTGTCGGCGATCGCGCTGCCGAGGACGATGAGGTTCCGGGTCACCAGCGGCGCTGAGGTCTGCTGATAGGCGGCGCGCCGGAGGTTCGGCATCTGCGCCTTCAGGTCGACGAACCCGTCCGCCCCGAAGGTCCTGCACGGGGCGCCGGTCTCGGCGTTCAGCGCGTAGAGGCGGGCGTCGACCGAGGCCGCGATGATCCGGCGCGGGCACTCGGCGACCGCGGCCGCGACGGCGGCGGCCCGGTCGGCGTCGGTCTCGGCGGGCGGCGCGTAGCCGGCCGAGTCGTTGTAGGACACGCCGCGGCAGGTCTGGTGCTGGTACTGGCCGTCCCGCGCCATCTTCGGGTCGAAGGCCCAAACCAGCCGGCCGGTCTCGGGCTCCAGGGCCTGGACGATGTTGTGCGGCGTGCAGAGGTAGAGCAGCCCGTTCACCTTGATCGGCGTGGCCTCGAAGGTGAATTCCTTCGGATCCGCCCGGCTGTCGCCGCGCAGGTCGCCGGTATGGTGCTCCCAGGCCACGGCGAGGCCCCGGACATTGGCGGTGCCGATATCCGCCAGCGCCGAGTAGCGCTGGCCGAGATTGGTGCCGCCGTAGGCGACCCAGTCGTCGGCCGGATAGGGAACGCCGCTCGGATCGACGGCGGCCGGCCCCGCCCCCGCGACCTTCGGCAGGCTGCCCCGCGTCTCGACCGGGTCGACGAACCAGGACTCGGCGCCCGAGGCCGCGATCAGCAGGACGACGACCCGGAGGGCGAGCGGACCGTTCCCGAGACCGGGCCTCCAGGGCCGTTCGGGCGCGTCGCGTAGGCGCCGCACCACGGAGGGCAGGCAGAGCACGAGCCCGACGAGGAGGAGCAGGCCCCCGCGCGGGATCCATTGCCACTTGTCGAATCCGACCTCGCTCACCGTCCAGGCGAAGGCCGCCGCCAGCACCAGGGCGTAGATCCGGAGGCCGTTCTGGCGTCGCCGGACCAGCTCGACGCCGGAGACCAGCACGCCCAAGCCCAGGGTCACGTAGAACCAGGACCCGCCCGCGAGGGCCAGTGTCAGACCGAAGCTCGCGAGAGCGAGCCCGAGCAGCGCGATCGACAGCGCTATCGTTCCGAGTGCCACGGCGGTGGTATCCGCTTCCTGAGCCGGCCGGTCACGGCGGCGCCGGAAGCTGAGCCCCCACGGCGCCGCCGCATGCCCGACGGCTTATCGCCGCCGTAGCTGTCCCAAGGCTGGACAAGGCTGCCGGGCGCCGCCGCTCACGCCCCGGCCCGGTCCTCCGGACGCAGGGTGACCCTGTCGCCGTCGCGCAGCGAGGCCGGCGGGCCCACGACGACGCGCTCGCTGCCGTTCAGACCGTCGCGCAGCTCCAGGAGCGTGCGGGTCTGGCGGAAGATCGTGACGGGGCGCATCCGCACCACGCCCCCCCCGTCCCCGGCCGCCTCGACCACGGCCACGCGGGTCCCGTGCTGGTCGAAGATCAGCGCGTCGTTCGGCACCGTCACGGCGGGCGAGACCCGCGGGATCTCCAGCGTGATCGTGATGTAGAGTCCCGGCCGCAGCGCCCCGTCGGGGTTGGGGATGTCGACCTGCGTGACCAGCGTGCGCGCGGCCGAGAGCAGCGTCGTCGACGAGCGCGAGACCGTGCCGGGGAAGATCCGGCCCGGGATCTGCGCCACCTCGACCGAGGCGGCCAGCCCGTCGCGGACGCCGTCGGCGGCGTAGAGCGGCACGTTCACCGCCATGCGCAGCACGTCGTCCCGGTTCAGCGTGAGGAGCGGCGCCCCCGTATTCGTGTCCGCCGTGACCGCGTCGCCGACGTCGTTGTTGCGGGCCGTCACCACCCCGTCGAAGGGCGCGCGGATCTCCTCGAAGCCGGTCAGGACCTTGAGCCGGGCGACCTGCGCCTCCTGGGCGGCGATGTTGGCCTCCGCGACCTTCACGGCGGCCCTGGCGGCGTCGACGTTGGCGGTCTGCGCCAGCACCCCGGCCTGGGAGGTGTCGGCGTTCTGCCGGGTCTCGACCCCGGTGCCGGCGAGCGTCGAGGTCCGCCGGTTGGTCACGTCGGCGAGGTGGCGGTTGGCCTCGGCCTGATCCACCATCGCCCGCGCCTGGATCAGCGCCGCCTGGAGCTGCAGCACCTGCGACTGGGCCTGGACCAGCTGCTGATCGAGGTCGGGCGCGCTGATCCGGAACAGCAGGTCACCCGCCTTCACGTGCGAGCCGATATCGACCTTGCGCTCGACGATGTAGCCGGTCGCCCGCGGGTAGAGGTTCGCGATGTCGAACGCCTGGGTGGTGCCCGTCTGGGTCAGGCTCAGGGTGTCGGAGGCCCGGGCCGCGGCGGTGACCCGCACGGTCGGCGGTTTCGCCTCGGCGGCGGGCGGACTCGCCGCGCGCGACGCGTCCGGCCACAGGCGGTATCCGAGGACGCCGAGGCCCGCCAGCGCCAGCAGGGCGAGCCACCGGCGGCCGCCGCGGGCGGGCGGGACGGTTCCGTCCGTGGCTGAACTGTCCCGGTCCGCCATCCTCGCCCTCGGGTCGCGCCGCGCCTGAACCGCCGCCTCGGCGCCCGGCCGGGACGCGTGCGCCGCCGTATTCAATGCGCCGTCTTCAATGCATAGACCGCGCGCGGGCTCCGGGCGAGATGCCGCAGCGCACAGCGCGGCCCGCCCGCGGATCCTCCGAGCACGCGACCGGTTTCCCTGCCACGGACTCAGGGACCCACCCACGATGACCGAGATCTCCAGGCGCGCCGTCATCGCAGCCGCCGGCGGCGCGATGGCCGCGTCCTCCGCCGCGGCGCAATCCGCCGGGCCGGCCCCGCGCCTCCCCGAGCGCGGCGGCAAAGGCGCCGACATCCTGGGCCCGCAGAACCGGCCCCGCGCCGCCGAGGAGCCGTTCACCCTGGCGCCGCCCGCCACCGACCACGGCACCATGCCGAACCTGAAATGGTCCTTCGCGGACAGCCACATGCGGCTGGAGGAGGGCGGCTGGGCGCGCCAGACCACGATCCGCGAGTTGCCCGTCTCCAAGGCCATGGCCGGGGTCAACATGCGGCTCAAGGCCGGCGCGGTCCGCGAGATGCACTGGCACAAGGAATCCGAGTGGGCCTACATGATCAAGGGCAAGGCCCGGATCACCGCGGTCGACCAGGACGGGCGCACCTTCGCGGACGATGTCGGCGCGGGCGACCTCTGGTACTTCCCGGGCGGCATCCCGCACTCCATCCAGGGACTCGCCGCCGACGGGATCGACGGGTGCGAGTTCCTGCTCGTCTTCGACGACGGCGGTTTCTCGGAGGATTCCACCTTCCTGCTCACCGACTGGCTGGCCCACACGCCCCGGGACGTGCTCGCCAAGAATTTCGGCCTGCCCGAGAGCGCCTTCGCCAGGATCCCCGAGAAGGAGCTCTACATCTTCCCCGGCCCGAAACCCGGCCCGCTCGCGGCCGACAGGATGGGCGGCTCCGGGCCGGTGCCGAAGACCTTCAGCCACCGCATGCTGGCACAGGAGCCGGTCCGCACCCGGGGCGGCAGCGTGCGCATCACCGATTCCACGGTGTTCCCGGCTTCCGTGACGATCGCGGCGGCCCTGGTCGAGGTCGAGCCCGGGGGGCTGCGCGAGCTGCACTGGCACCCGAACAGCGACGAGTGGCAGTACTACCTCTCCGGCCAGGGCCGGATGACGGTGTTCGGCTCGGAATCGAAGGCCCGCACCTTCGACTACCGGGCCGGCGACGTCGGCTACGTGCCCTTCGCCATGGGGCACTACATCGAGAATACCGGCGACACGACCCTGACATTCCTGGAGATGTTCAAGAGCCCGCGCTACGCCGACATCTCCCTGACGCAGTGGCTGGCCCTGACCCCGCACCCCCTGGTTCAGGCCCATACCGGGCTGGATCCCGAGCGCCTTGAGGCCCTGCCGGAGACGAAGTCCCCCGTTGTGCCGGGTTGACGCGCCCGGGAACCCGGACCGATCCTGGCGCGTCGACTCGCACAAGCGTTTCCGAAACCCGCTCGACTCTCGCACGGAGGGACCCATGCGTGCCGCGTCCCGCGCGCTCCTCGCCCTGGCGCTCGCCCTCCCGGCGGGCTCCGCCTCGGCGCAGGTGCAGCAGAACGACCCGAATGCCGCCAACGCCTCATTCGCCCTGCAGGGCCAGATCCGGTCGCTCAACCAGCAGCGGGTCTCGGACTTCAACACGCTGAACCAGACGTTCCAGCGCAACGTCCAGGCCGATTCCTTCGGGCCCTACCTGCCCTATCGGGGCGTCCGCGGGGATGTGTACCGGGGCCGCCATATCGGTCGCAACGGGATCGTGCGGCGGGGCGGCGGCCTCAACACGAGCGTCTGCACCGGCTGCTGACATCGGCCTCCGCGCCGCCGGGATATCCGCGCAGAGCGGGGAAAGCCCGAAAAAAACCTTTTCCCGCGGGCACGCTTCCCCCAGAAGCTGGGCCCATGGTGGCGTGCGCATGAATATCCTGCTGATCGGCTCCGGCGGCCGCGAGCACGCCCTGGCCTGGCGACTGGCCCAGAGCCCGCTCTGCACCCGCCTGTTCACGGCGCCGGGCAATCCCGGCACGGCCCGCCACGGGACCAACCGGCCGGACCTCAAGGTCACGGACCACGCGGCCGTCGCCGCCTTCTGCGCGGCGGAGGCGATCGGCCTCGTGGTGGTCGGGCCCGAGGCGCCCCTCGTCGCCGGCCTGGTGGACGACCTGAAGGCCGCCGGGATCCGCGCCTTCGGGCCGACCCGCGACGCCGCCCGGCTCGAGGGCTCGAAGGGTTTCACCAAGGATCTCTGCGCCGCCTGCAACATCCCGACCGCCGCCTTCGCGCGCTTCTCCGACCTGGAGCCGGCGCTGGCCTATGTCCGCCAGCAGGGCGCCCCGATCGTCGTGAAGGCCGACGGCCTCGCCGCCGGCAAGGGCGTCACCGTTGCCGAGACGGTCGACCAGGCCGAGGACGCGCTGACCGGCCTCTTCGCCGAGCCCGGCGCCGAGGTCGTGGTCGAGGAGTGCCTGTTCGGCGAGGAGGCGAGTTTCTTCGCCCTGTGCGACGGCACGCGGGCGATCTCCCTCGGCACCGCCCAGGACCATAAGCGGGTCTTCGACGGGGACCGGGGGCCCAATACCGGCGGCATGGGCGCCTATTCCCCGGCCCGGGTGGTCACCCCGGAGATCGAGGCCCGGGTCATGGCCGAGATCATCGCGCCGACGCTTGCCGGCATGCGGGCCCGCGGCTGCCCGTTCACCGGCATCCTGTACGCCGGCCTGATGCTCACCGCCGACGGCCCCAAGCTGATCGAGTACAACACCCGCTTCGGCGACCCCGAGGCGCAGGTGCTGATGCCGCGCCTCGCCTCCGACCTCGTGCCGGCCCTGCTCTCGGCCTGCGAGGGCGACCTCTCCGGCGTGAGCCTGGAATTCGATCCGCACCGGGCGGCCCTCACCGTGGTGATGGCGGCGGCCGGCTATCCGGGCGCCGTGGTCCGGGGCTCGGTGATCCGGGGCGTCGACGCCGCCGAGGGCGACGGGGTCCACGTGTTCCAGGCCGGCACCCGCGCCGAGGACGGGCAGCTGCTGGCCGATGGCGGCCGGGTCCTGGCGGTGACGGCCCTCGGCGACAGCGTCACGGACGCCAAGGCCCGCGCCTACGCGGCGGTGGCCCGGATCGACTGGCCGGAGGGTTTCTGCCGGCGCGACATCGGGTTCCGCGCCGTGGCGCGGGAGGCGGAAGAGGGCTGAGCGGCGCCCGCGTTCGACGCCGCGGCGGGCCGTGCGCCTCCCTGCCCCCGACGCCCGGGACGCCGCGGAGGCTGATCCGGGACCCGAGCCCGCGCGGTGCCGCGCAGCGTCCGGAAACCTCGCCTACTCCCCAACCGCCGCGCCGGCCGGCCGGCGATTGTCGTTGGCGCCGTAGAGCAGGCCCGGCCGCATCCGCTCCGTGCGCGAGGCGTCGTTGCCCGACGACGCGGCCTCCGGAGGCACGGGCGCCGCGGCCCGGACCGCGATGAGCTCCTGCGCCCCCCAGGGCCTCTGCTCGACGATCGTGTGGCCCATGCCCCTGAGGATGGCCTGGGTGTCCGCCGAGAGCGCGAAGGGCTCGGCGTAGACCGTGTCGGGCAGCCACTGGTGATGGATGCGCGGGGCGTCCACCGCCTCCTGCGGCTCCATGCCGAAATCGAGCACGTTGATCAGCGTCTGCGCGTTGATCGTGATGATCCGCGAGCCCCCCGGCGAGCCCGCCACCAGCGCGACCTTGCCGTCGCGCAGCACGATCGTGGGCGCCATGGACGAGAGCGGGCGCTTGCCCGGCTGGATCGCGTTCCTGGTCCCCTGCACGAGGCCGAACAGGTTCGGCACCCCGGTCTTGACGGTGAAGTCGTCCATCTCGTCGTTGAGGAAGAACCCCGTGTCGCCGGCGATCACCCCGGCGCCGAAATAGCCGTTGATCGTGTAGGTCAGCGCGACCGCGTTGCCGGCCTTGTCCATCACCGAGATGTGGGTGGTCTCGGGCCGCTCCCGCGGCTCCGGGCCGGGATCCGGACGGATCTCCGCCGACGGGGTCGCCCGGTCCGGGCGGATCGAGGCCCGGAGCGTCTCCGCGTAGGCCTGCGACAGCAGCCGGTCGACCGGGTTCTCCACGAAGGCCGGGTCGCCGAGCAGCAGGTTGCGGTCCGCGTAGGCGCGCCGCATCGCCTCGACCATCAGGTGCACGGTCCGGGCCGAGTTGAACCCCGCCGCCCGCAGGTCGTAACCGTCGAGGATGCTGAGGATCTCGCAGAGCGTGGTGCCGCCGGACGAGGGCGGGGGCGCCGACAGGATCATGGCGCCCCGGTAGCGGCAGGTGAGCGGCTCGGACTGCGTCACCGTGTAGGCGGCGAAGTCGGAGGCCGTCAGCAGGCCGCCGCCCGCCCGGGAGGCCGCCTCCACGGCCTCCGGGATCGCGCCCTTGTAGAACGCGTCCGCGCCGTGGTCGGCGATGGCCTGGAGGGTGCGGGCGAGGTCGGACTGGACCAGCCGGTCCCCGGGCCGCCAGGGGCTGCCGTCCGGGCGCAGGAAGATCCGGGCGACGTTCGCTTGGCCCGCGAACAGCTTCGTGCCGGATTCGAGGATGTCGGTGTCGCCCCGGGTCAGCACGAACCCGTCCCGGGCGAGCGCGATCGCCGGCGCCATCACCCGCGCCAGCGGCAGGGTCCCGTACGCGGCAAGGGCGGTGTTGAGGCCGAGCACCGTCCCGGGCACGCCGGCCGCCTTCCAGCCGCGCAGGCTCGCGCCCTTCACGACGTTGCCGGCAGCGTCGAGATACATGTCCCGGGTGGCGGCCGCCGGGGCGGTCTCGCGGAAATTGATGAAGCGGCTGCGCCCGTCGGCGCTGTGGAGCACCAGGAAGCCGCCGCCGCCGATGTTGCCGCAGCAGGGGTTCACCACCGCCTCGGCGTAGGCGACCGCCACCGCGGCGTCGACGGCGTTGCCGCCGGCCCTCAGGATGTCGGCGCCCACCTGCGAGGCGAGGCGCTGGGACGAGACCACCATCCCGTTCTCGGCCTCGACGGCCGGTCCCGAGGCGGAGCGCGCAGCGGGCGCGCCCAGGGCGAGCAGGGCCGTGAGAAGCAGCGCGCGTGCCGGTGCGATCATCCCTGCCCTCTCCGGTGCGGGTCCCGCGCCGTCATATAGGGGACCATGCGCTGGAGTCGCTGGACCCGTCCGATCACCGCATCCCGAGGGGCGGCGAAGCCGCCGCGAAGGAGCCTCCGAGGGCTCGCGAGACTTCCGGAGCCCCTCCGAGCCCCTCCGAGCCCGCTGCACAGCACCGCAGGATGAGAGGGGCGAAGGGCGGTGAGGGATCGGGCCGATCCGCCTCACTCGGTTTCGCTGGAACGGTTCGGTTGAGGTGCCCCTCTCCGTCATCACGAGCGCAGCGAAGTGACCCAGGGTCGCGCCACGTCAGGAAGCGTGGCGCTGCTGGATTGCTTCGCTCCGCTCGCAAGGACGGCGCCGCCGAAGGCCTCAGCCGTTGCGGAACGTGTAGCTGTAGCCGTTCAGCGCCGGCGCGCCGCCGAGATG
The DNA here is from genome assembly GCF_900112625.1 of Methylobacterium sp. 13MFTsu3.1M2. Classification (NCBI taxonomy): domain Bacteria; kingdom Pseudomonadati; phylum Pseudomonadota; class Alphaproteobacteria; order Hyphomicrobiales; family Methylobacteriaceae; genus Methylobacterium; species Methylobacterium sp. 13MFTsu3.1M2. The sequence continues at coordinate 61,485 of NZ_FOMM01000033.1, forward strand.
GGCGTAGAGCACCTTCGAGCCCTTCGGGAAGAAGCCCTTCTTCACGAGGTCGATCATGCCCTGCATCGACTTCCCCTCGTAGACCGGGTCGGTGATCATCCCCTCGAGCCGGGCCGAGAGGCGGATCGCCTCCACGGTCTCCTTGGAGGGCACGCCGTAGACCGGGTAGGCGTAATCCTCGTTGAGAACCACGTCGTCGGCCACGATGTCGCCCGCGCCGACCAGGGCGGCGGTGTTCTGGGCGATGTCGAGGACCTGGGCCTTGGTCTGGGCCGGGGTGCAGGAGGCGTCGATGCCGATGACGTTGCGGGCGCGCCCGTCGGCCGAGAAGCCCACCAGCATGCCGGCATGGGTCGATCCGGTCACCGTGCAGACCACCACGTAGTCGAAGCGCAGGCCCATCTCGGCCTCCTGCCTGCGCACCTCCTCGGCGAAGCCGACATAGCCGAGCCCGCCGTACTTGTGCACCGAGGCGCCGGCCGGGATCGCGTAGGGCTTGCCGCCCTCGGCCTCGACCTCGGCGAGGGCCCGCTTCCACGAATCGCGGATGCCGATGTCGAACCCGTCATCCACGAGCTGCGTCTGCGCGCCCATGATCCGCGACAGGAGGATGTTGCCGACCCGGTCGTAGACGGCGTCCTCGTGGGGCACCCAGGCCTCCTGGATCAGCCGGCACTTCATCCCGATCTTGGCGGCGACCGCCGCGACCATGCGGGTGTGGTTCGACTGCACGCCACCGATCGACACCAGCGTGTCGGCGCCGCTCTTGATCGCGTCCGGCACGATGTACTCGAGCTTGCGCAGCTTGTTGCCGCCGTAGGCGAGGCCCGAATTGCAATCCTCGCGCTTGGCGTAGAGCTCGACGTCCCCGCCGAGATGCGCGGTCAGGCGCTTGAGCGGCTCGATCGGCGTCGGGCCGAAGGTCAGGGGATAGCGCTCGAACTTGTCCAGCATCGGGTCTCTCCGGGTCTCGGGGCGCGGCCGGGGGCAGCAGCGGTCTCGGTCCGCCCGGGCGCGTCGAAGCGAGGCCTCGGCGACGGCCCGGCGCGAGGCCCGGCTCCGTCTTCGAGGCGCGGGGAGAATCTACCCGATCCGGGATGAAAGGTGCTCTCGATCTTCGAGCATGAACAGAGCTTGACTTGCGCTGCTGACCAGGCTGGCTACGGAGTATTCCGGATTTCGCGCCGCGTCCGAAAGAATCATCCATGTCCGCAGGGCTCGATCGGATCGACCAGAAGATCCTCCGCCTCCTCCAGACGGACGGGCGCATGGCGAATGCCGAGATCGCCGAGCGGGTCGGCACCAGTGCGGCCACCTGCCATCGCCGGATCCAGCGCCTGTTCGCGGACGGGTTCGTGCGGGCGGTCCGGGCGCTGATCGATCCGATGCGGGTCGGGCGCGGCACCCTGGTCTTCGTCGGCGTCGTGCTCGACCGCTCGACGCCCGAGAGTTTCTCGGAGTTCGAGGCCGCCGTGCGGGCGATCCCCGCGCTCCTCGACTGCCACCTCGTGGCTGGAGACTTCGACTACATGCTGAAGATCCGGGTCTCCGACATGGCCGACTTCAATCGCCTCCACAGCGCCACGCTGATCGGCCTGCCGGGGGTGCGCCAGACCCGGACCTTCTTCGTGATGAAGGAGGTGATCGACAACGCGCCGCTCGATCTGTGAGGGCCCCCTACCCCTCCCCGCGCCGCGCCTTGCGCAGCGCCTCCCACCGGTCGAGGCGCTCGGCGAGCCGGGTCTCGTAGCCCCGCTCGGTCGGCTGGTAGAGGTGCTGGCGCCCGAGCGCGTCGGGCCAGTAATCCTGGCCCGAGAAGGCGTCGGGCTCGTCGTGGTCGTAGCGGTAGCCCTCGCCGTAGCCGATCCGCTTCATCAGCTTGGTCGGCGCGTTGAGGATGGTCCGCGGCGGCGGCAGGGAGCCCGCCTCCTTGGCCAGCCGCGTCGCGGCCTTGTAGGCCTCGTAGACGGCGTTCGATTTCGGCGCGCAGGCGAGGTAGATCGCCGCCTGGGCGAGGGCCAGCTCGCCCTCGGGGCTGCCGAGGAAGTCGAACGCGTCCTTGGCGGCGTTGGCCACCACCAGCGCCTGCGGGTCGGCGAGCCCGATATCCTCCACCGCCATGCGCACGAGCCGGCGGGCGATGAACAGTCGGTCCTCCCCGGCATCGAGCATCCGGCAGAGATAGTAGAGCGCCGCGTCCGGATCCGAGCCGCGCACGGTCTTGTGGAGCGCCGAGATCAGGTTGTAGTGGCCCTCCTGCGCCTTGTCGTAGATGGGCGCGCGCCGCTGCACGATCGCTTGCAGCGCCTCGGCGTCGAGGGTCTCGCCGGGGCGGGCCGAGCGCCAGACCTCTTCCGCCAGGGTCAGGGCCGCGCGGCCGTCGCCGTCGGCCATGCGGACCAAAACGCCGCGCGCCTCCTCGGTAAGCGGCAGGGCTTGGCCCGTCAGCGCCTCGGCCCGGACCAGCAGCCGCGCGACGGCGCCCGGATCGAGGGCCCGGAACAGCAGCACCCGGGCGCGGGACAGGAGCGCGGCGTTCAGCTCGAAGGACGGGTTCTCCGTCGTCGCGCCCACCAGCGTGACGGTCCCGTCCTCCATCACCGGCAGGAAGGCGTCGAGCTGGGCCCGGTTGAACCGGTGGATCTCGTCGACGAACAGCAGGGTCCCCTGCCCGGTCGCCCGCCGCTTGCGCGCCGCCTCGAACACCTTCCGCAGGTCGGGCACGCCGGAGAAGATCGCCGAGATCTGCTCGAAATGCAGGTCGGTGCCCTGGGCGAGCAGCCGCGCCACCGTGGTCTTGCCGGTGCCGGGCGGCCCCCAGAAGATCAGCGAGCCGAGCGTCCGTCCCCGCAGCAGGCGCGTGAGCGCCCCGCCCTCCCCGGTCAGGTGTTCCTGGCCGACGACCTCGGCGAGGGTCTGCGGGCGCAGCCGGTCCGCCAGCGGGCGGGCGGCCTCGGCGCCGGGGGGGCGGCCGGGATCCGGCGCGGCGGGTGTCTCCGCGGAGGCGAACAGGTCGGACATCCGCGCATCAACACCGGGCGCGGCCGGGGGCGCAAGCCGGGAGCCGGGGCTTGCCCACGGCCACGGACCTGGCGCCCCGCGACGGGATCAGCCGCCGAACACCGAGGTCAGGATCTCGCCGTTGCGGTTGATCGCGACCTCCCAGGAATTGAGGCTGTTGCGGGTGACCCGGTCGAGATCCTTCGTGGTCGCCATCGGCACGCCGTTGACCGCCACGATCACGTCGCCCTTCTGCAGCCCGACCCGGGCCGCGATGGAGTTCTCGTCCACCGCCTGCACGGCCACGCCCTCGGCCGGGAAGTCCACCTGCATCTCCTCGGCCACCGCCGGCGAGGTGTTGACGAGGGTCGCGCCGAGGAAGGGCGAGCGGGTCTTCACCTTGAGCGCGTCCCGGGGACGCGTCTCGGGCGCCGGGGCGAGCTTGACCGGGACCGTCTGACGGGTCGTGCCGCGCAGGATCCCGAACCGGGCGTGGCCCTGCACGCCCTTCAGGGCGAAGCGGTAGCCGAAGGCCTCCGGATCGGCGACCTCCTGGCCGTCGACCGTGAGGATCAGGTCGCCGCGCTTCAGGCCCGCCTCCTCGGCCGGGCTCTTGGGCTGGAGGCTCGCCACCAGCACGCCGGTCGGGTGGTCGAGGCCCATGCTGTCGGCGATGTCGGGCGTCACGCTCTGGATGCGCGCCCCGAGCCAGGGCCGGCGCACGACGTTCGCCCCGTCCCGGGCGGCGTCGACCACCGCCTTGACCATGCCCACCGGGATCGCGAAGCCGATGCCGTGGCTCCCGCCGGATTGCGAGTAGATCGCGGTGTTGATGCCGACGAGTTGGCCGCGCAGATCGACCAGCGCGCCGCCGGAATTGCCCGGGTTGATCGCCGCGTCGGTCTGGATGAAGTACTGATAGTCCGCCGAGCCGACCTGCGTGCGCGCCAGCGCCGAGACGATGCCCTGCGTCACCGTCTGGCCGACGCCGAACGGGTTGCCGATCGCCATCACGAAGTCGCCGACCTCCAGGGCGTCGGCATCGCCGAACGGCATCGGCACGAGGCCCTTCGGCGGCTCCTTGATCTTGAGCACCGCGAGGTCGGTGCGGGTGTCGCGCATCACGATCGTGGCCTCGAACTCGCGGCGATCCGCCAGGGCGATCCGCACCTCGTTCATGTTGTCGATGACGTGGTTATTGGTGATCACGAGCCCGTCGGCATCGACCAGCACGCCCGAGCCCAGGGAGCGCTGCGCCCGGTCACCCCGGGGGCCGCGGCCGCCCTCCGGCTCGCCGAAGAAGCGGCGCATGAACTCCTCCATGGCGCTGGTGCGCGCGCTGGAGCGCTTGTCCACGTGGGAGGCGTAGACGTTCACCACCGAGGGCGCGGCCCGCTTCACCACGGGGGCGAAGGAGAGCTGCACGTCGGCCTTGCTCAGCGGCACGACCTTCGCGGTGCCGTCCTTCGCGGGCTCCCGGGTCTCCGTCCGCGCCATCTGCGCCGCGGCCGGGCTGGCGGCCAGCAGGGCTGCGACGAGGGCGGGCAGGGTGAGGCGGGTCAGCATGCAGGGCTCCGGCGTCTGGGCGGGCGCGCCGTCCAGGCCGAGACAAGGCAGGCGCACCGTGCGGCCCCACGCTATCGAGGCCGATTGCGGCAGGTCGACGACACCTTCGCCGCAGGCGGGGCGTGTCGCCGTCAGACGGCTTCCTTGCTGCGCGCCCGCCGCTTCCCGGCGGGCTGCGGCGCGGGCTCGGCTTCGGGTTCCGGCGCCGCGGCGCGCGGCTGCCCGAGGCCCAGGGAGCGGGCGAGCTGCGAGCGCTGCTCGGAATAGCTCTGGGCCGTCATCGGGTAGTCCGAGGCGAGGCCCCACTTGGCGCGGTAGGCCTCCGGCGTCAGGCCGCGCAGGGTGAGGTGCCGGCGCAGCGTCTTGTAGGGCTTCCCGTCCTCGAACGAGATCAGGAAGTCCGGATTGATCGAGCGCCGGATCTCCTGCGCGGTCGCCTTGGCGATCGGCGGGCTCTGGCCGGCGTCGCAGACCCCCCGAATCGCCGCGTGCACCTCGTTGAGGAGGCCGGGCAGATCCGCGCTCTGCACGTGATTGTGGCTCACATAGGCCGAGACGATCTCGGAGGCGAGCGTGACGAGGCGGAGAGAGCCGCCGTTCGACTGGGCCATGTCTCGTGCGTTGCCTTCTCGTGATGACGAAACTCGCCAGAACGCAAGCACTGCGTCGCGATTCGGACGCCTGATACAATCGCATTCGCAAGAAGCGTCAAGTCTTAAATTCGGAACTGGGGTATACGGTCCCAAATAGCGTAATAAGAGCGATCTTGATCGCTCAACCTCAAGGAGTAATGCCTATCAGGGTCTCGCTTGTGCGCAATCGATATTGCCGATTTATCCCTGCGACCTGACGCGGCCTGCACTCTACAGCCGAAGGTGCGATGCGGTGCCGGCTATAGAGCTTACGAGGCCGTTTCTGCCCATCGATTGTGCATTCGCAGAGCGTCGCTGGCCGATACCTCAAAGCCGATAGGACAACCTCAACGACGCTTTGTGGCGACCGCACCTCGGCGGTGAGCGACGGAGGGTCTGGAAGCGGACCGACGGTGCGCCAGTGGCGCAACCTGATCGCGAACTCGCTCGGGCGTTCGGGCTCCGTCCGTGGCCGGACAAACGCAGAACCCGCCGCGCTGTTAAGCGCGGCGGGTTCTGTGTGTCGGATTTGGTTGCGGGGACAGGATTTGAACCTGTGACCTTCAGGTTATGAGCCTGACGAGCTACCGGGCTGCTCCACCCCGCGCCAAGTGTGTGCGGCTGGTCCGGGTGCACCGGCTCTGGTGAGCGCGGGCGGTGTCCGGGGCCGGATCGGTGTTCGTGGTGAGGGAAGGTGTGTGTCTTGCGATGGGCAGGTCTGGCGGCGACCGACTCTCCCGTGTCTTGAGACACAGTACCATAGGCGCTGGCGTGTTTAACGGCCGAGTTCGAGATGGGATCGGGTTCTGGGCACGCCGCTCAGGCCACCAGACCGGC
>NZ_FOMM01000020.1:0-147549 GCF_900112625.1 Methylobacterium sp. 13MFTsu3.1M2
CGGCGGCGTGCTGGTGGGCGCGCACCACCGTGGCGTCCACGAAGTGCAGATCCCAGTCCAGGGCGCCGCGGGCGTCCGCCTGCGCCTGCAGGCGCTGCAGCACCCGGTCGAACACGCCGGCCTTGCGCCAGCGGTAGAACCGGCTCGACACGGTTCCGACCACCCCGTAACGGGCCGGCAGGTCCTCCCAGGGAGCACCGGTACGAAGGATCCAGAGCATGCCGTTGAGCACTTGGCGGTGATCCTCGGCGGGCCGGCCCGTGCGCGGCTTCTGCGGAGGCAGCAGCGGGGCGATCTGCTCCCACTTCGCGTCAGTCAGTTCAAAGCGTCGCATTAGGCTCACATGGCGCCGATCCCGCGGCCTGTGAACCCTTTGCAGAGACGCCCTAGGCGGCGAGCGGCATCCGGATCACCGGCGGATGGGACTCCGGCGCCGCGGCGGCCCGGGTCATCGCCGCGCCGGCATCCCAGGCCACGAGTGCGGCGATCCGCGCGGCGAGGATCGTCGTCTCCACGATGCGGGGCGACGCTGTCGGCGGGCGGGGCATCGTCGGTCGGTGGCTGATCATGACGGCTCCGCGGCTTCCTGCGAGAGCCATGCGCCCGAATGGTTACCGCCGTATCTCCGCTGTGTCAGCGCGCGTAGTTGTGCTGCCGACTGGCGCCCGCAATATCTGAACTCGGCGAGGCCAATTCATGCGTCGAAATGGCCGAGGTCCACACGAGGTCTCTGCGCTGGTCGGACGAACGATCTGCTTCGGCGATGTGCTCAAGGTTTCTGCGCAAAACGCGCTGGTGGCAATCGCGCTGGCGGAGGGAGCGTCAACTGAACCCCCATCCTGGCCGGTCCACATAGGTCCAATAGCGTCTGGAAAAAACCTTTCTTTGTCAGGGCCTTGGCGGATGGTATAGGAACAAAGGTCCAAGCCGGTTCGGCGTGATCTGTTCCGATCTTGGTGGGGTTGGTGGGGTAAATGGTGGGGTAGATGGCGCGAGCGATCAACCGAATGTCGGCGCGGACGGTTCAGACGCTCGCGGAGCCGGGCCGCCACGCCGACGGAGATGGGCTTTACCTCGTCATCGACCAAAACGGCGGAAAGCGCTGGGTCTTTCTCTATCGCCTGGCCGGGCGACGCCGCGAAATGGGACTTGGGTCGCTACGCACCATCTCTCTGGCGAAAGCCCGCGAATTGGCAAATCGCGCCCGGACGATGGTGGCCGAAGGGGAGGACCCTGTTGAGGCTCGACAGGCTGAAGCGCCCTCCCCCGATCCGGCACCCATACCTAGTGTGCCGACCTTCGCCGAAGTGGCCGAAGCCTTCATGGGCGAGCGTGACGGCGGTTGGCGCAACGCCAAACACCGCCAGCAATGGCGCACCAGTTTGATGAACTATGCCGCAGCGCTCCGGGAGAAGCCGGTCTCCGAGGTCAGCACTTCTGACGTTCTGGCTGTGCTGCGTCCGATCTGGCGCGAGAAGCCTGAGACAGCGAGCCGGCTTCGTGGCAGGATAGAGCGCATCCTCGATGCAGCGAAGGTCGAGGGTCACCGGCAGGGCGAGAATCCGGCGCGCTGGCGCGGGCACCTGGAGCACACGCTACCGAAGCCCGGCAAGCTGTCCCGCCGCCACCACCCTGCCCTGCCCTACGCTGAGGTTCCTGCGTTTGTTGCAGCCCTGCGCACCCGCGTGGCCGCTTCCGCTCGGGCCCTGGAGTTCATCATCCTGACGGCCGCTCGCTCCGGCGAGGTCCGCGGCATGCGGGCGAGCGAGGTCGATCTGGATTCGGGTTTATGGTCGGTGCCGGCGGAGCGCATGAAGGCTGGCCGGCAGCACCGGGTTCCGTTGTCGCGCGCGGCGCTCGACCTACTCGCCCCCCGCCTAGCCGTGATCGACCGCAACGATTTCGTTTTCGCAAACAGTCGAGGCGACATGCTCTCCGACATGGCGTTCAAGAGGCTAAACCTTCGAGTTGGCGTCGAGGGCATCACGACCCACGGATTCCGGTCCAGCTTCCGTGACTGGGCCGGTGATGAGACGGATTTCCCGCGCGAGGTGATGGAGGCCGCCCTCGCCCACATGGTCGGTAACGAGGTCGAGCTCGCTTACCGACGCGGTGACGCTCTTGAGAAGCGCCGTCAGCTTATGGAACTCTGGGCTTCCTTCGTTGCGGCCGAGAACGGCGTCCCGTCGAGGAAGGCTTCTAGATCGCAGTGACGGATGACGGTGCTGTTGCCGATCTTCCGCGACGGAATCCGTCCGTGCTTGATGTACTCGAAGAGGGTCGAGCGACTGATGCCGATCGCCGCCGCAGCATCTTCAACACGGTAGGCCAACGGCATGAGAACCATGCCACGGCGCCGCTTCACCTCACTTGCCATTGTCCACTCCCTTGTCATTCAGCCAGGCGTCTCACGCCGGATTCAAATCGACCATCATCTTGGGCGCCCGGCGCTGCCGGCTGCGCTCGCGGTCTCCCGCACCGCACGCGCTGAGGCGTCCCGCGGTTCGACAGGTTGAGTGGATGCGGGCGATCATGATCTCGCCACCGCACCCGCTGCCGTTGTTGCTGCGCTGCAACAGACGGGTAAGCATCGAGGCCCTACGCTGATACCTCTCGCACGGAGGACATACGCAGCATGGCCAACAAGCACTTCGTCCACGCGTCCACGCATCCGACGGCTACCATCCGCCTCGGCAGCTTTGACGTGCCGTGCACGGTGCTCTCGTCCACCGAGGCCACTGCCCACGTCCGCGTCATCACCGCCGGTGGTATTCTGGAGAACCTGACCTTCGTTCGTGACGGCCAGGTTCGGCGCGGCCGGGTTGCGCTGCGCAAGCAGGGTCCGCTCGGTCTCGATCTTTGGCTCGATCTGCAGGTGTCGCAGGATGCGCGCGCGGCCTGATTGAGGCCGGGACCCGAGACTGCTTCGAACGGCTGGGCAGCAGGCTTGGTGATACGCCACGGTCATTCTGCTGCCTCGGCGATCGGCGCGAGTTGGTCGATGTTGCGGGCGTGGACGGAGAACCCGACTACGACCACCCATGGATTGGCTTGCCAGGACTCGGGCCCGTTGATGCTCTCCCAGAGCGAGCGGAACGAGGCGCGCCAGATCCGATCTGCCTCGACGTAGGTCCCGCCGGCGTCCTCCGACCACGCCTGAAACCAGCCATCCGGCTTGCTGTAGTCCCGCACCGCGAGGGTCTGGTCCCAGAGCTCAAATTCGCAGCCCTCGGCTTCCGCGTCCGCCTCACTAATGTCGTGGAGGCGCTCGACCCGCACCTCCGACAGGAGAAGAGTGAGGCGACTCGCCCAGCGCGGCATGAAGAGCGATGGCCGCCAGATGCCCTCGGCGCCGCTCAGGAGATCCGGGAGCCACGTGTGCCACTTCGCGCCCGGGCAGCGCTCATAATTGAACGACGGCCCGGCGCCTTCGTCCTCGCCGTCCCATGCTTCGATGTCGTGGCAGTCGCCGGTCGCCCGGTAGGCGATCTGCGGGCCGAGGCCGCCCGAGCCGGTCTGCCACGTCTCCCTCACCCACAGCCGGTCGCCGACGGCGAAGCGCGGTCGGAAGTGCGCCACGACTTTCCGATGGAAGTCGCTGCCGTCCACGCCCTCGTGGATGAGGGTCGAGCCCTCGCGCGGTCTCGACGTGGCCGGCTCCGGCTTCAGAATCCGGCGCGTCTGCGTCTTGCCGGTGCCGGGCTGGCGCGCCTCTCGGAGCAGGGCCTGCACCATTGGCGCGCTAAACAGGATGGGACAATCAGCCATGAGCCACCGCCAATCCAATCTCGCGAATGCGAAGAGGCGCTGGCGGTTCCAGAATCAACTTTAAAGTAGATGCATATGTCTGGGCGCCGCTACTGATATCGCCCGATATTCTACTCTGAGTTGCCCAATTTTCGCGTAAACCATGGGGCCATAAGTCACCAGAATGGATTATTGCCATTCTGCCAAAACTGATAAAACTTGTCTGCACAGTGCAACGACACTGTGCGGAAGGGGATGGAGCGACGGCGCGATGATCAACGCAAGGGATCTGTGGCGCGTGCAGATCGGCAGCCGCGTGCGCCTGACTGGCGACAGCGAAGCTCTGATAGTGCTGAGCAGTCATCAGGAGCCGAATGGGGGCGTAAAGCTCCGCTGCTTGAGGCAAAGCTCCTTGAAGTACGTCACCGTTCAAGGCACGAAGATCGAACTGGTGGCCTAGAGGTCCACGTTCGCGCGTGATGGTGCTGGACTCGGCCATGCTGCTACTCCGTGGGCGTGAGAAGGGGAGCCGGAGCCGGGCGGTTCGACCGCTTCCGGGCGGGGAAGAGCGCGGGCATGGTCGCCCGGGTCGCCTCCCTGGTGATGCGCGCCACGTGGCAACGCAGGTTGTGGACGGCCGGGAAGAAGCCCCTCCCCGGCAGACGCAGGCCGCTGGGCGCGATCATCGCGAAGTCCTCGCCGTCCGGGCTGCTCTCGGCCTGGAAGCCATCGCCCAGGATTTGCTGCGTGATGTCGACGAGCTTCGCCGGATCGCCGGTCCCCCAGGCCGTGCCGACCTGGTTGTGCGCATAGACGGCCAGGATCAGGTCGATGTTGAGCGGGGACTCGGCGAGCTGCCGAAGGGCGATCATCGCCCTCTGCGCCGGCTGCGGCCAGTCCTCGCCCGCAAAGGGCTGGCGGTATACGGTGGCCGGTATCGGGAACGGCTCCTTCTTGTCCTTCCGCTGCTCCGCAATGACAGCGGCGAGGATGTCCTCGGCCGGCCCAGGCCGGTCGTTCCCGGCCGACCGGAAGCCGGTCTCGCTCAGGAACGGCATGCCGGCGTCGACAGCGTAGAAACAGCACCAGCGGTCGCGCTCGACGATCGCGCGGATGCCATCGACCTCGACCACGGGGAAGGTCCGGACGATCGGCTCGAAGCTGAAGAGGTCAGGCGCGTTCATGCCGCCACCTCTTCACCGCCTGCCTGAGTGCAGTGCAGCGCTGCCTCGTTCTTGCCGCCCAAGATAGGCTTGGCCACCAAGCCTCTTGATGATTGTCCTATGTTAAATCTCCAGCCGCACAGCGGCTGAGAAGCGATCCGCGGAGACTTGTCGAATGCTGTATTTACAATCCTAATCGGCTGACATATAGACTCCGCGTTCTGGGGAGCGTGTTTTGTAGGGAACACGCCATGACTGATATGACACCGATCGCGGATGAAGCCGCGACACGCCTGGCCTTTGGCCTTATGCGCAGTGCCTATCTCGATCTCGCGCGGACGTTGCGCAGTATCGAAAAGGAGCCCGCCAACGAATTGCTGCGGGCTGTAGAGCACCGGATTGTGTACCGGCTCGGCTCTTCTGTTGGGCAGGATTGCCCAGCCGGTTCCACGCAGGAGGGTGCGCTCGCCTTGGCTGCTGGTCGCGTTCAAAGCGTGCTTCGCGAAGCGCAAGAGGCCTGAGCCCCGCTTCAGAATGGGTGGGCGGTTCTCCGCCTCGGGCACGAACCGCCCCACCACCGCGCACCTGCACGCGGCCAGCGCCAGCACGCCGGAGTCGTCTTCGTCGTAGAGGTAGTCGAGGATGTGCGCTGGCGCATGCCGAGCGATCACCACCCGATCCAGATACGAGTCAGCAATGATGCTGGAGGCGGTCATGGATCGGTCGGACAACGTCGTGCAGCTTCGTTCCCCAAGCGCACCGCGCCGTGCTGTCGCTCGGACCTGGCCTGCGCCGGAACGCGGCTTCGCCGATGTGCTCGTGGTCGGTGGGGCGCTGGCCGGTCTGATGCTTATCGCGCAGCAGCTCATTCTCGGATTGAGCGCGGGGTGAGGGTTTGTCATCACCGCGCTCTCTCACCGCCCGAAGGTATTGGCGCGGCAAGGATCCGCTGAACTCGGCCGACGGCATGATCGTTGACCGCGCGATGTCCGATCCGATGATCCCGCTGATCTCGGCTGCCGCGTTCGTCGGCGTGGGTTGGCTCATCGTCCACGCCGGGCGCCAGTACGATGACGCGATTTGGCACACGCTGACCGTCTTCGCGCTGGTGGCAGGTCTGCTGGTGCTGATCGGTGTGACCTCGAAACTGCGGTCTCTGATGGGTGTCGGCCGGATGTCGCACCGGATCGAAGCGCGATCGCAGGTCGAGCCCGGAAGCCCAGTCCGCGCGGTGCGGAAGCTCGACACGGGATTGAACCCGTAGGGTGAGGCCGATCACCGGCCGCCCCCCACGCCCAGCCGCTTCCCGAACGCCCGCCCGGTCGCCGGATTGCGATCCCGAACTCGGAGCCGGACGCACAGGCTCCAGCCGTGGCGCAGCGGTACGAGCTCGCCGCAGCACAGCAGCGCCACGACGGTCCGGATCGGAAGGCGGCCGCCGCCGCACTCCGCTCGGTAGGAGGTCGGCTCGTCGCTGAGCTGCGGCCGCGTCATCCGCCACCGGCCATGCGAGCCGGGCCGGCGCTGTGTCTAGCGCACCGCGATCCGGCACACGCCCGCCTCGCGGATCGTCGCCAGTACCTCGGCCTGGCGCGGGGTGAGCGGCTTCATATCCGCGCCTCCACCACCGGCAGCCCGGCGGCGCGCGCCTTGCGCACCATGTCGGCCGTCCCCGCGCCGCCCGGGAACGCGATCACGGCATCCGGCCGGCCCTCGGCGAGCATCTGCGTGTTCCGGAGCGGTCCGGCCTGCCGGCTGTAGCGATCCCAGTCGGGCGCGAAGGTGCGCATCGGGATGCCGCTCGCTCGCGCCCAGCAGCGCGCGGCCTCATCGGCGCCCCGCGCGCCGCCCTCGATGACGTGGGTGATCCGGGCGTTCGAGTCCCGGCCGAGAGCCTCGGCGCAAAGGTCCCGCGCATGGTCCTCCAGCCAGTTCCAAGCGAGGTCGAGGTTCTCGAGGTTGCGGCTACCGCAGACGAGCACGCGCATCACGCGACCACCTTCCCGGCTGCCCCGGTGCTGCTCGGCCCGACCATCCAGCCCGGCGGGCGAGGGATCTCGCCGCTCAGCGGGCGCCACAGGTGCAGGTGACCTGACCGGTATTTTGGACCGAGCTGATTGAGAGGCTACTGCATGACCGCTGCCATGGGTAGCCGGAAGGCCAGATCCGGGTAGCTGACAGGCGCGGGCGGCCGATAGCCCAGCGACGAATGCGGTCGAACGCGGTTGTAGGTGGTTTGCCATAGACCGATCACGATCTGCGCCTCTTTCAGGGAGTAGAAGATCTCCTGCCTCAGGCACTCGTCGCGCAGCTTACCATTGAAGCTCTCACAGTACCCGTTCTCCCACGGCGAGCCGGGTGCGATGTACTGGATCTGTGAACCAGTTTTGGCGACCCACTTGCGCAGCGCCTTCGAGATCATCTCGGGGCCGTTATCACACCGGATGTGCTCCGGGATGCCGTGTAGGCACATCGCGTCGGCCAGCGCCTCGATCACGCCGACGCTGTTGATGCGTCGGGCCACCTTCAGCGCCAGGCAGGCCCGGCTATGCTCGTCGATCAGCGTCAGGATACGCAAGGTTCGGCCGTCGTGCGTCTGGGCCTGCACGAAATCGAAGCTCCAGACGTGGTTACGGTGGAGCGGGCGCAGCCGCACGCACGAGCCGTCATTCAGCCAAAGCCGGCTGCGCGGCCGGTGCTTCTGCGGGACCTTCAGCCCCTCGCGACGCCAGATGCGCTGAACCCGATCCTTGCCCATCTGCCACCCCGCTGCCTGCAGCAGCGCGGTGACGCGGCGATAGCCTTAGCGTCCGTACTCGGAGGCCAAGGCAACGATGGCTCGGGTCAGTCCATCCTCGTCGGCCGGCACGGTCGGCACGTAGCGTTGCGTGCCGCGGTGCTGACCGACGATCCGGCAGGCGTGACGTTCCGAGAGGCCGTACTTCTCCCGGATCCCGTCCACTGCCTGTCGGCGTCGCTCGGGGGCTACAAGTTTCCCGAGGCGACGTCCGCCAGCACCTGCTTTTCCAAAGAAAGGTCAGCTACCAGCCGCCGCAGCCGCGCGTTCTCGCGCTCCAGGTCCTTCATCTTCCTGGCCTGGTCGACTTGAAGGCCGCCGTACTCCTTGCGCCAGCGGTAATAGCTCTGCTCGGAGATCTCCGCTTCCTTGCACGCCAGCGCCAAGCTCTTGCCTTGTGCCGTCTGCACCTCGATCTGGCGCAGCTTGAGCACGACCTGCTCCGCGCTCGTCTTCTGACCTCGCCGCATCTCCGACTCCTTCGGTCCTAGCTGATCCTCTCAATCAGCCCGGTCCAAAGCCAGCCGGTCAGGTCACTGGCCAACGCGCTGAACTACGTCTTGGAGCACGCCCCCGCGTGGTTCGTGAAGTGGACCGGCGGTGAGGCAGCGATCCGCGACCACATCATCGCCCTGCTGCCGGTGGCCCCCGACGCCTCGCTGGCCAACGCCACGCCGACGGCCACGGACCCGATTGCGGCCAACGGCTGATGTTCAGCCTCTCAGCCCTGCTGAGCACGCTGCTCGGCCTCCTCGCGCGGACGTTCTCGGACGCCATCGTGAAGGAGGTCGACAGGCTGCGGCACGATCAGGATCAGCGCGACCTCGGCGCGGCGCAGCAGGCGAACGCCTCCACGCTGGTCGCAGAGGCGCAGGAGGCCCGGGCGCGCGCCGCCGCCGACGCTGCGGCAGACGGGCCGGACGACGACCGCGACATCCTCCCGGAGGCGAAGTGATGGCCCACATCGGCGTCCTACGCACGGCCGACAACGGGTCGGTGCTGTTCCACTGCCCGGGCTGCGATCAGCCGCACGCCGTGCGCGTCGTTCCTGATGGCAGCAAGCCGTGCTGGGGGTTCAACGGCGATCACGAGCGGCCGACGTTCACGCCGTCCGTGCTGGTGACCTGGGGTCATCATGTGCCCGGTGCCGGCGGACGCGGCGCGGGTCCGCATTGCCAGTACGGCTGCGACGATCCCGAGGATGGCAATCCCGCCTGCTGCGGCGTCTGCCACTCCTTTGTGCGCGCCGGTCAGATCCAATTCCTCGGCGACTGCACCCATGCGCTCGCCGGGCAGACCGTTCCTCTCACCGCCAGAGACGACACGTGACCTGCATCGGCTTCGCCCTCGGGCTCGCGATCCTGCACTGCGATCTCGCCCAACCCGCGGTCCAGGCCGCCCGGCTCTGCCAAGTGATGACCTTGCCCGTGCAGTACGCGCGCACGGACGACCCGCGGACCCGGCTGCGGCTGCGGGCGCTGAACGCTGCTTGGCGCTCGGCCTGCGCGGGGCGCTGAGCCGTGACCGGGATCGAAATCGCGGGCCTCCTCAAGGATTACGGACTTCTCGGAGCGGTCGTGCTCCTGCTGCTGGCCCTCAGGACCGTCACGGGCTGGTGGCGAGACAGCATGGAGAAGCGCCTGGAGGACAACAAGGCGATGGCCGAGCGCGTCGCCACGGCGCTTGAGCGGCAGGGCGCGACCAACGCCGACATCGCAGAGAACATGAAGGACGTCCGTGACGGTCAGGGCGAGATCCTGAAGGTCACCACCGAGGCTGCCCTCACGGCCGCGGCCGGGCTTCGGGAGACCAATCAGAAGCTGGCCGATCTGAAGCAGGGTCAGACCCAGCAGCCTGCAGGAGCTGCTCGATGATCCGGGAGGCAATCAGGGATCGGATCCGCAAGTGGGTCTGCCCGCAGTGCGAGCATTGCGGACAGGAGCCTCCGGAGGCGAAGCGTCTGGACCGCGCCGAGCAGCTTCACGCCATCTCCAGCCTCGCTGTCTCGCGGGAGGCTGAGAAACAAGTCCGCCGTGTGAGCGACATGCGCGTTGCCGCCAACGCAGCCGTCAAGCGCCTAGTGCACGACAAGCGCCAGATCGAGGAGACCGACGGCAGTGAGGTATGATTTCAAGGGCGAAGAAGGACTCAAGGACAAGGCGATCTTCGCGGCGATCATCATCTTTGCCGTCGTCGGGATCCTCGACGTGTTCCTGCCCAACGCCGACGTGATCCTTCTCGCGCGCACCCTCCAGGCCGCAGGCTCGGCCACCGTCGTGGTCGTCTACTGGCCAGACTTCGTCGAGGCGCTCAGGACCAACAAGCCGGAGCTCGGCGACTTCCTGATCTTCGGCGTGACGATCGGTTGGATGGCCACGTTCTGCCAGGCCATGTTCGTGATCGTGTTCCGGCTCTCGGGCAACCCGTGGTGGTTCGCGAACAGCGACCTGAACCTGCTCTGGATCGCGATGAGCATCCTGTCGTCGGTGATGCACGTGATCGCGCCTGGACTGGTGCGGAACGAGGTGCCGCGGCGGAACCGCATCGGGCTCGGGATCGGCACCTTCATGGGCGTGTTCCTGGCGTGCAGCGTGATGCTGATCAAGCCAGACCTGACCGAGGCGCTGGAGCGCGCGCGTCCCTACATCTCCGACGTGTTCAAGAGCGGCGAGTCGACCTTCCAGGCCGATGAGGTGGATCGCCGCTGATGCTCTGGACACACCCCACCGAGACCATGATGTGGGTGGGCGTCTGCCTCATCATCGGGCTGTTCGTCGGCGGCTGGGTCGCGGAGAGACAGCGACCGCCGTAACCTCATCTCCTCCGTGATCTACCAGCCTCGCGCGGCTCCCGGAGCGCGGGGCATTTCTCAATCTGAGCCGCTGTTGGATTCCGCTGGATTCGAGCGGTTGCCCCACATGCTTAGGATCTGGATTCGCCCGCCCGGTCCGCCGTTTTGAGCTTCTTTCGTTCTCAGGCTATTGATCTGTGCAGACGATAGCGCGTCCAATCTCAAGACCGTCAGCTGTTCGCCGCACGATCACTATCCGCTTAGCTACTTTGTCGAGGGGCGGATCGAACCTGAACTCAAATCCATGATGGGCATCCCCGATTTTTTCATCTTCAAGATCGGGTCGATAAAGGCTTGCAACAGCGCATCCCGCCAATACGTCGTCGACAAGGATTTGTATGTCTGCACGCAAGCTCGCCGAGCCGTCCGGGAGTGCCCATCCTCGGACGGAGGTATGGCTGAGCTCATCGACAAAGCCTTGCAGGGAGGTCGTGGCCGATGGGCTGGGGGCTGTGAGCAGTCTCATCGGCTCCGTGGCGTGATTGGGCCGTGGGGCTGACGTTCGAGGATCCTTGAGGTAGCCGCCGCGGCCCTCGGCGAAGCCCGTGTTCACAAAATGCAGGAGCGGATTGAGACCGGCGGCGGCGACGTCGAGATTCGCGGCGAGATAGCCAGAGGTGCTGAAGCCTGCGCTCGGATCTCGGCCTTCTTTCCAGCCAGCCAGGAGGTAGTGGCGCAGCGGGTCAAGCCGAGCAGTGCGCACGTCCGGATACCAATAAAGGTAGTAGATCGGATCGAAGCCGGGGAGTGGATTGCGAACGAGCGCAGGGCGCGAGTCGAACGGGTTGGGCAGGTGCAGCTTCATGGAAAATCCGTGGTCACGAGACGTTCGATCGATCCCTCATGTTGAGCCTGGCCGCAAGTCCCTGCCCTCCTTTGCCGGTACAAGATTGCCTTCTTGCGGGCACCAGAACGGCTCGGTCAGCGCTTCCATCCATCCCGCAACAAAGCCGCTGTGCGTTTCGAGGCGGCTCCTATTTGTTCGTAGACAAATCCAATATCATTTTTTGCAGATTTTCAACTTGAATATGCTTATTCGTCAGCTCTTCTAGTAAATATACATGAGAGCGGAGCTCATGGGGCATACTGTCGACATCGAACAGATCAAATTGGCCGTGCACACGATCGTTAATGCGCAACGCTCCGAAGAGTTTTCTATTGAGATCTGGCCATACATGGACACCATTCTCACCAAGATGATTAGCTCTAGCAAAAGCAGGCTGAAGTATCTTCAACTCGGGAGAGGCAGCCACATGCGCATAAATAGACCAGTCCCACCCCCATCTTGAGCCCCAGTACGCGGCGTTGGGATTGTTTGGCTCCCCGTCCCCCATCCATATTTTCTTTATATGCGAGGCCCATTCCTGCGCCCGAACAACGAACCCAAGAGAATTGAAAACTTTTGATTCGAATAAAATGGAAGGGAACGCAGGATTTGACACGAAGCCTGCAGATCCGCAGGGACCAGAGATTAAATTCATAGCGAGCCATTGTGGCTGATAATTTTTCTCATACCACAGGCTCATTTCCACCACGTCGGGCGAGACAACCAAATCTTCCTCAAGGTAAATATTGAGCGCAGATCCAGAATCAAATACAGAATTCAGAAGAGCGTATGGATTCCCGCGAACTCCAAGAACATGATCGTTCACAATCAGACGATATTCAATTTCAGTCAGAGTTGATTCGCAGATCGATATGATCTCCGAGCTGCAATCGCTTGGCTCAACTGCAACGACAACGCTCCATCCCGAAAGATCATTGATCTTCAGGCTTTGTAGTAAATCCAGAAATAACTTCGGTCTATTCATAGCCGTTATTGTTATAGTGCGCACCACATTGCCTCCATAAGGACGACAAGTAAGCACTACCATTGGCATGTCAGAGGCTCAAGTGCGCTCCGAGGAAGACGTTTTGTCTGCAGTAAAATTCCTGGATCAGCAGAGCGCCGGGATAGCCTTTATTGTTGAGTGAAGCAAAGGTTACCCCCAAAGCCCGCCGGCAGATGCCGGCGGGCGCCCACCGCCGGACGATTCCCTAGATCGTCGGAATCGATTTAGGGAGGGAAGGATGCTCGGTGTAGGTGCCCCGCTTCTCGGGGTTGCCGCCGTTCATGGCTTCCCTCATACGACCGCGACGATCGCTGAGGAACGCCGGCATGCCCCCACTTCCCTACGGTGAGCACGACATCTTCCGTGGATACCTCGAAGGCGATGATGCGCTTGTTTCGCGCCTCGTAGCCGCGAACCTTGAGCCTCATCCAGGCGTTTATACGGACCAGGTCGGTGTGCGGGTTGATCCCAGCTACTGCCCGTGGGTGTGGGACAAGACTAATCAGGTTGGCAGCGGACTCCCGCTTCCGAGCGATGGCTACATCGGCGACGGAATGGAATACGTCGCCCTTGCCCTCGCTCTGGAATGGGCTCACGGCCAGGATTCCTTTGTCGTTGCCGAGTTGGGGGCCGGGTGGGGGCCATGGGTTTCAGCAGCCGCACTGTGCGCGAGGCGAAAAGGCTTTCAGCAAACCGAGATCCTGGCCCTGGAAGCCGATCAGCCGCGTTTCGAGATCCTTCGGCAGCATCTCGCCCTCAATGGGCTCGTCCCCCGCGAGAGTGCCAACACCGGTTCGAGCGCCGGCATCGTCTGGCGGCTGATGCAGGGTGCCGTTGGCCTAAATGATGGCGTTCTCTATTGGCCGAAGAGCGATGACGTGACCGCTGCCGGTCGATCGACTGTGAGCGACTTGGATAAACCTCATCATTTCACCGGGGAAGATGTCGCATTCGAAGAAGTTAAAGCGTTTTCGCTGAACACCATACTCGCCGATCTATCGCGCGTCGATCTTCTACACGTCGATATCCAAGGCTCGGAAGGGACTATTCTGCCGGCGGCCATCGATCTTTTAAATTCTAAAGTCCGGTCAATGTTTGTTGGCACCCACAGTCGCAAAATCGAAGGCGATTTCATCGAGTTTTTTCGCGGCCATGGTTGGGTTCTCACCCGTGAAAAGCCGTGTCAATTCTACAGCATGGCCCACGGCCAGGATTTGACCAGCTCAACCTACGTGGATGGCGGGCAGCTCTGGCGGAATGCGAGGCTGTTCGAATAGAACTTACCTGCTGAAAATCCAGTTCAACTCCCCCCCAATCGTTAAGGCGCTGAGCGCGAGCCTTACGCAAACCGCTTGCTCAAACAAAAATTAGGCGCCCCGATAAAACTCGGGGCGCCTTTCACTATTTTTGCAACTGGAGCCGCGCTCTAGCTTTTGCTGGGCTAAAGAGGCATAAGTTCAGCCTTACTGAACACAAGCGAAAGTTCTTGCATCCCAGATCCAGACAAAATCTTATCGAGATATTGCGATTTATCTATTTTCTCTAGCGTTTCGCTGTACCATATCAGCGGGCTGAAGGCCTCAAGGCAACGAATAACTTCTGCGGCGCGAACATATTTTGCAGGAACATGTTTTGGATTTAGGTTGACGTCATGGAAGGAGATATGCCACACGCACCTGCTTTCCTCAATGATATCCGAAAGCGCAGGTATCACGAGAAACTCTGCGCCTTCGATATCCATCTTGATGAAAGATTTGGCGTCGGCCGCATACCCGTTTTCGAGAAATACGCGGCGGATGTCGCGTGTGCCAACAAGGACGGATTCTCCTAACTCTTGCACCTGACCCTCTCGCTCGTGGCGGGCAAGGATCGAACTCTCCGATCCACCCCACGACCGGGAAAACAGCCGGATAGAACCGTCTTTGTCGCTCAATGCGTGTTCAATTAGTCTGATCCGAGATGCGAGTTCCGGATTGATACTGATATTTGTGCGTATGCGCCGTAGCGCTTCAGGGTCGCACTCATAAGCATCTACCCGGCCGCCTTTGGCCGCAGCGAACAGAGCTGTTGGCCCCATCCAGGCACCAATATCTACAAAGCGCCACTCTGGATTAATAAAGTGGCTAATTAACGCCAGCGTGTGAGGCTCCCAAGCCCCACTATTGAAAATGGACCAAAACCACTTAGGCATGTCCTCTGTGTCATCAGCTTTGAACGTGACACCACGAGTTTCTATTATAGCAACCATTTCGCCCAACTGTTTGATTATGGCTCACTCATATAGCTTGATTTTTGCGCTCTCGTCGAGCGCCGTATGCCTCAGAAAGGAATGAGCCCTACGCGACACCTCTACTGACGGCACGTGGCTGCGTGCCTATCGTGTCGCAACCGAGCGGCCGGTTAGTGCCGCGGCAACCATTCGCTCGCGGACCTTGCCAAGGCCATCAACGGCCTGACCGCGGCCATCGTCGCGGAAACAGCCTCCGAGGAGGCGCAGCACACCAGCCAAATGACGGCCGCGCTCACCCGGTTCACCGAGGTCATGGATCGGTGGGAGGACGACCACGGCCGGCAGCAGCCTCGAGGCAGGCGCTGAGCGGAACTACCGGGTCACTCGCGGGTCTACCCAGCATCCCTGATGCAATCACCTCCAGCCCCGCCGGCACCGCCGCGAGGGGCTTTTTCGTGTGCCCAGCTTCAAGGCGGGGGCGCTTGAACGTAGGCTACTGGCGTACCCGACTCGGGAAATGAGGGTCAAAGACCTCGCAGCGAACGTGGTCGGACGACTCTTTCGCGCGCCGCCTGACCGGAAAGTGCGGATCGTAGAGGTCGCCCCGCGTCTCGCTCGGGGCAGGCTTCACAGCCTGCCGGTCGCCGTGCCCAGTCGCCGTGCTCATCGCCTGCGCTCCCACGTTGCCAAGCGGGTTGTATAGGCGACTGATGGTTGCGAGGCTGTTGCCCTCCGGCCATAGGCGCTCACGATGAGCCTCCGCCCGCCTGGTCTGCCGATGAGGGCTTCTCGTGCCCGAAATCCAAGCGCGGGACACCCGCGCAGCTGCCCTAGCACGGCCCGGTAACCGGCGCCGGCTATCCTATCGCCGAGCCAAGTTGCGTACCGGCTCGGCTCACTCGCTCGTGAGATCAGGCACTCCCCCGCCCCTTGAGCAGATCGGGGCGGGGCCGAGTGGGCGGCTCAGGCCGGAGGCTGGCGACGGGCATATCCGCTACGCCAGACCTATTTGTTTCGGAGCTATACTTGTGTTCGCATCATGAGCAGACCGTAAAGAACGGCCCATAACACATCGGGTACACTAATGTGAGCGACTCTTCTAGGAGAGAGTGCTCTTGATTGCCGTGCGCAGCCTCGGTATAAGCGTTTCCGTCGAGTACATCAAGTTTGCGTCATTGGAAATTATGGGGCGCAGTTTTTTATTGCAAAATCTGTCGAAGAACTGACATATCATGTCGGCGCATACTTCTGGGCTCAAGTAAATCGATATAAGAACTGCGTTCTGCATTTGCCTAAGTTCGTAGGCGTTGCGATGCTCCGAGTATGCAATCAGACCATTCCCAAGTTGCAAGTTTTCGAATGTCGAATACCCAAATGTTTCGCCGGTAAAAGAGAAGAAAAGACTCGATGATGCGTAATTCTGCACTATCGAAGTAAACGGAACCCATCCACTGGCGTCGATAATCTCAAAACCTTCGTATTTTTTTTGCAGATCTGCTACGTCTGGCCAGCCCTCTCGACAAAATGTTTGGAGCGTAAAGCCGCGATCTATAAGTATCCTAGCCACTGCAAGTCCATGCATGTAGTGGGCGGCGATGACGCTATTGCCAGCGCTTAAGCTCTTGATGACTGAGATGTGAGGCTCGTCAAAAAATATCGTTGGCCTGTAGTGCTGAGGCTTGGGGAGCCATGACTCGGCGCATCCCATTGGCGCTCTAAACGTCCGTTTTCCCGGTGGATCTGTGTAATATTGATACTGAATATTTGGTTCGGTGCCGTCCCAATTTGCACCCAGATCGAGCTGATGAAAGTTTTTTGCAATATTGTAGATATTACCGGGGAGCCTATTTTCAGTAACCGGAACATCGCTCATGACGAAGATGTTTCCTTTGAAATCCCTGGCAATATCCAGCCTATTAGGATGCTCCGATATTTCCGTCACATACCAATCATGCATTACCACCGTTTCGCAGTCGGCATCTGAGAGGCTGTTGATTGAGCGCGAGTTCCGCATTGGGTCTGCTTGAACAGCAGATAGCCAGCGTGCCCCTAAAAGCTGTAAAAAAGGAGAAAAATACAATTGAGTATTGCGAAGCGTTTCAATTAAGCCACGCTCGATTATTTGATCGGCGTAAGGGTTGAAGACATTGATTCGCATGGCGCGGGCCTCACCATGATGATCTGCGTGCGGGGTGAACGTGACGTGCTGAGCCGTCCTTCGACCAGAGCTATCGCCCGGTTCTACCGCCCCGTGCAAGAGCCGGCACGACGCGTCAAGGTGCCATTCATGCTGCCGGGCAGAAGGCGGCTGCCTCTATGTTCGCATGCTGACCTCTGATAGAGGAGCCGCGCAACAAGGAGACGGATATGGGTATGGTGCCGTTTGACGAGGGAATATACGCGGCCAAGGCGGGGCGTGACGTAACCGACAACCCCTTCGAAAGCGGCACGGTCGCGGCCTCCAGCTGGCAATCCGGCTTCGAGCGGTTCAGAACGCTTTCAGCCGAGCCGCCGAGGAGGTGGGGTTATAAGCAGGCGGCGCATCCAGAAATTCAAACGCTATTTCAAAATCATAAGAAACAATTCATTGAGTTGCTCGCAGATATTGATTCTAATAGAGATTTCTTGCACGGTATTCGCTATCAAGAAAATCCGGATCAGCCATTCGATCCGTACTGGAACAATGGATTTTTTACATCTCTAGATGCGTCTGTTTTGGTGACGTTTCTTCTCAAGCATCGGCCGCGCCGGTACATCGAAGTCGGCTCTGGAAACTCTACAGCATTTACTCGGTACACCATTCGCAACGCGAAGTTGCCGACTCTCATCACTTCGATTGATCCCGAGCCGCGAAGGGATATTGATACGATATGCGACCGTGTTATTCGGTCAAAAGTACAGGACTGCGATCTATCTGTATTCAATGATCTAGAAGCAGGTGATGTCCTGTTCTTTGATGGCTCGCATATGGTTGAGCCCGACAACGACGCAACGGTATTCTTTCTCGAAGTGCTCCCCCGTCTTCGTCCGGGAGTGCTCGTGCAGATACATGATATTTTCTGGCCACACGATTATACACAGAGATGGGGCGTCGCCGCAGAACAATACATGCTGGGCATGATGCTGATTGCCAAACCACTTCCGTTCCGGCTTTTGGCTGCCAACTTCTTTATCAGCCGCGACGACGATCTATCGAGAATTGTGAAAAATATTTTCGCTCCACGTACAGAAGGTGATTACACGATCCCCTTCTGTACCTACGAAATTCATGATCTGCCCGGCACATCTGTATGGATTGAGACGACATAACGTCGGCATTTCGAGGCACACCTATTTAAGCCCGTCCGGCCAGGCGCCGCGACGGGCGACTTCATTTCGGCAATCATTCGGCCTTACCTCGCAGCCATGTCCGACCTTCCACCCGCCGTCGCCTCCTGGCGCAGCCAGATCGAGCGCCTGTCCGAGCACGCCTCGCCGTGCCGGTATCTCACCCCGGCGCGATGGGCGGCGATGCGGGCGAACGCGCTGACCTTCATTGACGAGCACGGCGCGGAGGCGCACCGGCTCGGCTGGACTGCGCCTCGGCTCTTCGGCGTCCATCCCAAGTACGGATTCCTGCGCGTCGAGCATGCCGGCGCGCTGATGGCCAACGACAGCAAGGTCGTCGGCGTCGAACCCGACCGGCTCGTGTTCGACCGCTTCTCCGGCTACCGGACGAAGCCCGGGCAGACCTGGGGGCCGCCGGTCTGGGAGTTCGCCGCCAGGTCCAAGGCCGCCTGATCCGGTGCCGCAGGCCACGCAGGCACCGTCTGCGGATCCGGCTTCGAGCAGGCGCGGCATCGGAGCGACATGCCGGCATCAGGCACGAAGCTCGTCGACGACCAAGCCCCGACGTAGATCGGCGTCTCTTCGACGTGCCCGCAGTCGCAGATCACCCGGACGGCGTGCACCCCTTTATCCATCGCCTGCTGGAACGTCATCGGCGTGATCTCGAAGCCGTCGACGTCGTAGGCGCGGCGCGGATTGCGCAAATGGACCTGCAGCGGCGATCGGGCGGCACGCGAGAAGTGAGTGGGCACCGACCTTCATCCAGCGCTGACCACCCAGTAGCGGGCGGCGGAAGTGTTGGTAGCTGCTCGCGTTCTTGAACGCCATCCACACCGCTCCACTACGATCTCGCTCGCCTCGGCCGGCGCCGGTTGAAGCACGCTCAGGCCTCAGGCTTGTTCCGCATTCGTTCGCGAGCGGAGGGCCACTAGAATGGGGTGCCTGGGAGATGCGGGGCCCGGTCGGGTGTACGTCGACTGCGCGACCTGCAAGCGCTCGGGTCGCTACACCGTGGCCAGCCTGATCGCTCGCTACGGTGCCGACATCTCCACGCTGGACCTGCTCCGGCACCTGACGGCCTCTTGCCGCTACCAGCGCGCCCCCGGGGCGCCGCCCGCACGCAAGTACGAGCACCTCTGCCTTGCCGCGATCACGCTGCCGCCGGCCGCCAAGAAGATCCCGCCGGTGCCGCCGGGTGACCCCTACACGGTCGAGATCTGGCGAGAGACCGGCGGCAACGTCGAACTGCACCTCGCGACGATCTACCCGCTGTCGATGGCCAAGGCGGCGTTCGATGCAGCGTGCCTGGAATGGCCGACGCACGAGGTCACCCTGCGAGATCGGGCGCGGATTATTGAGAGGCGGGAGCGGCCGCCGCGGAGCGCCACCGGATCCGTGTCCGGCGGATGACGCTGTACGCCAGTCCCTCGGCCACTAGGTGCTCCAGCGCGCGGGTCGCC
Organism: Methylobacterium sp. 13MFTsu3.1M2; assembly: GCF_900112625.1. Classification (NCBI taxonomy): domain Bacteria; kingdom Pseudomonadati; phylum Pseudomonadota; class Alphaproteobacteria; order Hyphomicrobiales; family Methylobacteriaceae; genus Methylobacterium; species Methylobacterium sp. 13MFTsu3.1M2. The sequence continues at coordinate 19,408 of NZ_FOMM01000020.1, forward strand.
TGAACGGCGCGCTCCCGGCCGGGCAGTCCGGCTCGCTCGGCGATTTCGGTGGCGGTGGCTGGCTCGGATGTCAGAGCCGCCAGCACGCGCGGCCGGATGTCATGGCGTGGCCGGGCGCCTCGCGGCGATAAAACCTTCGGCATGGCGCCGGCCTATTGCGAGGCGCCATCTTCGACGAGTCGTCGACTCGCGGCCAGGCGCCACAGCTCAGCATCCGAGAAGATCAGATCGCCGATCTGCCAGCGTTCGAGCTCGTCGCCGATTGGGTTCACTGCGACGCCGGCAGACCGCAACGCGGCGACGGCTTCAAGAACCGGTTCGGTTTCGTCGGTCATGATAGCCGAGTAGCGCGAGCGGGGGACGAGCCCATCACTCATTTGATGGACTCGGATCGGCCTCGTCGTTCATGCCGCTACGCCAGCGCGATCAGCATCCAGGTGCGGGCCTTGGCCAGCAGGTCGCCGTCACCGGCCGCCGGGTCGGCCTCAATCACGCGCTTGATGATCTCGCGCGCCTCGTTGCCGCTCATCCCGATTCCCTGCGCGAAGCCGCTCAACCGCTCGGAGAGACGTTCGATGGTCGCCGCGCGGTCGGCGTTCGGATCGGTCTCGCTCATCTCTTCACCGGATGGGCCAGCAGGATCGCGGTCCGGACCATGTTGCGCTTCCACGCCGGCTTGTCGGTGATGAGCGCCTCGGCCGTGCGGGTGTTGGTGCGGAGCGTCTCGACGAGGTCGAGGGTCCAGCCCTTTGCGAGTGGGTAGGCCTCGGTCGCCAGATCCGCCAGCACCGCGTCGACGGAGGCATCAATCTCTTGGTCGGTTACCTCGGCGGCCTTGCGCAACTCGGAGACGGTCGGAGGTTCTTTGGCCATGGGCCGGCCTATTGCAGCGTGGTCGTAGTCGAGTCCATGAGGCCGACCCGCACAGCGAGGGCGAGCAGATCGCCGTCCGTCAGTGTCTCGCCATCGACGAGCCAATATGGCAAGCCGCCGGTCCAAAGCTCGACTGTGTGGCCGCGGGCCCGAAGCGCTGCAATAGCTTCGGGAATCGGGCCTTCAAATTCGCTCATGAGGCCATGCTCTGTAGGAAGGACACCAGTGTCGATCCTGCACCGGCATCGCTGACACGCCGGCTGCCGACGCGACTGAAACCAAAGACAGTCGGCGTGTCATCTGATTCGATTTTTCGCCTCTAACCATTCAGCTTACTGACGACAGTCTTAATGAGTAGCAGTCCGATAGTTGCCGATGTTAATGCAAACATTACCACGTAGAGACCGTCAACCTGAATGCCGGCGTAGGGATAATAAGCTGACCTGACCCATTCAGCGCATTGGAGCGCAGGATTGTATTTCATCCAATAATAAATTTTGTCTGGCATGAAACTTGGTAGGAACATCACGCCACTGGAGATGTAGAGAATAATGCTGAAGAGCGCGTAGCCAATCATCCAGCCTGGAAAAAACCCAATTATTGCAACGTTGATAGTCCCAATGCCAATGCCAAGCAGGATCGCGGCTAGATATCCGCACATGGCAACGAACGGATCTGCTGGGATGGGGTTGGTGCCTATTATGACTAATACAGATACAACAACCAATAGCGCAAGAAACCCTGTCACTATCTCAACAAGAATGCGAGACAGAACAACATCAAATAATTTTACTTGCGGATAGTAGGTCAATGGCCGATTCATAATCACGGACTTCATAACTTCGCGTGATATATACTGGAAAACTAGGACCGGGACTGCACCTGTCGCAAAGAAAAGGGCTCTATTATCGCCAAGTGGTGCAGCAAGTTTCTGAAACGTATAGATTGCGATCAGCATAAAGACGTGAACGCAGGGCCAGAGCACGATCACCGCGTATCCCCACAGAGAAGCTCCGAAGCGCGTTCGCATGTCTCGAAGCATCAGCGCGTGCAGGACGTGCAGATACGACTCGCCTGCGGATTTCTCGTGCCGAGCCGCGATTGGAAGTTCCATGATACCTAGCCTCGATCGCTCGATGCCGGTCTCGGCAAAAAAGCGGGCGAAAGTGCGTTGACGGAGGGTCGACGGTGGCGTGGCTGGTCCAAGCCTCGAGCTCGCCAAGAGGGTCCGGCTGCGGATCAGCTGGCGGCCCGCTTCACCGCCGCCGGTGGTCGCCTTTTACAAGTCAGCTCAGGAGTTCGTCGTCCGTTTTTTTGATCGGGCTGCCGGGGCTTCCCAGCCGAGCCAACATGCGAATCGCGTCGTAATCCGCATCATGTGCGGTGTGGCTTCGCGGTGCAGGTTGAATGGGAGGCCGATACAGGTCCTGCCCTTTGGTGGGGCGGATGGTGGGGTAGGCCGCCCAAGTCGTAAAATTATTCAAATAAATCAATGCTAATTGGCGGAGGGAGCGGGATTCGAACCCGCGATACCGTTTCCGGTATACACACTTTCCAGGCGTGCGCCTTCAACCACTCGGCCACCCCTCCGTCCGCGAACCGGGCACCCGGGCGCGCACGCGGCGTGCCGGGCGCGGCCTGGGCCGCGCGGTGCCGTGCTGTTAGCCGGGTGCGCCGTCCGGCGCAAGGCGCAGACGGCCGGGCGGTGCGAAAACCGCCCGGCCGCGTCTCTCACCCCTCGGCATCGTCGAGGTGGAAGCGGACATGCTCCACGTTCGCCCGCTCGAAGGCCTGCATCACGTGCTGGTAAGAGCGCTCCATGGCGTTGTCCTCGACGCCGGGGCTGTCCTCGGGCTTCAGCAAGAACATCAGGAGCGAGCGCCCGGTCACGTCGTAGCCGGAGCCGAACTTGAAGCTCTCCACGTCCTGGCTGTCGGGCAGGTTGGTGTCGAGGAGCCGCGTCCAGGCCACGCCGCCGACCGATTCCGGCAGCGTGAACGTCACGAGGTCGTGGTAGGCGTTGAACATGATCAGCAGCGTCGCGTCGCCGCCGCGGCGGTGCAGGCCGGTGGCCTGGGCGCGCCCGTCGAGCTGGACCGCGAAGGCCCGGGCCTCGCCGTCCGACCAGTTTTCGCCGGCCATCTCGCTGCCGTCCGGCCGCAGCCACGTCACATCCTTGACGCCGAACTCCTCGTCGTACTGGCCGGTGAGGAACCGCCCGCGGCTCAGGATCGGCAGGGCGTTGCGCAGGATGATCAGGCGCTGGGTGAACTCGGCGAGATCCCGCTCCTCGTCGCCGATCGCCCCCCAGTCGAGCCACGAGACCTCGTTGTCCTGGCAGTAGGCGTTGTTGTTGCCCTTCTGGGTCCGAGCGAACTCGTCGCCGGCGAGCAGCATCGGCGTGCCGCGGGACAGGAACAGGGTCGCCAGCATGTTGCGCATCTGGCGCAGGCGCACCGCCCTGATCTCGGGGTCGTCCGTCGGGCCCTCTACCCCGTAATTGTACGAGAGGTTGTGCGAGTGGCCGTCGCGGTTGCCCTCGCCGTTCGCCTCGTTGTGCTTGTCGTTGTACGAGACCGTGTCGTGCAGGGTGAAGCCGTCGTGGGCGGTGAGGAAGTTCACCGAGGCCCAGGGCTTGCGCCCGCGCTTGTTGAACTTGTCGGCCGAGCCCGAGACCCGCGCCGCCAGGTCCGGCAGCAGGCCGCCGTCGCCCTTCCAGTAGGCGCGGACGTCGTCGCGGAACCGGTCGTTCCACTCGGCCCAGCCGGGCGGGAAGCCGCCGACCTGGTAGCCGCCCGGGCCGCAATCCCACGGCTCGGCGATCAGCTTGACGTTGTTGAGCACCGGGTCCTGCCGGCAGGTGTCGAGGAAGCCGCCGCCCTCGTCGAAGCCGTAGGGCTCGCGGCCGAGGATCGTCGCGAGGTCGAAGCGGAACCCGTCGACCTGCATCTCCTGCGCCCAGTAGCGCAGGGAATCGGTCACGAGCTGCAGCACCCGCGGGTGCGACAGGTTGAAGGTGTTCCCGGTGCCGGTGTCGTTGATGTAGTAGCGCGGCTCGTTCGGCAGCAGCCGGTAGTAGGAGGCGTTGTCGACGCCCTTGAACGACAGGGTCGGGCCCTTCTCGTTGCCCTCGGCGGTGTGGTTGTAGACCACGTCGAGGATCACCTCGAGGCCGGCGCCGTGGAAGCGCGAGACCATCTCCTTGAACTCGGAGAAGGCGAAATCCGGCACCGCGGCGTAGCGCCGTGCGGGGGTGAAGAACGAGATCGTGTTGTAGCCCCAGTAATTCACCAAGTCCTTCTGCTGCAGGTAGTCGTCCTGCACGAAGGCGTGGACCGGCAGCAGCTCCACCGAGGTGACCCCGAGGCTCTTGATGTAGTCGAGCACGTCCCGGGTGCCGAGGCCGGCATAGGTGCCGCGCAGCTTCTCCGGCACCCGCGGGTCGAGCTTGGTCATGCCCTTGACGTGGGCCTCGTAGACGATGGTCTTCTCCCAGGGGATCAGCGGCTTGCGGTGCCGTCCCCAGGTGAAGGCCGGGTCGATGACGCGGGAGCGGCGCGTGTAGGGGGCGCTGTCGCGCTCGTCGAAGGTCAGGTCGTCGCCGGTCTCCATCTGGTAGCCGAACAGGGCCGGGTTCCAGGTGATCGAGCCGACGAGCCCCTTGGCGTAGGGGTCGATCAGCAGCTTGTTGGGGTTGAACCGGTGTCCGGCCTTCGGCTCGTAGGGGCCGTGGACCCGGTAGCCGTAGATCGTGCCGGGGCGCGCGTCGGGCAGGTAGCCGTGCCAGATCTCGTCCGTGTACTCGGGCAGTTCGATGCGCTCGATCTCCTGCTCGCCCTGGTCGTCGAACAGGCAGAGCTCGACCTTGGTGGCGTGGGCCGAGAACAGCGCGAAGTTGACCCCGAGCCCGTCCCAGGTGGCGCCGAGGGGATAGGGTTGGCCTTCCTGGATGCGCGAGCGGGTCGCGCGGGCCTGCGATGCGGGACGACGGGAATCGGACATGGACACTCCGGAACGCGACCCGCCCGGCCACGTGCCGCTGCGGGGAGCCCCTGGTGAACGTGCCGGAAACAGCGAAGCTCCCGCAGTGCCGCAAAAATCGCGGGCGCGTGACGGCTGTCGCCCCTCAGTTCGAGGCCGCGGCCGCGAAGCTCCGGTCCACGGCCCGGCCGACGTCGAGGGTCTTCGACAGGATGCCGTACCGCGTCGCCCGGTCCGAGGCCTCCTGGACCTCCGCCACGACGCCGTCGTCGAGCGCGATCGGGCTGGTCCGCTGCGCCGTGTAGGCCGCGCGCAGGACGTCCTCCGGCATCTTGGTCAGCGCGGCCGTGTTCCGGGCGTAGGCGTCGAGGTGGTCCAGCGACCAGAGTCGCGCCCGGTTCAGGCGGCTCAGGAAGTCCTGCAGCGCCGCCCGCTTGGTGGCGATGGCGCTGTCCGAGGCGACGATGAAGGTGATGGTCGGCGTGAGGCCCGCGCCGTCCGCGATCGGCCGGGCCTTGTCCTTGAGCGTCGCGAACGCGACGTAGGGCTCCCAGACCGCCCAGGCATCCACCGAGCCGGCCATCAGCGCGACCTTCGCGTCGACCGGGTTGAGTGGCGCGAAGGTGACCTCGGACGGCGCGATCCCGGCCTTCTCCAGCGTCGCGCTGATCAGGAACTGGCCCCAGCCGCCGCGGGTGCCGGCGAGCCGCTTCCCCCTCAGATCCGCGGCCGAGCGGATCGGAGAATCCGCGCGGACCAGGATCGCCTGCGTCCGGGGATCGGACTTGGTGCCGCCGATCGCCTTGATCGGTGCCCCGGCCGCGACGACGGTGAGGAAGGAGAGGTCGCCGGTGTAGCCGACATCGAGGGCGCCGGCGTTGAGCGCCTCAAGGATCGGCGCGGCGGCGGGGAATTCTGACCACGCGATCCGGTAGGGCAGATCCTTCGCGTAGCCGGCGATCTCGAGGAGCGACCGGTTCCCACCCTTCTGGTCGCCGACCCGCAGAACGACCTCTTCCGCGCGGGCGGCCACCGCGGCCAGCGTGACGGTGGCCAGCGTCAGTGCGGTCGCGAGCCGCGCCCCAGCGAGCTGGCGGCCACCGGGCCGCAAGTGAGATCGGAGGAACATGGGGCCTGCCGGGATACGCTGCCCGCTTCGTGCCGGGCTGTTCGGTGGAAGGCCGAGTTTATGCTTGCCGCGAGGGCGGTCAATGAAACGGAAATCTGTATTGCCCGCGGTCGGGAAACGAGACAACATCCGGCCGACCTCCGCGGGGAGACGAATGTCTTTCCCCGCGCGCCGCGCCGGTCAGAGGGCGGGCGGGAACGCGTCCGCGAGGTAGGCCCGCACGAAGCCCGGCATCCGCGCGGGATCGATGTCCTCGCGGCCGCGCACCACGTGCATCCCGGCGAGCTCCGGCTCCGCCTCGGCGCCGAGATGGTCGGCGATGCGCGCCACGAGCCGGGCGGCAGGTTCGGGGAAGCGCACCGGCCGCAGGAAGGCGAGCTGGCCCTCCCCCTCCAGCAGAACCCATTCCGTTTCGGCCCCGGCCGGCAGCGCGAGGCCGGTCTCCTCGGCGAGTTCCCGGGCGGCGCTGCCGGTGAGATCGACCCGCACGCCGCGCACGTCGTCCGGATCCGGGGTGCCGCAGGGGAAGTAGAGCTGGCCGGCATTGGCCGTGTGGGCGCCCATCTCGCCGAGCAGGACGGCGCCGTCCGCCGTCCAGGGCACGATCGCCGCGAAGGCGTTGGCGATGCGCGCCTCGGGGTGGGGCCTGTCCCGATAGTAGGTGAAGGTCGCGTAGCGCGTCGCGAACAGGTCGAGCCGGGCGACCCCGTCGGCGACCGCGTGGTCGCAGCACAGCAGGACGGTCCCGTCGAACATGCCGGGGCTGCGCTGCAGCCGGGCCTGCCAGTGGGCCGCGATGGCGGCCGCGTGGGCCTGAGGAAAGGCCCAGTCGTGCTCCACGAACCGCGCCGCCACGTCCGCGACGCGGGTGATCCGGAAACCGTCGGAGACGCCGTCAGAGTGGTCGTCAGACATGCAGGGTGCCATCCGACAGGATCACGGCGGCGCCACCGATCTCGACGCCCTGCAGGGCGCCGGCCGCGATCGTGAGCTGGAGCGCGATGTCGCTCGGCCGACCCATCGCCTCGCCCTGGCGGATCGCCACGTCGTGGGTGCCGTCGCCCAGCGCCTCGAACTGCATCAGCACCCCCGCGAAGGCGGAGGCCGCCGAGCCGGTGGCGGGATCCTCCGGCACGCCGACATTCGGCGCGAACATGCGGACGCGCCAGCGCTGACCGGTGCCCTCGGGATCCGGGGCGTAGAGGTAGAGCCCGTCGGCCGGATCGGGCGCCTGGGCCGTCCGGGCGGCGTCGAGGGCGGCGACCGACGCGACCGGCACGCAGGTGAAGGTCGGCCCCACGCCGTGGCGGCTCGGCGCGTGCCGGCCGGTGCCGATGTCCCCGGGCTCGAGGCCCAGCAGCGGTGCCAGCACCGCGGGCTCCGGCCCGGGGCCGAGGTAGTCCGGCAGGACCGGGAGCCGGAACCGGGCCCGGCCGCCGGTCCCATCCGCCAGGGTCTCGACCACGCAGGGGACGATGCCGATCCCCTCCTCCAGGCCGAAGGCCCGGGCATCGCCCCGGGTCGGGTCCTGCAGCGCCAGCAGCACGGCGGTGCCCACCGTCGGGTGGCCGGCGAAGGGCAGCTCCCGGGCGGGGGTGAAGATGCGCAGCGCCGCCCGGTGCCGGGCCTCCGCGGGTGGGAGGACGAAGACCGTCTCCGACAGGTTGAACTCCCGCGCGATGGCCTGCATGGCCGCGGTGTCGAGCCCCTCCGCGTCGAGCACCACGGCGAGGGGGTTGCCGGCGAGCCTCCGCTCGGTGAACACGTCGAGGGTGACGAAGCGGCGCGCCATCGGGTCGATCCTTGCTGCTCTCTGCGGACTTGGACGGAGCGGTTTGCCGGGGGCGCCTCAGACCGCCTCGACCGGAAACCGCGCGCTCGGGTTCACGTACTCCTCCTGCGCGGCGACCGTCAGGATCTCCCGCGACCCCGCCTCGGCGGTGCGCTTGAGCAGCCCGTAGATCGAGGCCGCCGCGGCGCCGAGCGCCGCCTCGGCCGAGCCGGTCCGGGCGTAATGCACCAGGAACAGCGCCGCGATGCAGTCGCCGGCCCCGTTCACCGCGATGGCGAGCCGCGGCGTCCGGACCCGGAACACCCGCCCCTCCGCGCCCGCGAGCAGGTCGATGCTGTCGGCGGGCGTGTCGGCGCAGAGCGCCGAGGTGACCAGGACCACCCGCGGCCCGCGCGCCCGGAGCGCCGCGATCGCGGCCCCGGCCTCCGCCAGGGTGCCGCTCGGCAGGCCGGTGAGCAGGCCGAGCTCGAACTGGTTGGGGGTGAGGATGTCGGCGGCCGGGACCGCGCGCTCGCGCAGGAACGCCTCGATGCCGGGCCGAACGTAGACGCCCTCCTCGACGTCGCCGATCACCGGGTCGCAGCAGTAGAGCGCCCGCGGGTTCGCCGCGCGCACGGCGTCCACCGCCTCCAAGATCGCGGCGCCGATCTCGGCCGAGCCCATGTAGCCCGACAGGACCGCGTCGCAGCCGCCCAGGACCCCGCGCTCGCCGATGCCGCGCACCACGTCGCGGATCATCGCCGCGTCGAAGACGGGGCCGCGCCACGCCCCGTAGCCGGTGTGGTTGGAGAACTGCACCGTGTGGACCGGCCAGACCTCGACCCCTAGCCGCTGCATCGGGAACACCGCGGAGGCGTTGCCGACATGGCCGTAGGCGACGTGGGACTGGATCGACAGGACGTTCAACGCGGGACTCGCTCGTTGTCCCGCTACGGTTAGCCGGTTCCCGCGCCGGCCGCACCCCTGTCCCTTGCCGCCCTCCCCCGCGCGCCTCAGATGGGACCGACCCTCCCCCTATCCCTACAGCCCCGTTCGGAGCCCCATGGACATCGAAGCCCTGCGCACCTCGACCCTCGCCTTCGTGGAGGCGCACAAGGCCTGGACGCCGGTCATCGCGGGTGGCCTCGCCTTCTGCGAATCGATCGCGATCCTGTCGCTGTTCGTCCCGGCGACCGTGATCCTGGTCGGCATCGGGGCCCTCGTCGGCGGCGCCGACATCCCGTTCTGGCCGGTGGTGATCGCCGCGGCGCTCGGGGCCGCCCTCGGCGACTGGATCTCGTACGAGGCCGGGCGCTGGCTCGGGCCGGGGGCGAAGACCAAGTGGCCGCTGCGGCGCTATCCCGAACTGATGGCCAAGGCCGAGGCCTTCATCGGCCGGTGGGGCATCGCCGCGGTGGCCCTGGGGCGCTTCTTCGGGCCGGCCCGCGCTCTGGTCCCGCTCTTCGCCGGGATCCTCGGCCTGGCGCGGCTGCCGTTCCAGCTGGCCAACGTCGCCTCCGCGCTGGTCTGGGCCTTCGTCCTTCTGGCCCCCGGGGCCGGGCTGCTCACGTGGCTCGACCGGTGATGCGGCCCGACCGCTGATGCGCCGCTTCCCGCCCGAGCGGATCGTCTGCCTCACCGAGGAGACGGTCGAGACCCTGTACCTCCTGGGCGCGGAGGACAGGATCGTCGGCGTCTCGGGCTACGCGGTGCGCCCGCCCCGGGTCCGCCGGGAGAAGCCGCGCGTCTCCGCCTTCACCAGTGCGGACATTCCGAAGATCCTGGCGCTGGCGCCGGACCTCGTCCTGGCCTTCTCGGACCTCCAGGCCGGCATCGTCGCCGACCTCGCCCGCGCGGGCGTGGCGGTCCACCTGTTCAACCAGCGCGACGTGGCGGGCTGCCTCGCGATGGTGCGCACGCTCGGCGCCCTCGTGGGCCTGCCGGAGCGGGCCGAGACCCTGGCGGCGGGCCTCGAGGCGCGGCTGGCCACGGCCGCCGCGGAGGTGCGGGAGCGGCCGCCCCCGCGCGTCTACTTCGAGGAGTGGGACGCGCCGATGATCTCCGGCATCGGCTGGGTCTCGGACCTGATCGGCCTCGCGGGCGGCCGGGACGTCTTCCCGGAGCTGAGCCGCCAGCCGGCCGCGAAGGACCGGATCGTCACCGCCGAGCAGGTGATCGCGGCCGCGCCCGACGTGATCCTCGCCTCGTGGTGCGGCAAGCGGGTCAACGCCGAGCGCATCCGGTCCCGGCCCGGCTGGGCGGCGATCCCGGCGGTGCGCGACGGGCGCATCCACGAGATCAAGTCGCCGCTGATCCTGCAGCCCGGCCCGGCCGCCCTCACCGACGGGTTCGACGCGATCCGGGCCTGCCTTGGGTGATCGCCCCGGGGTGATGCGTGGGGCGATGCCGCGCCGCAGGTGACGGACCGGGCGCGACTTGGCAGGATGTCCCGATTCGGTACAGACGCACCCGCAGACGCATCCCCCGAGCTCGATGTCCGCCTCCCTCGGCCTTCCCGATTCCGCGCCCCCGGCCGTCGAGGCGCTGCTGCCGCCCGACCGGCGGCAATCGCCCACGGCCCTGCGCATCCAGCGCGGCGTGCGCCGGCTGTTCTCCGAGATGGGCTGCGTCACGCTGCCGGAATTCTCCCTCGTCAACGGCCGCCGCGCCGACGTGATCGCGCTCTGCGGCGCCGGCAAGCTCACCATCGTGGAGATCAAGTCGAGCGTGGCCGATTTCCGCGCCGACCGGAAATGGCCGGATTACCGCGACTTCTGCGACCGGTTCTTCTTCGCCATCCCCGAGGACGTGCCCGAGTCGCTGATCCCGGGAGAGTGCGGCCTGATCGTCGCCGACGCCTACGGGGCCGGGATCCTGCGCGAGCCGCCCGAGCACCCGCTGAGCGGCGCCCGCCGCAAGGCCGTGACGCTGCGCTTCGCCCACAGCGCCGCGCGCATCCTGCACGCGCTGGCCGACCCGGGCGCCGTGCGGGAAGGGGCTCTCTAGGGCGCGGCCCGCACCGCGACCCTCGGCGAACCTTCGGCCGACGCGGTATTCATCCGACAAGGAAACGTCCTAGAACGGCCGCGCTTGCCGGGCCTCCGGCGCCGGGCCCGATCCACCGATGACATCCGTCGCCCTGTTCGAGCTGATCCTCGGTCTCCTCGGCGCGGCCCTGCTGCTGTCGCTGGCGGCCGGGCGCCTCGGTTTCCCGCCGGCCGCCGCCCTCGTCGTCGGCGGCATGACGCTGGCGGTGGTGCCGGGCCTGCCGGCCTTCGATCTCGATCCGGACCTGATCATGGTCCTGTTCCTGCCGCCGCTCCTGCTCGAATCCGCCTACTTCACCGTCTGGCGCGACTTCCGGGCGAGCCTCGGCCCGATCCTGTCCCTGTCCCTCGGTGCGGTCCTGTTCACGACCCTCGTGGTCGGGCTCGTCGCCCACGCGGTGGTGCCGTCCCTGCCCTGGGCCGCCTGCTTCGCCCTGGGCGCCATCGTCTCGCCGCCGGACGCGGTGGCCGCCAAGGCGGTGCTGGCCCGCGTCGCCCTGCCCCGCCGGATGATCACGGTCCTGGAGGGCGAGAGCCTCGTGAACGACGCCTCGGGCCTCGTGCTCTACCGCTTCGCGGTGGCGGCGGCGCTCACCGGCACCTTCAGCGCCTGGGCGGCGGCCGGCAGCTTCGCGTGGCTCGCGGTGGCGGGTGTCGCGGTCGGGATCGCGTGCGGGGTGGCGGTGACCCTGGTGATGCGCCGGATGCACGACGCGAACGCCATCACGGTGCTGAGCTTCCTCGCCGCCTACGTCGCCTACCTCGCGGCCGAGGAGATCCACGCCTCCGGCGTCCTGGCCGTGGTCGCTTGCGGCCTGATGATGGGCGGCCGGGAGCACGAGACCTTCGACGCGCATGCCCGCCGCCATTCCGTGGCTGTGTGGGAGTTCGTGGTCTTCGTGCTGGAGGCCCTGGTCTTCGTGCTGATCGGCTTGGCGCTCCGCGGCGTGCTCGCCCGGACCGGCGGCCAGATGGGCGCGCTCGCGGCGGAGTTGCCGCTGGCGCTCGCCGTCACGGCGACCTGCGTCGTCGCCCGTCTGCTCTGGGTGTTCCCGGCCTTCTACCTGCGGCGGCTCCTGTCGCCGCGGGTCCGCGCGCAGGAGCCCGCCCCGAACCCGGCCGTGCCGCTGATCGTCGGGTGGGCCGGCATGCGCGGGGTCGTCACACTGGCGGCCGCCCTGGCGCTGCCGGTGGATTTCCCTGGCCGCGACGCGATCCTGGTCGCGGCCTTCGCGGTGATCCTGTTCACCGTGCTCGTGCAGGGCACGACCCTGGGGCCGCTGATCCGCAGCCTCCGCCTCGACCCCGCGGCGCACCTCCCCGAGGGCCACCTCGACGCGCCGATGGCCCGCGTCGTCGTGAACGAGGCCGGGCTCGCCGCCCTACTGGGCTTGGTGTTCGCCGAGACCGGGGCGCTGAAGCACCCGCGCCTCGTGGAGGAGTACCGCCGCCGGGTGCGGGCGGCCTCGCGGGACCGCGACGAGCGGGCGGCGCTGGAGGCCGAGAAGACCGAGCACTTCGCCGCCGCCCTGCTCGCCGTGCGCTCAGGCCGGTCGGCCCTGATCGACCTGCACCGGCAGAACCGGATCCACAGCTCGGTGCTGCGGCAGCTCGAGACGGAGATCGACTTGGAGGAACTCCATCTCAAGCGTCTGGCCGGGAACGCACCGGCCCACGGCTGAGTCGGGGCGCTGGCGTCAGTGGGCCGCGCACCCGTCCGCCGACTGGCCGTAGCCGCTGTAGACCACCCGGACCTTGCGCAGGCAGCTTCCCTCAGCCTTCGGCGCGGCCGCCACGGGGGCGACCTCTACCGGCTCGACCCGCAGGGTGGCGGCCACCGGCTGGTCTTCGGAAGTGGCGAGCGCACGGCTGGCGCTCATCACGAAGGGCGTGGCGGCCAGCGACGAGATGGCGAGCGCGGCGAAGACGGCGATGTTCTTGCGGCCGAAGCTGGTGCGGATGCGAGCATTGTACATGACGGGTCGTCCGACGTTCTGTATTCGGCAGCGCTGAGGTGCCGAGATCCCCTGTTGCGCTGATAACTTGGCCGTCAGCTCGGCGGTTCCGGTTTATTGCCCAAAAACCGCCACGCTTGGGTGTCCCGGCGCACGTCGGGCGCCGGCGCTCAGAAGATCCTGCGGTACTGAACGAAGCCCGACTTCTCGGCGATCCGGTCGTAGAGCTGCATCGCGTCCGCGTTGGTCTCGTGCGTCAGCCAGTGGACGCGGGAGCAGCCGGCGGCCTGCGCGGCCGCGTAGACGTGCTCGATCAGCCGACGGCCGATCCCGAGCCCGCGCGTGCCGTCCGCCACGAACAGGTCCTGGAGGTAGCAGTAGTCGCCGATCGTCCAGGCCGAGCGGTGGCGGATGTGGTGGACGAGGCCGACCGCCTCGGCACCGCGCCACGCCAGGGCACCGTCCACCGGTTCGGCCGGATCGTTGAGGCGCTGCCAGGTCGTGTCGGTGACCGTGTCCGACAGGTCGACCTTGTAGAAGGACTGGTAGCCCCGCCAGAGCGGCAGCCAAGCGTCCCGGTCGCCGGGGCCGATCGGGCGGATCGCGAGGTCAGGATCCATGATTCTCTCCGTGGGTGCGCAGCCAGCGGACCATCATCGGGACCGCAGAGGCAACCCGGGCTGCCGGCGCCGCGCCCCCTCGGTCGACACCCTTCGCCTTGCACCCCCGGCCGCCCGCACCTAAACCGGCCCGCTCGCGGCCCCAGCCGCCGCGCGATCCCGAGCCGCCGAGACCGATGTCCGAGAAAAAATCCTTCCAGGGTCTGATCCTGACGCTTCAGGAATTCTGGGCGGCGCAGGGCTGCGTGATCCTCCAGCCCTACGACATGGAGGTCGGTGCCGGTACGTTCCATCCGGCCACGACCCTGCGGGCACTCGGCCCGAAGCCCTGGAAGGCGGCCTATGTCCAGCCCTCGCGCCGGCCCAAGGACGGCCGCTACGGCAAGAACCCGAACCGGCTCCAGCACTATTACCAGTTCCAAGTGATCCTGAAGCCGAACCCGCCGAACTTGCAGGAGCTCTACCTCGCCTCGCTCGCCGCCATCGGCGTCGACCTCAAGCTCCACGACATCCGCTTCGTCGAGGACGACTGGGAGAGCCCGACCCTGGGCGCCTGGGGCCTCGGCTGGGAGTGCTGGTGCGACGGGATGGAGGTCAGCCAGTTCACCTATTTCCAGCAGGTGGCGGGCTTCGAGTGCGCGCCGGTGGCGGGCGAGCTGACCTACGGGCTGGAGCGGCTCGCCATGTACGTCCAGGGCGTCGAGAACGTCTACGACCTGGATTTCAACGGCGCCGAGGGCGCCGACCGGATCACCTACGGGGACGTGTTCCTGCAGGCCGAGCAGGAGTACTCCCGCCACAACTTCGAGGCGGCTGACACCGCGATGCTGTTCCGCCAGTTCACCGACGCGGAGGCCGCCTGCCGATCCTACCTCGCGGCCGGCGCGCCGGACGCGGAGGGTGAACGCCACCGCATGGCGCAGCCGGCCTACGACCAGTGCATCAAGGCAAGCCACGTGTTCAACCTGCTCGACGCGCGCGGCGTGATCTCGGTGACGGAGCGCCAGAGCTACATCCTCCGCGTGCGCGAACTGGCCAAGGCCTGCGGCGCGGCGTGGTTGAGGACCGCCGCCGGCGGGGCGTGAGGTCGTCGCTGGCGCTCGACCAGAGGGCTGCGGACGACGCAGTCCGGAGTGCCCAGATGCGCCGCCGTCTTTGCGAGCGCAGCGAAGCAATCCAGGGTCGCGCCTCGCTGCCAGACGTCCCGACGCCCTGGGTCGCTTCGCTGCGCTCGCGATGACGGAGCGGAGCCCTATCGCGGAGCCCCTTGAGCCCTCGCGCGTTGCAACCCCCGCCAACCGGCGCGCCTCGGCGCGTCCGCAGACGCGGGACATGCCCAATGAAGAAGACGATCCTCGCCCTCAGCCTCCTCGGATTCGGCCTCGCCCCCGCGCTGGCGGCCGATCCCGGGCCTGAGGCCACGGTGAAGAAGCTCTACGCCGAGCCGCACCCGAATCACTCCTCCGTGTACTCGAAGCGCCTGCAGGGCCTGTTCGACGCCGACGCGAAGCAGGCCAACGGCGCCGCCGGCAACCTCGATTTCGACTACCGCCTGAACGGCGAGCCCCTGAAGCTCGACACGGTGAAGAACCTGACCTTCAAGGAGGCCACCGAGGGCAAGGACCAGGCGAAGGTCACGGTCGAGCGTAAGGGCGGCAACGGTGCCAACGTCATCGTGTACGACCTCGTGCGCGAGGACGGCGGCTGGAAGGTCTCCGACGCCCACGCGATCGGCGACCGCAAGTGGCAGCTCTCGACCATCCTCAAGGGCGAGTCGCGCTGAGCCCCGCGCTCCGACCCTCGACAGGGGTGCGGCGCGGCGATATGGCCGCCCCATGCCCGACCTCCTGCTCGAACTCCGCTCGGAAGAGATCCCCGCCCGCATGCAGCGGCGCGCGGCGGAGGATCTGAAGAAGCTCGTCACCGACGCCCTCGTGGCGCGCGGCTTCCTGTACGAGGGCGCCCGGGCGTTCTCGACGCCGCGCCGCTTGGCGCTCCACATTGCCGGCCTCCCCGCCCGGGGCGAGGCCGTGCGCGAGGAGCGCCGCGGCCCGCGGGTCGGCGCGCCCGAAGCGGCCGTCCAGGGCTTCCTGAAGGGCGCGGGCCTGACGAGCCTCGACCAGGCCACGACCGTCACCGACCCGAAGAAGGGCGAGTTCTACCTCGCGGTGATCGAGCGGCCCGGCCGCGAGACGCTCGACGTGCTCGCCGAACTCCTGCCCGAGATCGTCAAGAGCTTCCCCTGGCCGAAATCCATGCGCTGGGGCGCGGCCTCGGCCGAGCCGGGCTCGCTGCGCTGGGTGCGCCCCCTGCAGTCGATCGTCGCGACCTTCGGGCCCGAGACGGAGACGCCGGAGGTGGTCCCCGTCTCAGTCGCCGGGATCGCGGCCGGCACCGTGACCTACGGCCACCGCTTCCTCGCCCCAGAGGCGATCGAGGTGCGCCGGTTCGACGACTACATCCAGGCGCTGGAGCGCGCGAAGGTCATCCTCGACGCCGACCGGCGCAAGGACGTGGTCCTGCACGACGCCCGCGACCTCGCCTTCGCCCGCGGCCTCGACCTCGTGGAGGATGAGGGCCTGCTGGAGGAGGTGTCGGGCCTCGTGGAATGGCCGGTGGTGCTGATGGGCTCGTTCGACGCGTCGTTCCTCGACATCCCAGCCGAGGCGATCCGCGCGACCATCCGGGCGAACCAGAAGTGCTTCGTGCTGCGCAAGGGCGGCTCGGAGGACCTGGCGCCGGCCTTCATCTTGGTCTCGAACCTCGTCGCCACCGACGGTGGCCAAGCGATCACCGCCGGCAACGAGCGGGTGGTCCGGGCGCGCCTGTCCGACGCGAAGTTCTTCTGGGAGACCGACAAGGCGACCCGCCTGGAGGACCGGCTGCCCAAGCTCGACAGCATCGTCTTCCATGAGAAGCTCGGGACGCAGGGCGAGCGCATCGCCCGCATCGCCGCCTTGGCGAAGGACCTCGCGCCGCTGGTGGGGGCCGACCCGGCGCTCGCCGAGCGCGCCGCGCGCCTCGCCAAGGCCGACCTCGTCACAGAGATGGTCGGCGAGTTCCCCGAGCTTCAGGGGTTAATGGGCCGCAAATACGCGGCGCTCCAGGGCGAGCACGACAGCGTCTGCGCGGCCATCGAGGAGCACTACAAGCCGCTCGGCCCCTCCGACCGGGTGCCGACCGATCCGGTCTCCATCGCGGTGGCGCTCGCCGACAAGCTCGACACGCTCGCGGGCTTCTGGGCGATCGACGAGAAGCCCACGGGCAGCAAGGACCCGTTCGCCCTGCGCCGGGCGGCGCTGGGCGTGATCCGGCTGATCCTCGACCGCGGCCTGCGCCTGCGGCTGCTGGAGCAGGTCGGCGCTGCGGATCGCGGCCTCGCCGGGCGGGCTGGTGCCGACGCGCGGGATCTCCTCGGCTTCCTCGCTGACCGCCTGAAGGTCTATCTCCGCGATCAGGGCGCCCGCCACGACCTGATCGACGCCGTCTTCGCCCTCTCCGGCCAGGACGACCTGCTGATGGTCGTGCGCCGCGTCGAGGCGCTCGGCCAGTTCCTCGACACCGAGGACGGCAAGAACCTGCTCGCGGGCTACAAGCGTGCGGCCAACATCCTGCGGATCGAGGAGAAGAAGGACGGCCGCGCCTACGATTCCGCGCCGGACGCCGCTCTCGCCGCCGCGGGTGAGCCGGCCGAGCGCGCCCTGGCCGAGGCCCTGGCGAAGGCGCGGGAGACCGCCTCGGCGTCCATCGCCCGCGAGGATTTCGCCGGGGCGATGCAGGCGCTCTCGACGCTGCGCGCGCCGGTGGACGCGTTCTTCCAGGACGTGACCGTCAACGCGCCCGACGCGAAGCTCCGCGAGAACCGCTTGGCTCTGCTCAACGCGCTGCGCGCCGCGACGCGGGAAGTGGCTGAGTTCGCGAAGATCGAGGGGTGAGGCGCAGACCACCGCAGCCCCATCCTACCATCCTCCCCCTCATCCTGAGGTGCCGGAGCGTCGCGGAGGCCTCGAAGGAGGGCTCAGGGATCGCGGCGGCGTCTGGAGGACTCCTTCGAAGCTCGCTGCGCTCGCACCTCAGGATGAGGTGGTCTGATGGGAGAGCGGACCCACCGCCCTCACCCGTGATCGTGGCCGGCATGGTCGTCCGGCTCCGGCAGGGTCAGGCCGAAATGGCTCACCAGATCGCCCACCTGCCCGGGGCTCAGCTGCCGCGGGTTGAGGTTGCGCAGCAGCAGGTAGAGCTTGGCGGTCTCCTCCAACTCCTCGGTGGCGAAGACCGCGCCCTCCAAGCTGTCGCCGGCCACCACCGGGCCGTGATTGGCGAGCAGCACCGAACTGTACTTACCCGCGAGGCCCCGGATCGCGTCCGCCACGGCCGGGTCGCCCGGGCGATAGTATGGCACGAGCGCCGTGCCGCCGGTCCGCATCAGGTAGTAGGGCGTCAGCGGCGGCAGCACCTGCCTGGGGTCGACCTCCGGCAGCATCGAGACCGCCACCGCGTGGGTCGAGTGCAGGTGGACGATGGCCTTCGCCTCGTTCCGGCTCTCGTAGAGTGCGCTGTGCAGCGGGATCTCCTTGGTGGGCTTGTCGCCGGAGACTAGCCGCCCCGCATCGTCCAGCCGCGAGATCCGCGCCGGGTCGAGGAACCCGAGCGACGCGTTGGTCGGCGTCACCAGCCAGCCGCCGTCGGGCAGGCGCAGCGAGATGTTGCCGGACGAGCCCGGCGTCAGGCCGCGCTCGAACAGCGAGCGGCCGTAGCGGCAGATCTCCTCGCGCAGCCGGCTCTCGTCGCTCATGCGGTCGCTCCCTCGATCAGCTCGAATCCGAGATCGATTCTTCTCGGGCCTGCGCCGGTCAGGCAGGCGGCGGCCTGCCGGCCGATCTCCAGGCGCGGCGTGCGCACCGTCGACAGGGGCTGCGGCATCGCCGCCGCGAAGTCGAGCCCGTTGAAGCCGAACAGCGCGATCCGTCCCGGCACCGCCAGCCCCGTCGACAGGCAGGCGAAGTAGCCGCCGAGCGCCATGTCGTCGTTGGAGAAGTAGACCGCGTCGAGATCGGGCACGCGCGCCAGCAGCGCCTCCAGCCCGGCCCGGCCCGAGGCCGGCGAGGACGGTCCCGTCCGGATCTCCTTGCCGTGGAGCGCCAAACCCGCCTGCCCGAGCGCGGCCTCGAACCCGGCGAGCCGCTTGCCCGCGCGCAGGTCGACCGCGAGGTCGTGGCCGAGATAGCCGATCCGCCGGTACCCGCGCGCCACGAGGTGGCGGGCGCTCGCCGCCCCGACGGCGCGGTTGGAGAAGCCGACCACGGCGTCGATCCCCTCCCCGTCCGTGTCGATCATCTCGACCACGCGCACGCCCCCGGCCTTCGCCAGTGCGACGGTGCCGGGATTGTGCTCCAGCCCGGTGAGCAGCAGCGCCGCCGGCCGCCAGGACAGGAGCGCGGCGGCCAGCGCCTCCTCCCGGTCCGGGTCGTAGTCGCTCACTCCGATCACGCAGGGGATGCCGTCAGCGTCGAGGGCGGCGGTGAGGCCGCGCAGCAGGTCGGGGAAGACCACGTTGGCGAGCGACGGGATGACGACGCCCACGAGCCGCGCGCTCGCCCCCTGGCCGGCGAGGCTGCCGGCAAGGCGATTCGGCACGTAGCCGAGCCGGGCCACCGCCTCCGCCACCCGCTCGCCGGCGCGCTTGGAGTAGGAACCGTGGTTGCGCAGGACCCGCGAGACCGTGCTCTCGCCGACCCCGGCCTCGCGGGCGACGTCGGTGAGGGTGACGAGCCGCCCCGGCGGCTGGATGTCGTCCATGGCCCCGCTCTCCCGGCGCGGTTTTTTTCACGACGCCCGTCGAACCTCCCGGCGTCCTTCCCTCATCCTGAGACGACCGCGAAGCGGGCCCCGAAGAAGGCCTCCGCCACGCTGCAGCGCCTCGGCATAAGGCAGGAATGGGAAGACCGTCCGCGTCGATCCACGACTGACATAGCGGCCTGCATTATCTCGCACAACCGGATTGGCAGCGCTGCCAAAAGGAGATATGGCACCGCCCCAGCGCCGCCCGACGAGCGGTGAAGAGCAATGTCCGGCAGCCGTGCGGCCCGGACCAGGGAGTACGCCATGTCGGTTCAAGCCGCCCCGCTGGGGGGCGCCACCGCACCTGCGGACGAGAAGTCCTTCGCCGACCGCACCTACGCGAAGGTGTTCTGGCGCCTCGTGCCGTTCCTGATGCTCTGCTACGTCGTGGCATATCTCGACCGGGTGAATGTCGGCTTCGCCAAGCTCCAGATGTCCCAGGAGCTGAAATTCTCCGAGACGGTCTACGGCCTCGGCGCCGGCATCTTCTTCCTCGGCTACTTCCTGTTCGAGGTGCCCTCGAACGTGATCCTGCACCGGGTCGGCGCCCGGGTGTGGATCGCCCGGATCATGATCACCTGGGGGGTGATCTCCGGGGCGTTCCTGTTCGTGAACTCCGAGTGGAGCTTCTACGGGATGCGCTTCCTCCTCGGTCTCGCCGAGGCCGGGTTCTACCCGGGCGTCATCCTCTACACGACCTCGTGGTTCCCGGCCCATCGCCGGGCCCGGGTCATCGCCGTGTTCATGGCGGCGATCCCGATCTCCGGCATCTTCGGCAACCCGCTCTCCGGCTGGATCATGGACGCGTTCAACGGCGCCCACGGCCTGTCCGGCTGGCAGTGGATGTTCCTGATCGAGGCGGTGCCGGCGGTGCTGATCGGCCTCGCGGTGTTCTTCTACCTCGACAACCGCCCCGCCGAGGCCAAGTGGCTGACGGATTCCGAGAAGCAGCTCCTCGAGCGCGACATCGCGGCCGACAACCAGGGCAAGGAATCGAGCCCGCACTCCATCGCCACCGTGTTCCGCAACGGCCGCGTGTGGTTCATGAGCCTGATCTACTTCGCCTTCGTCACCGGCCAGTACGGGCTGACCTTCTGGATGCCGACGATCGTCAAGGCGTCGGGCGTGCAGGGCAACTTCAACATCGGCCTGATCAGCGCGATCCCGTTCGTGTGCGCGGCGATCGTGATGATCCTGCTCGGCCGCTCCGCCGACCGAATGCGCGAGCGGCGCTGGCACCTGATCATCCCGGCGCTGATCGGCGCGGTCGCCTTCGTGGTCTCGGCCAATGCCGGCTCGACGACGCTCGCCATCGCGGCGCTGTCGGTGGCGGCGGCCGGCGTGCTGACCTGCTCGCCCCTGTTCTGGTCGCTGCCCACGGCGTTCCTCAGCGGCGCGGGCGCGGCGGCCGGCATCGCGCTGATCAACTCGGTTGGGAACCTCGCGGGCTTCGTCAGCCCCTACGTGATCGGCGCCCTGCGGGATGCCACCGGCAGCACCGCCACGGGCCTCTACGCGCTCGCCGCCATGCTGGTGGTCGGCGCGGTCTGCGTGTTCGTGACGCCCGCCCGGATGGTCAACCGCTGACCTCTGATCCAGGCGCGACTTAGCCCCTCTCCCTCACGGGAGAGGGGACCCGCGCTTCGAGCGGCGACGCCGAGGCGCCCTTTCCCAGCTTCAGGAGCCGTCCCCGATGACCAACGCAACACCCCGCGCCGCGGTGATCGGCCTGGGCTCCATGGGCTCCGGGATGGCCGGCTCGCTCCTGCGGGCGGGCTTCGCGGTCTCCGCCTGCGACGTGAACCCGGAGGCGGTGGCGCGCTTCGCGACCGCCGGCGGCCGGGGCGCCGCGAACCCCGCCGAAGCGGCGCGGGACGCCGACGTGGTGGTGAGCGTGGTGGTCAACGCCGCCCAGACCGAGGCGGTCCTGTTCGGCGAGGACGGCGCCGCCGCCGCGATGCCGGAGGGCGCGGTGTTCGTCTCCTCCGCCACCATGGATCCGGCCGTCGCCCGGGCGCTGGCGGCGCGGTTGGAGGCCACCGGCCGCCACTACCTCGACGCCCCGATGAGCGGCGGCGCCGCCCGCGCGGCCGAGGGCGGCCTGACCTTCCTGGCCTCGGGCTCGGCGGCGGCCTTCGCGAAGGCGCGGCCCGCTCTCGATGCCATGGCGGGCACGCTCTACGAGCTCGGCGACGCGGCCGGCCAGGGCGCGGCCTTCAAGATGATCAACCAGCTGCTCGCGGGCGTGCACATCGCCGCCGCCTCGGAGGCGATGGCCTTCGCGGCCAAGCAGGGGCTCGACCTCCGGCGCGTCTACGAGGTGATCACCAAGTCGGCCGGCAATTCCTGGATGTTCGAGAACCGGGTGCCGCACATCCTCGACGCCGACTACAGCCCGAAGAGCGCGGTCGACATCTTCGTCAAGGATCTCGGCATCGTGCAGGACATGGCCCGCGCCGAGAAGTACCCGGTCCCGGTGGCGGCGGCGGCCCTGCAGATGTTCCTGATGGCGTCGGGCGCCGGCATGGGCCGGGACGACGACGCCTCGGTGGCGCGGCTCTATGCCCAGGTCTCGGGGGCGAAGCTGCCCGAGAAAGCTTGAGGGGACAGAACCATGCCGCGCTTCGCCGCCAACCTGAGCCTCATGTTCAACGAGGTGCCGTTCCTCGACCGGTTCGAGGCCGCCGCCAAGGCCGGGTTCGACGCCGTCGAGTTCCTGTTCCCCTACGAGCATGCGCCGGACGACATCGGCGCGCGGCTCCGGGCGAACGGCCTGACCCAGGCCCTGTTCAACCTGCCGCCGGGGGACTTCGCCCAGGGCGAGCGCGGGATCGCGGCCTTCCCCGAGCGGTTCGACGAGCTGAAGGCGGGGGTCGACACGGCGCTCCGCTACGCCGAGGCGACCGGCGTCGGCCGGCTCCACCTCATGGCGGGCCTCGCCCCGTGGGACGATCCCAGGGCGGTCGAATCCTACCGCCGGGCCGTGACCTGGACGGCGGAGCGGCTGGCGCCGGTCGGCCTCGACCTCGTCCTGGAGCCGATCAACGGCCGCAACATGCCGGGCTACTTCCTCAACGATTTCGGCCGCGCGGCCGACCTGATCCGCGAGCTCGCCCTGCCGAACCTGAAGCTCCAGTTCGACCTCTACCACTGCCAGATCCTGCACGGCGACGTGACCGTGCGGCTGCGCGCCCTGATGCCGCTCATCGGCCACGTCCAGACCGCGAGCGTGCCCGAGCGGCACGAGCCCGGGACCGGCGAGATGGCCGACTTCTTCCTGTTCGACGAGCTGGACCGGCTCGGCTACCGCGGCTTCGTCGGCTGCGAGTACATTCCGGCCGCCGACACCGTCGCGGGCCTCGGCTGGCTCGCCGCCTACAAGGGGAGCGCCCGATGAGCCTCGCGTTGGGATGCGTCGCCGACGACTACACGGGCGCCTCTGACCTCGCCAACACGCTGACCAAGGCGGGCCTGCGCACGATCCAGACCATCGGCGTGCCTGAGGACGGCCGGTCGCTGCCGGAGGCCGACGCGGTGGTGGTGGCCCTCAAGAGCCGCTCGATCCCCGCCGACCAGGCCGTGGCGCGCTCCCGCGAGGCGGAAGCTTGGCTGCGGGCCCGGGGCGCGGCCCACGTGATGTTCAAGGTCTGCTCGACCTTCGACTCCACCGATGCGGGCAATATCGGTCCCGTGATGGACGCCTTGCGGGCGGAGGCGGGCGAGACCGTCGCCCTCGTCACCCCGGCCTTCCCCGAGACCGGGCGGAGCGTCTACCAGGGCAACCTGTTCGTCGGCTCAGTGCCGCTGAACGAGAGCCCGCTCAAGGACCACCCGCTGAACCCGATGCGCGACGCCAACCTCGTGCGCGTGCTCGGGCGCCAGAGCGGCAGTCCCGTCGGCCTGATCGACACCGCCACGGTGGCGAAGGGCGCGGAGGCCGTGGCCGCCCGCCTCGACGCCCTCGCGCAGGAGGGCAAGGGCGCCGCCATCGCGGACGCGATCTTCGACAGCGACCTCGAGGTGCTCGGCCGGGCGATCGTCGGCCGCAAGTTCTCGGTGGGCGCGTCCGGCCTCGGCCTCGGCCTCGCCCGGGCGCTCGCGGCCGACGGGCGGGGAACCAAGGACGCCGCCGGCGCGGCCGTGGGCGAACCGGTGGGTGGCGCCTCCGCCTGCCTCGCCGGCAGCTGCTCGCAGGCGACCCTCCAGCAGGTCGCCGCCGCGGAAACGATCATGCCGGTGCTGCGCCTCGATCCGGCGCGGCTGCTCGCGGGCGACGACGTGGTGGCCGAGGCCCTGGCGTTCGCGGACAAGCACTTGGCCTCGGGCCCGGTACTGATCGCCACCTCGGCCCCGCCCGAGGCGGTGCGCGCGCTCCAGGCCGCCCACGGCGTCGACGCAGCCGGCCACGCCATCGAGGCGGCGCTGGCGGCGATCGCCGAGGGCCTCGTCGCCCGCGGGGTGCGCCGGCTCGTCGTCGCCGGCGGCGAGACCTCCGGCGCGGTGGTCGACCGGCTGGGCCTCACCGCCTTCCTGCTCGGGCCCGAGATCGCCGCGGGCGTGCCGGTGCTGCGCACGGCGGGCCGGCCCGAGCCGATGCTGCTCGCCCTCAAATCCGGCAATTTCGGCGGCGCCGACTTCTTCGGCCGCGCCCTCGACATGATGGCCTGACGCCACAACCCGACGGGAGGTTTTCCATGCACGCCCTGATACTCGGCGCCGCCGGCATGATCGGCCGCCGCCTCGTGGACGCCCTGGTGAAGGACGGCCGGGTCGGCGGTGTGCCGCTCACCGCCCTCACGCTCCTCGACGTGGTCCCGCCTTCAGCGCCCGAGGGCTTCTCCGGCCCGGTGCGGGCCGAGGCCGCCGACCTCACGGCGCCCGGCGCCGCCGAGGCCGCCATCGCCGAGCGGCCGGGGGTCATCTTCCACCTCGCCGCCGTGGTCTCCGGCGAGGCCGAGGCGAACCTCGAGCTGGGCTACCGGGTCAACCTCGACGGCACCCGCCTGCTCCTCGACGCGATCCGGGCGGCCAGCGCGGCGGACGGCTACCGGCCGAAGCTGGTCTTCACCTCCTCGCTCGCGGTGTTCGGGCCGCCCTTCCCCAAGGTCATCCCGGACGACCACATCCTGCGCCCCGCCTCCTCCTACGGGGTCCAGAAGGCCATGGGCGAGCTCATGCTCGCCGACTACGCGCGCCGCGGCTTCCTCGACGGGATCGGCCTGCGGCTGCCGACGATCTGCGTGCGGCCGGGCAAGCCCAACAAGGCGGCCTCGGGCTTCTTCTCGGGCATCATCCGCGAGCCGCTCGCCGGCCAGGAGGCGATCCTGCCGGTGCCCGACACGGTCCGGCACTGGTTCGCCAGCCCCGCGGCGGCGGTGGGCTTCCTCACGCACGCGGCCGGGCTCGACCTCGCGGCGATCGGCCCGCGGATCAGCCTGACCATGCCGGGCGTCTCGGCGACGGTGGCGGAGGAGATCGAGGCTCTGCGCCGCGCGGCGGGCGACAAGGCCGTGGCGCTGATCCGGCGCGAACCCGACGCCACCATCGCGCGGATCGTCGGCTCCTGGCCGGAGGCGTTCGAGCCGGAGGCCGCCCTGGCCCTGGGCTTCCGGGCGGATGAATCCTTCGACGCGATCGTGGCCCAGCACGTGGCCGAGTTCCACGGGGGCTGAAGCCTCAGGCGAGGGCGGAGCGGATGTCGGTCTGCGGGAAATCGTCGCCGACGTAGAGCAGCGGCACGCCGTGCACCTGTGCGCAGGCATAGGCGAAGCAGTCGCCGAGGTTCAGGCGCGCCGGGTGGCGGCCCTTGCCGTAGCGGGCATGGGCCGCAACGGCGATGCGGATTTCTGCAAGGCCGAGGGAGACCATCCCGATACCGATCGTCTCGCGGAAGCTGTTCACGAGTCTCTCGGCGGTCTCAGGCGGCAGCGACCGAATGCGAGCCACCGCCACGACAGCCTCGAACTGGGCGAGGGCGCTGGTCAGACGATGCGGAGCTTGGCGGAGACAATCTGCCACCCGTTCATATCCCTGCTCCTGGCACAGGATCGCCACCAGCGCCGACGCATCGATGAACATCAGTCCTCATAGAGGCTGTCGTAGAAGGTCTTGTCGGCCTTGAGGCCGGTCTTCGGGTAGGCGGCAAGGGCCTCCTGTATCGGGCGGATCTTCTCCAGAAATTCGGTCAGCGACTCTTCCCGCCGATCCAGCTCGTTCTGAAGCGCGATCCGCACCGCCTCGGTCTTGCTCACGCCGGCCCGCGATGCCAGCTTCTCGGCCAGCTGATTCACCACTTCGCTGCGGATGTTGAGCGGCACGATCGCCTCCGTGTAGACAGCTGAGGCTAGTGTCTACACATCCGCGCCGCAAGCCCGGTGCAGACACCCGATCAAGGATACCGATGACCCGCCTCGACGAGGCCCGCGCCGCGCTGAAGAAGACGTTCGGCTACGAGGATTTCCGCCCCGGCCAGGACGAGGTGATCGGCGCGGTGCTCGACGGGACCGACGTGTTCGCCGTGATGCCCACGGGCTCGGGCAAGTCGATGACCTACCAGCTCCCGGCCCTGGTCGATCCGGGGCTCACCGTGGTGGTCTCGCCGCTGATCGCGCTGATGCACGATCAGGTGCAGCAGATGCGCAGCGTCGGCATCCGCGCCGCGACCCTGAACTCCACGGTCGGGGAATCCGAGTCCCGCGAGACGTGGCGCGCCCTGCGCTCCGGCGACCTGCGGCTGCTGTTCGTCTCCCCCGAGCGCCTGCTGATGGACGGCTGCATGGACGCCCTGCGCGGCGCCGGCGTCCGGCGGCTCGCCGTCGACGAGGCCCACTGTGTCTCGCAGTGGGGCCACGATTTCCGGCCGGAGTACCGCGAGATCGCCCGCGCCCGGACGGCGCTGGGCAACGTCCAGACCCTGGCGCTCACCGCCACCGCCGACGCCGCGACCCGCGCCGAGATCGCCGAGCGCCTGTTCCCGCAGGACCGGCCCCCGAAGATCTTCGTCCACTCCTTCGACCGGCCGAACATCCGGCTGACCTTCCAGCCCAAGGACAACCCGGCCCGGCAGATCGAGCGGTTCCTGAAGCACCGGCGCGCGGAGAGCGGGATCATCTACTGCTCGTCGCGCAAGCGCACCGAGCAGCTGGCCGAAACCCTCCGGAAGGACGGGTTCGACGCCCTGCCCTACCATGCCGGCCTCGACCAAGCGACGCGGATGGCGAACCAGGACCGGTTCCTGCAGGAGGACGGGGTGGTGATGACCGCCACCGTCGCCTTCGGCATGGGCATCAACAAGCCGGACGTGCGCTTCGTCTGCCACGCCGACATGCCCAACAACGTCGAGGGCTACTATCAGGAGATCGGCCGCGCCGGCCGCGACGGGCTGCCCGCCGACACCCTGACCCTCTACGGCCTCGACGACATGGCGCTCCGCCGCCGCCAGATCGACGAGAAGGAGATCTCGGACGACCGCCGCCGGGTCGAGCGGCGCAAGCTCGAGGCGATGATCACCCTGTGCGAGGGCGCCACCTGCCGCCGCCAGTCGCTGCTCGCCTATTTCGGCGAGTCGAGCGGTGCTTGCGGCCGCTGCGACCTGTGCCGCGGCGGCGTCACCCTCGTGGACGGGACGGTCCCGGCCCAGAAGATCCTGTCGGCGATCGTGCGCACCGGCCAGCGCTTCGGCGCGGCCTATATCTGCGACGTGGTCCACGGGAAGGAGAGCGACCAGATCCGCCGCAACGGCCACGCGAGCCTCAAGACCTTCGGGGTCGGGGCGGACAAGCCGGTGGCGGCGTGGCGGGCGATCCTGCGCCAGCTCTTCGCCGCCGGGGCGATCGCCGAGAACGCCGACGGCTACGGCGGCCTGTCCATGACCGAGAAGGGCGAGGCGATCCTGTTCGGCCGGGAGCCGGTCCAGCTCCGCCCCGATCCGGAGCCGAAGACCGAGTCCCGCGAGCGCCGCCGGGCCGCCGCCCGCGAGGACGGCGAGATCGCCCTCTCGGAGACCGACGAGGCGCTGTTCCAGCACCTGCGCGGCCTGCGTGCCACGCTCGCCCGGGCCGAGGGCATCGCGGCCTTCATGGTCTTCCCGGACCGGACCCTCATCGAGATGGCCCGTCAGAAGCCCGTCGATCTCTGGGCGCTGCGCACCGTCCACGGGGTCGGCGAGCGCAAGCGCGAGGCCTACGGCGACAGGTTCGTGGCCGCGATCGCCGATTTTCTGGCCCATCCGCCAGCGGCGTGACCGGCACCCATACACGGCCAGCAGGGCCGGCGTATTGCAACGCGGTGGCGGAACGCACTAATCCGTCACCGTCGCCGCGCGCGGCCCGGTTCGGGTCGCGCATCGGGTCGAGGGCCCTGCCGGGGCTCCCGGACCGCCCTCGTCGAGACCGCCCATGTTCCGCAACGACGTTCCGATCACCCCCGAGCTCGTGGCCCAGCACGGCCTGACGCCGGACGAGTACGAGCGCTTCCGCGGCCTGATCGGGCGCGACCCGACGCTGACCGAGCTCGGCATCGTCTCGGCCATGTGGAACGAGCACTGTTCCTACAAGTCCTCCCGCAAGCACCTGCGCGGGCTGCCGACCTCGGCGCCGTGGGTGATCCAGGGGCCGGGCGAGAACGCGGGCGTCATCGACATCGGCGACGGCCACGCCTGCGTCTTCAAGATGGAGAGCCACAACCACCCGAGCTACATCGAGCCCTACCAGGGCGCGGCGACCGGCGTGGGCGGCATCCTGCGCGACGTCTTCACCATGGGCGCGCGGCCGATCGCGGCGCTCAACGCCCTGCGCTTCGGCTCCCCCGACCACCCGCGCACCCGCAGCCTCGTCTCGGGCGTGGTCGCGGGCGTCGGCGGCTACGGCAACTCCTTCGGCGTGCCGACGGTCGGCGGCCTGACCGGCTTCCACAAGCGCTACGACGGCAACATCCTGGTCAACGCCATGGCGGTGGGGCTCGCCCGCACCGACGGCATCTTCTACGCGGCCGCCGCCGGCGTCGGGAACCCGATCGTCTATCTCGGCTCCAAGACCGGCCGCGACGGCATCCACGGCGCCACCATGGCGTCGGCCGAGTTCGACGAGGAATCCGAGTCGAAGCGCCCGACCGTGCAGGTCGGCGACCCCTTCGCCGAGAAGCTGCTGCTGGAGGCCTGCCTGGAGCTGATGGCCTCGGGCGCGGTCATCGCCATCCAGGACATGGGCGCGGCCGGCCTCACCTGCTCGGCGGTCGAGATGGGCGCCAAGGGCGACCTCGGCGTCGAGCTCGACATCGACAAGGTGCCGGCCCGCGAGGAGGGCATGACGCCTTACGAGATGATGCTCTCGGAGAGCCAGGAGCGCATGCTCATGGTGCTCAAGCCCGGCATGGAGGCCGAGGCCGAAGCCATCTTCGTGAAGTGGGGGCTCGACTTCGCGGTCATCGGCCGGACCACCGACACGCTGCGCTTCGTGATCAAATGGCACGGTGAGACCGTGGCCAACCTGCCGATCAAGGAACTGGGCGACGAGGCCCCGCTCTACGACCGGCCGCACCTCGCCAACACGCACCAGCCGGTGATCGCGGCCGCCGATGTGGCGGCCCCGGCCTCGCTCACCGACGCGCTGAAGCGCCTCGTCGGCTCACCCGACCTCGCCTCGAAGCGCTGGGTGTTCGAGCAGTACGACCACTTCATCCTCGGCAACACCGTCCAGAAGCCCGGCGGCGACGCCGCCATCGTGCGGGTCGAGGACGGGCCGAAGGGGCTGGCGCTCACCTGCGACGTGACCCCGCGCTACTGCGAGGCCGACCCGGTCGAGGGCGGCCGGCAGGCCGTGGCCGAGGCGTGGCGCAATATCACGGCGGTCGGCGCCAAGCCGCTCGCCATCACCGACAACCTGAACTTCGGCAACCCCGAGAAGCCCGAGGTGATGGGCCAGCTCGTCGGCTGCCTCCAGGGCATCGGCGAGGCCTGCCGGGCGCTCGACTTCCCGGTCGTGTCGGGCAACGTCTCGCTCTACAACGAGACCAACGGCGTCGGCATCCTGCCGACCCCGACCATCGGCGGCGTCGGCGTGCTGGACGACGTGGCGCGCCACGCGACCATCGCCCTGAAGCGCGAAGGCGACGTGCTGGTGCTGATCGGGGACAGCGAGGGCTGGCTCGGTCAGTCGGCCTACCTGTCGGTGATCGAGGGCCGCGAGGAGGGGGCGCCGCCCCCAGTCGACCTCGCCCTGGAGCGCCGCAACGGCGACTTCGTCCGCGGCCTGATCCAGGCCGGCACCGTCGACACGGTCCACGACCTCGCGGATGGCGGCCTCGCCGTCGCGCTCGCCGAGATGGCCATGGCGGGCCGGATCGGCGCGGCGCTCTCCGACGTGCCGGTGGACCTGCCGGCCCACGCCTACCTCTTCGGCGAGGATCAAGGCCGCTACCTGCTGGCGGTGCGGCCGGAGGCGGCGACCGACCTCCTCGCGGCCGCCGCGGCACAGGGCGTGGCCGCGGCCTCGGTCGGCGTCGCGGGCTCCGACCGTTTGACCCTGCCGGGCGGCGAGACCATATCGCTCGCCGACCTGGATGCGGCGCACGAGGGCTGGCTGCCCGACTACATGGCGAGCCAGCCGGCCGCGCCGGCCGCCTGAGCCCCGTTCTGACGAGGAGTTTCCCGATGCCGATGGATGCGGGCGAGATCGAGCGCATGATCCGCGAGGCCCTGCCGGACGCGCAGGTGGAGATCCGCGACCTCGCGGGCGACGGCGACCACTACGCCGCCACCGTCCTGTCGGCGGCCTTCAAGGGCAAGACCCGGGTCGCGCAGCACCAGATGGTCTACGGCGCCCTCCAGGGCCGGATGGGCGGCGTGCTCCACGCCCTTGCGCTGACCACGGGCGTCCCGCAGGATTGAGCCTTCTGGCGGGAGCGCTCCCGATGGATCGACCGGGTCTCTACGACGACGACATCGTGACCTGGGCCGAGGAGCAGGCGGCGGCCCTGCGCGCGCTGGCCGAACGACCTGAGCTGTCGAACGCGGTCGATTGGGAGAACGTTGCCGAGGAGATCGAAAGCGTTGGGCGTTCGCATCTGCGGGCCGTCGAAGGTCTGCTGATCCAGACGCTCGCCCACCTCCTCAAGCGCGCATCCGCCCCGCTCGCACCGGCCAGCCTGCACTGGCGGGAGGAGATCGCGACCTTCCAGATCACCGCCCGGAACACCTACGAAGCGTCGATGCGGCAAAGGCTGAACTGGAACAGGATTTGGAAATCGGCCGTCACGGCGGCCGAGGCTGGTCTTAGCGCCTATGGGAACGCACTGCTCCCGGGGCTGCCGGAGGCCTGCCCGTTCCGTCCTGAGGATCTGCTGACCGAGACTTTCGACATAGAGCGCGCACTTCGTACGATCGCCGCGTCGGTTGCGCGCCGCTGATTCAGGCCTCACATACAAGCGATAAGCAAGGACAGAGCGATGACCGACGTCAACACGACCATCCAGAACGAGATCGCCTCCCAGGACGTGGTGGTGTTCATGAAGGGCACGCCGCAGATGCCGCAATGCGGCTTCTCGGGGCAGGTGGTGCAGATCCTCAACTACCTCGGCGTGCCGTTCAAGGGCGTGAACGTCCTGGCCGACCAGGAGATCCGCGAGGGCATCAAGGCCTTCTCGAACTGGCCGACCATCCCGCAGATCTACGTGAAGGGCGAGTTCGTCGGCGGCTGCGACATCACTCGCGAGATGTTCCAGTCGGGCGAGCTGCAGACCTTCCTGTCCGAGAAGGGCGTGCCGGTGAAGACCGCCGCCGCCTGATTTTTTCAGGGACTCGGCACGTCGGATGAGGGCGCCCGCGGGCGCCCTTTTTCGTGCCCGTCTTTGCGAGCGGAGCGAAGCAATCCAGGGCAGCGCGATCTCGGCGGGCGTGGCGCCGCTGGATTGCTTCGCTGCGCTCGCAAAGACGGCGAATGGATCAGCGCGGCTCCCGCGCGACGAACAGCGCCACGCAGCCGACGACCGTGATCTCGACCGACCTGAAGCGCCGGTCCAGCGCCGCGCGCAGGTCCGGCAGGGTGTCGGCGGCGTTCGAGAACACCCCCTTGCGGTTGTAGACCCGCATCAGCGCCCGCGCCGCGCCCGTGGTCGGGACGCCGCCCGCGAGGATCGTGGCGCCGAACACCACGCCGTCGTCGGCTAGGCAGGGCCGCACCGTGTCGAAGGCCTTGGTCTTCGCGGCGATGTCGCCCGGCAGGCAGTGCAGCAGGTAGGTCATCCCGATCGAGTCGAACGGCGCGATGCCGGTGGCCGGGGCGCCGAGCACGTCGACCCGGTAGGTCTCGGGCCGGTAGCGCGCGATCCGGTCGGCCGCGAAGGCGAGGCTGTCGGCGTTGAGGTCCATCAGGCCGACCCGCGGCGCGGGCGCCGGGAACCGGCATCGGTCGAGGTACCAGCCGGTCCCGACCCCGACGTCGAGATGCGCGAGGCCCGCGTGCCGGTCGTAGAGATCCAGGATCCGCGCCGTGGGGCAGCGCCAGATCAGCGGGTTCGACAGGCGCAGCACGACGAGGTCGTAGATCTGCAGCGTCCGCGGATTGTAGATCGCCTGCCCGGCTCGGGTGTCGGTCGCCATGGCTCTCCGTCAGGGCCCCTGTGGGCGGCACGCATTCGCCTTCGCTGCCGCGATCGCGTATATCAGACCCTTTCCAACGTATGGATCGTTTGAACGCCATGGCGACGCCGTCGCTCGACAGCGCCCGCGCGGCCGATGCCGCGATCGAGAAGGCGCCGGATCTCCTCCCCGAGGCGCTGCCCGGCCGCCGCCCCTCGCTGGTCGGCCTGACCCGCGACGCCCTCAAGGCGCAGCTCATCGGCATGGGCGTGCCCGAGCGCGAGAGCCGGATGCGCGCCGGCCAGGTCTGGCACTGGGTCAATTTCCGCGGGGCGTCCGACTTCGCCGAGATGACCAATGTCGGCAAGGCGCTGAAGGCGCAGCTCGCCGAGCACTTCACCCTGGAGCGGCCGGAGGTGGCGAGCCGGCAGGTCTCGCGCGACGGCACCCGCAAGTGGCTCCTGCGCATGGCGCCGACCAACCGGCAGGAGCACAACCGCGGCGCCGAGATCGAGTGCGTCTACATTCCGGGGCCCGACCGCGGCACGCTGTGCGTGTCCTCCCAGGTCGGCTGCACGCTGACCTGCTCGTTCTGCCACACCGGCACGCAGCGCCTCGTGCGCAACCTCTCGGCGGCCGAGATCGTGCAGCAGCTCGTCACCGCCCGGGATGAGCTCGGCGACTGGCCCGGCCAGATGCCGAGCCGCGACGCCGGCGGCTCCGGCGAGGTCGGCCGGCTCGTGACCAACATCGTGTTCATGGGCATGGGCGAGCCCCTCTACAACCTCGACGCCGTGGTCGACGCTGTCGGGGTGATGTCGGACCAGGAGGGGCTCGCCCTGTCCCGCCGCCGGATCACGGTCTCGACGTCGGGGGTCGTGCCGCAGATCCCGCGGCTCGGCGAGCAGGCCAACGCCATGCTGGCGATCTCGCTCCACGCCGTGCGCGACGACCTGCGCGACGAGCTGGTGCCGCTCAACCGGAAATACCCGATCGCCGAGCTGCTCGCGGCCTGCCGGGCCTATCCGGGCCTGAGCAACGCCCGCCGGATCACCTTCGAGTACGTGATGCTGAAGGGCGTCAACGATTCGGACGCGGACGCGCGGGAGCTGGTGCGCCTGCTCAAGGGCATACCGGCCAAGATCAACCTGATCCCGTTCAACCCCTGGCCGGGCAGCCGCTACGAGTGCTCGGACTGGGACCGGATCGAGCGCTTCTCCGAGATCGTGTTCAACGCCGGCTACGCCTCGCCGGTGCGTACGCCCCGCGGCCGGGATATCCTGGCGGCCTGCGGCCAGCTCAAGAGCGAGACCGAGAAGCTGCGCGCCCGCGCCCGGCTGATGCAGGAGGAGGGCATCGGCGTGGAGAGTTTCTACGCTGGCGCCGACGACTGACACCCGTCTTTGCGAGCGCAGCGAAGCAATCCAGAGTAGCGCCACGCGCACAGATGGCGCGCGGCCCTGGGTCGCTTCGCTGCGCTCGCGATGACGAGGTGGCTCACGCCGCAAACCGCCGCTCCTCCGCACGGCGAAGCGGCATCTCCGCGGCCCCGACCCATTCCGTGCGGTGCCGCGGCAGGGCCTCCGGGTGCTCGGCCTGGAGCCACGTGATCATCGCCTCGCGGACCACGCAGCGCAGGTCCCAGGCCTGGGGCGCGTTGCGGGCGCTCACCAGCATTCGGATCTCGATCGTCGATTCCTTCGCGTCCGAGACCTGGAGGTTCACCACCTTGCCGTCCCACAGGGGCGTGGCCCCGGCGATCTCGGCGAGCTTCTCGCGCATCGCTGCCACCGGCGCCCGGTGGTCGACGTAGACGAACACGCTGCCGATCAGCGAGGCGCCGTCGCGGGTCCAGTTCTGGAACGGCTTCTGGATGAAGTAGGTCAGCGGCAGGACCAGCCGGCGCCAGTCCCAGAGGCGGACCACCACGTAGGTCGCGGTGATCTCCTCGACCCAGCCCCACTCGTTCTCGACGATGATCGCGTCCTCGATCCGGATCGGCTGCGTGATGGCGATCTGGATACCGGCCACGAGATTCGACAGGACCGGCTGCATGGCGAGACCGAGGACGAGGCCCGCCGCGCCCGCCGAGGCGAGCAGGCTGACGCCGTACTGGCGCACCGGCTCGAAGGTCATCAGCGCCACCGACAGGGTGACGAGCGCAACCAGCGTCACGCCGGCCCGCTCCAGGATGCGCATCTGCGTGAAGTGCTTGCGCGCCAGGAGGTTGTCCTCGGCGTCGAGCTTGAACCGCCGCAGGTAGATCACCGTGGCGATGTGGAGCGCGGTGGCGCAGCACCAGCCGGTCAGCGTCACGAAGGCCACCAGCAGGATCTGGTTGAGGGCGATCCGCACCTCCCAGGACAGGTGCACGGTGGTCGAAGCGAGGCTGATCGCCACCACGATCAGACCGAGGCGGCTCGGCCCGCGGGTACGCGACACCAGCGAGCGCCAGAACAGGCTCTTGGTCGCGACCGCCCGCTTCATCGCCCGGTAGACGATCCCGTGCAGGGGCATCACCACGGCGCAGCAGGCGACGATGAGGATCAGGCTCTCGGCCCACCACGGCAGGTAGGCCAGCGCGCGAGCTGCGGAGCCGGCGAGCGCGTCGAGGTCCGGCATCGGGCATCGCTCCACGGGTTCCGAACGGGACCTGTGGGAATGGGTGGGCGCTCGCGGCGGTTCCGCAGCGCACCATGTGCCTGCCGCAACGCAGCAGCCCGGCCCGGCGGGTTGCGCCTCCGTGCTCGAGGCCGAGGCCGGACGATGCCCTCAGCACCACCGTCCTTGCGAGCGGAGCGAAGCAATCCAGGGAAGCGCCACGCTCACCGACGGCGCGCTGGCCCTGGGTCGCTTCGCTGCGCTGGCGATGACGGGAGGTTGAAGTCGAGCGGAGCGCGCGAACGCCGGCCGCCCTACTTGGCCGCCCCCACCGTCACGCTGCCCGAGGCGGTCCGGCCGAACCGCGCCGGCCGGTACATGTCTTCCACGGTGGCGCCCGGATGGACGTAGGTCCCCGGCGAGACCGCACGCACCGTGTAGGCCACCGTGAAGAAGGCCGACTGGCTCGGGTCGCGGTCGTAGGCGGCCACGAACCGGTCGTCCCGGAACTCGGTGTGGACCGGCTGCACGTCGGACTTGGCGAAGGCGAGCCCCTGGAGTGCGTCGGCGTCGAGGAGCTTCGGATTGTCGATCTCCAGCCCCGCCGGCAGCGGATCGACCAGCAGGAGCCGCGCCGCCTCCGCCTTGGCCTCGGTGACCTTGAGCACCACCACCAGCCTGTCGTTCTGGCGCAGGCCGCTCGCCGGATCGACGACGCTGCCGTCGAGGCGGCGGAAGCTGCGCTCGATCGTGTAGCCCTGCTGCGCCGCCGGCTCCGGCACCAGGGGGCTGCCGTTGACGGTCACGGCCACCTGCACAGGCGCGCGGCCGGTATTGGTGAGCTGAACGCCTCGGTCGGCCAGGGCCGCCTCCCGATAGACCCGGGCCAGCAGGCCGGTCTGCGAGGCGCCGTCCAGGGTGAACGAGAGGGTGCCCGCCTCGTTCGACAGGCTCTCGGCGGCGAGCACCAGCCAAGCATTCTCCTGCGTGCTCGTCGAGCGCTCGGATTGCTGCTCCTCGCCGAGCACGGAAGCCGCGGGGCCCAGCGCCCCCTGCGCCAGCCCGCTCTCGGCGGCGAGCGTGATCAGCCCGGCTCCGTCGCGCAGGCGGGAGCCGTAATCGGCGCGGTAGACACCCTTGTCGCGCTCGGCGCGCAGGACCGTGAGCGCCGATTCCATGGTCTTGGCGGCGCGGCCGCGGTCGCCGAGCAGCGCCAGGGCGGCGGCGAGCTGCGCGCGCCCGAGGGCGGAGGAGAAGTCGCCGATCTTGGTGTCGGCGAGGTAGCGCAGGTCGCCCATCACCGGCCGCCCGTTCCGGGCGAGCACGTACGCCGCGTAGGCGAGGTCGGCGCCGCCGTTGCGCACCTCGGTGGCGTTGGCCACCGCGTTGCGCAGGTAGTCGAGGGCCTGGGCGAAGGCCTTCTGCGGCACCGCGAAGTTGCGCTCGCGGGCGCGGGTCAGGAAGTCGGTCACGTAGGCGTCGAGCCAGAGGTCGCTCGATCCCTGCGCCGACCACAGGCCGAAATCCCCGCTCGAATCCTGGCGGGCGAGCAGGCGCTCGATCGACTCGCGCACCCTTTCGTCGGCGCCGTTGTCGAGGGCGAGCTTCTCCAGCGCCGCGAGCTTGTTGACGTAGAGCAGCGGCATCGCCCGGCTCACCACCTGCTCGGAGCAGCCGTAGGGGTAGCGGTCGAGCGCCCGGAGCAGGGCCGCCACGTCGACCCCCGGCAGGGCCGTGGCCGAGAGCGAGACGCTGCCGGTGCCCGGCTGCAGGTCGGCGAGGAGGTCCGAGGTCAGCGTCAGGTTCGCCCCCGGGGCGAGGCTGCGCACCGAGCGGCGCAGCAGGGCGCCCGTCCCCGGCGAGATCCCGAGGGCGAAGCTCTGGTTGAGGGCGGCCGGGAGGCCGGGCCCCGACAGGGCGAGGTCGAGCCGGGCCGTGCCGGGTCCGGCGGCGGTGAGGGGGATCGCGAACTGGCCCTTCGCGCCGGCCTCCAGCCGCAGCGTCTGGCGCAGCGCGCTGGCGCCGACCACGACCGGGCCGGTCGGGCTCAGGTCGACCGTGTACTCGCCCGCCTGCCCCTCGACGTTGTCGAGGGCCACGAACAGGCGCGAGCGGTCGCCGGTGTCGAGGAAGCGCGGCAGCGTGGCGCTGAGCACGACCGGGTCGCGGATGATCACGTCGGCCTGGGCCTGCCCGACCCGGTCGCCGCTCCAGGCGGTGACCATGACGCGGCCGGTGCCGTTGAAGGCCGGGATCGGGAAGGTGACGCTGGCCGCGCTGTCCGGCCCCACGGTCACGACGCCGGAATAGAGCGCCAGCGGCGCCTGGGTCGGCGGGGAATCGGCGAGCTCGCCGCCGCCCGCGTCGCCGCCGGAGCGGATCGCCCCGGCCGAGCCCTGCATGCCGTCGATCAGGTAGCCGTAGAGGTCGCGGACCTCCGGCCCGAGTGCCCGCTGGCCGAGGAAGTACTGGGTCGGGTCCGGCGCCGCGTAGCGGGTCAGGTTGAGGATGCCGACATCGACGAGGGCCACGGTGATCCGCGCCGGCTCGCCGGCCTTCAGCCCGGTGAGCTGGACCGGCAGGGTCAGGTCCTGGCGCGGGCGCGCCCGCTCCGGCGCCTTCAGGGCGACCCCGAGGCTGCGGCGCTCCCGGTTCACCGAGAACCACGCCAGACCCAGCGCCCGGCCGGGCAGGCGCTTGGCCGCTTGGTCGAGGGGCCGGTAGGCGGTGGCCACCAAGTAGGCGCCGGCGCCCCACTCGGCCTTCACCGGGATGCTGACCGTGGTGCCGCCCTCCGGCACGCTGACCTCCAGGGTCTGGTGCACGCGGTCGCTGACGACCATCAAGCTGGCCTGACCCTTGAACTTCGGGCTGAGCTTGGCCCGCAGCGTGTCGCCGGCGGCGTAGGCGGCCTTGTCGAGGGTCAGGTCGAGCAGGTCGGGCGCCTCCGCGGTCTCGGAGCCGCCCCAGCCCACCTCGAAGCCGAGGCTCGCACCCGCCTCCGGAGCGCCCGCGGTCGAGACCTCCAGCCGGTAGCGGCCGAGGCCGACCGGCGCCTCGATCCGGCTCGGGCCGGCGGCCGTGAGGTCGACGGTGCCGCTGGCGACGCGCCGGGCGGACTTCACCGCCTCGAACGACCAGCGCCCGTCCGCCCGGTACCACTGGTAGGAGGAGTCGATCCGCGACAGGGTCCAGCTCACGCCCGGCCGGGCAACGAGCGCCCCGTCGGGGCGCGCGAACACCACGTCGAAGCCGGCGATCCCGCCCTCCTTGAGGTCGGTGAAGCCCTTGCGCAGGGCGAGGACCGGGCTCGCCGGGAGGATCGGCAGGGTCAGGCTGCGCGACAGCGCCCGGCCTCCGGGCTCGCCGACCGCCAGCGTGATCTTCGCCTCCAGCGCCCGCGGCGCCGCGACCTGGGGCACCGGCACCGTGACGGTGGCGGCGCCCTGCGCGTTCGTGGTGGCGTGGTCCTGCAACTCCTGGGTCGTCGGCTCCACGGCCTCGTCGTCGAGACCGATGGAATAAGTCTCCAGTCCCTTGATGCCGCTGGTGGCCGCCGCCTGCACGGTCACGCTGCCCGACACGTCGAGATCGGAGCCCGGGGCGCCGTAGAGGTAGCGGGCGGCGACGTCGACCTGCGCGGCCTCGCCCCGGTTCAGGGCCGCCTGCCGGGCCTTGAGGGTCACCTCCAGCCGCTCGGGGACGTAATCCTCCACGAGGAAGCTGGTCTCGCCGATCGCGGGCGCCTTCGGGTCCGTGTAGGCGGAGACCCGCCACGTGCCGTGCATCGCCCCCGACAGGAGCGGCAGCGGCAGGGCCCGGCCGCCGAGCCCCTGGTCGGGCACCGAGACGCGCCGGTACTCGACGCCGTCCGGCCGCTTCACCACCAGGGTCAGCGGCAGGTCCGGCACGGCGGCGCCGCGGGGGTCGCGCAGCAGGGCGGTGAGCTGGACGGTCTCGCCCGTGCGGTAGACCCCGCGCTCCGGGAACAGGTAGGCGTCGAGGCCGCCGGTCTCGGGCCGTCCCTTCACGCCGCGGTCGGTGAGGTCGAAGGCGCCGAGGTTGAGGTCGAGGAAGCCGTAATCGCCGCCCGCCTGGGCGACCACGAGGCTCGGCGCCAGACCGCCCTCCCCGCGGGCGAGCCCGGGATCGAAGGCGACGTGGCCCTGCGCGTCCGTGGTCCGGGTGCCCAGCACCTCGTTGTTGCGGGCGACAAGCCGGATCTCGGCGCCCGGCATCACCTGCGCGGAGGCGAGCGAGCGCAGGACCACGGTGACCCCGTCCCGGCCCTTGGTGGCGGTGAGCCCCAGGTCGGAGACCACGAACCACTGGGTCGCCTGGGTGTCGTACTCCTCGTCGGAGGCGGCCGTGCCGGAGGGGCGGGCCAGCATCACGTAGAGGCCGGGCTCGAGCTTGCCCACGGCCTGAAGGACCGGGAAGGCGGTGACGGCCTCCTGGTTCAGCTCGGCCTTGGCGGTGTCGAGGGTGCCCTTCCAGACGCGCTGACCCTTCTCAGACGCGATCGTCCGGGCGGTGGACCCGCTGAGCTGGCCCAGGAAGTCCTCCGACCGCAGGGTCGGCAGCAGGCCGCGATCGCCGATCCGCAGAACCTCGACGTCGAGCTTCGGCGCGTTCACCGAGACCAGGGGCACGCCCGCTTGGCCCGTCCGGGGCAGGACGTAGTTGCGCCCGGTGAAGCGCACCTGCGGGGCGCGGTCGCGGACGTAGATCTCGTAATCGGCGGCCTTGAGCAGGCTCTCGCCGACCGCGGAGGGCAGGCCCTGGCGGACCACGATGGCGTAGCGGCCGCCGTGCTTGAGTCCGTCGACGCAGACCTGAGAGCCCTCCCCGGTCACGGCGGCCGCGCTGCTGCCGGAGACGGCCACGAAGGGGGCGTAGTCGGTCTTGGGGCGGATCGCCTCCGAGAAGGTGAAGCAGGCCCGGGGAGCGGCCGCGTCGGAATCGACCTTGTAGTCGAGGATGCGGAAGCCGTGCTGCGCCCGCACGGTCTCGTAGGTCTCCCGGACCGAACCGGTCTCGGCCAGGGCGAGGCTCGCCGCGTAGGCGTCGAGCGCCGGGCGCCACGATTCCTGCTCGGCCTCGGCGGCGCCGAGCGCCGCCAGCGCGGCTGCGGCGTCGGCCGCCGTGCCGGCGCGCTCGTAGGCGCGGTAGGCGGCGGCCGTCACCCGCCCGCGCAGACGCGACCGGCCCTGGTAGTCGTTGTCCTCGAGGGTACCCAGGGCCGCCGCGGCCCCCCGGGCATAGGCCTGCCAGTTGCGCGCGTCGGCGGGATCGGCCGCCACCGCGGCGGTCAAAGGCGCCAGCGCCTCGTCGGGCTTGTCGGCGGCGAGCAGGGCCAGCCCGGCCGCGCGGGACTGGCCGGCGGGCCGCAGCGGGCCCCCGGCCTCCGCCTTCAGCGCGGTCTCCAGGCGGACCGCCGCGCTGGCGAGGTCGGCCCGGACGAAGGTCCTGGCGAACGGCGCGGCGACAGCCGTCGCCGGGCGGGGCGCGGTGCGGGCCGCAGGTGGGGACAGGGCTGGCGAGGTCTGGGCGAGGGCCGGATTGCCGGCGATTCCTCCGAGGAGCGCCAGGGCACCCGCGAGCCGTCCGAGCCGCGCCATCAGCCTGTTCCCCACCCGCAATCCCGATGATTCGTTCCGGGTCCCGTCGCGCGGGAGCCTAGCACCGGCGGTCGGGCTCGCAACGCTTCGGATCGCTGTAGGCCCCGCCCGGCCTCGCGCCGAGGCTCAGAACGCCTTCAGCACCTGCTCGGCGTGCTCGACGGCGACCGGGCCGGCGAAGCAGTGGGAGACCAGGGCGCGGTAATCCTGCCAGGGCTGCGAGCCGGTGAAGTCCTTGGTGTGGGCCTCCAGCGTGTCCCAGTGGATCAGCAGGCGGTAGCGCTGCGGATGCTCGATCGAGCGCCGAACCTCGAAGTGCCGGCAGCCCTTGGCCTGCTTGAAGATCGCCGAGGCCTCGGTGATGCCCTTCTCGAACTCGGCCTCGAGGCCGGGCTTGATCTCGATCTGCGCGATTTCGAGGATCATCGGTGCGGTTCCTGTCTCAGGTGCGACGGGCGCGGCCGAGCTTGGCCGCGAGGATGCGCTGCGGGCTTAAGGTGGGGTCGGCCTGGGCGGCGACCGGCAGGTAGGCGGTCTGCTCCAGCATGTAGCGGCCGCCCATGGCACCGTGCATCACGAGGTCCGAGAGGGTCCCGGGTGAAGGCGGGGACGCGGATCAGCAGCCGGCGCAGGAACTCCTGCACCTCCGGCGTGCCGGCCGCGCCGCGCAGCTCGGCGGCCGCGCCGCGGATGCTGACGTTCTCGGCCCTGCCGTCCGCGAAGGGTCGCTCGGTGAACCGGCGCTCGAACGCGCTGAACGGGAAGGGCAGATCGGGGAACAGCAGCACCGCCGCGGCCTCCAGCCCCCGCGCCCGGGAGCCGGACGCCTCGCCGGGGACAATTCTGCGGATCGGGGTGATCATCGTCTGCGCGCCCGCGGCCGTCACGGTCCGGCCCCCTCTAGCGGAGCCGCCGGGGGGAGGCCAGGGCCGCGCATTTCCGGTGGACGGCGGGTGTCATCCACCGGCGCGGCGGTGGGCACCCGCCGGATCGGCTTGCGCAACCGCTTCGTTCCCGGCACGTTCCCCGGCCAGCACCCGGCCCGAGAGCCCGGCGGAGGATGGCGCCGATGGCGACCCTGAAGGAATTCGAGGAGGCCCTGCGCGAGCACGGCATGAACATGGCGCTGGCGCTGCTGGAGCGCCTGCGCGAGCGCGACCGCGCCACCCGGACGGTGAAGCCCGCCCGGCGGCTGACCGGACAGAAGATGACCCCGGAACTCGCGCGGGCGATCCTGGACCTGCACGCCACGACGGGCATGACCCAGCAGGAGATCGCCTTCAAGGTCGGGGTCAACCAGGGCCGCGTGAACGAGGTGATCAAGCGCGGCAAGTGGCTGAGCGACGACCCGAACGCCCCGGAGGCCGTGGCCCGCGACAAGGCGGTGGCCCGGATGCGCGGCGACCCGAAGCCCAGGAAGGCGGCCGCCGCGCGCCCCGCCTCCGGGCGGGCCAAGGAGCGCAAGGCCGCGCCGCCGAAGGCGCGCAACCAGGGTCAGCTGGCGCTGGGGGATCTCTGAGGGGCGG
The DNA here is from genome assembly GCF_900112625.1 of Methylobacterium sp. 13MFTsu3.1M2. NCBI lineage: Bacteria > Pseudomonadati > Pseudomonadota > Alphaproteobacteria > Hyphomicrobiales > Methylobacteriaceae > Methylobacterium > Methylobacterium sp. 13MFTsu3.1M2. Next base: position 60,947 of record NZ_FOMM01000020.1, read on the forward strand.
CCGCCGTCGTCCTCGCGCGGATCGGAGCAACCCAGGGCAGCGCGACCCTGCGAAGCGCGGCGACGCTGGATCGCTCCGCTCTGCTCGCGAGGACGGTACGGGCTCCCGCCTCCGATGCCCCGCGCTCTCACCCGGCCGGCGCGAAATGGCCCCGGTAGCGCGCCCCGATCACCTCGACCGGCAGCGCGACGAACACGTCCGTCGTTCCGAACTGGCGGTCGATCACCGCGCCGTCGCCGAAGGTGGCGCCGAGGCGCAGGTAGCCCTTGATCAGTGGCGGCAGCGCCTGCAGGGCCGCCTTGGCGTCCACCGCCTCGCGCGGCATCCGGTCCATCGCCACCGCCCGCTCCGGCAGCGCCCGGGCCCGCCAGCCCTCCGGCGCGCGGGCGTGGTGGTGCAGGAAGGCGAGCGGCAGGGCCAGCCGGTCCGGGTCGGTGCCCTCCAGGCTCGCGCAGCCGATCAGCGCGTCGATCCGGTGGTGCAGGACGTAGGCGTAGATCCCCTGCCACAGCAGCTCGACGGTCCGCTTGCTCCGGTAGGGCTTGAGCACGCAGGAGCGGCCGAGCTCTAGGAGCCGCCGGTGCCCCTGCGCGGCGAGAAGCGGCGCGAGGTCGTACTCGCTCTCCGAGTAGAAGCCGGTATGCCGCTCGGCCACCTCGCCGCGCAACAGCCGGTAGGTGCCGACGACCTTCGGGCGCGGCTCGACGAAGGGCTTCTTCCGCCGCGGCGCCGCGTGGTCGAGGACGAGGAGGTGGTCGCAGACCGCGTCGTAACCGTCGACGTCGCGGCGGGACAGGGCGGCGAGCCCGGAGGGCACCGCCGACATCTCCTCGTAGAAGACCTTGTAGCGCAGCCGCTGGGCCCGCCGGATCTCCGATTTCCGCGTCGCCAGCCGGACCTCGAGGCTGCCGATGCGGCCGAGGCTGCGGCCCTCGAACGGCTCGGGCAGGCGGATCGCCCGCTCGGCCGAGAGCACGTCGTCGATTCCGCCCACGCCCGCGACGCCCGGCAGCGGGACCGACCGGCGGCGCAGCTTGGCGATCGGCGCGCCGACGCCCCATTGCACGCCCCTGTGCCAGCCGGCTCCGAGCGCGCTGTAGGCTCCGCGGGCGAGATTGGCGACCATCGTCGGGTTCACTCCGGGTGCGCGTCCGTGCACCGTCGAATCCGACAGAGAGCACGACGGCCACACGCCATTATGACAGCCGCCACGAGAAAGCGCCCCGGCCGGGGCCGGGGCGCTCCAAGAACCTCATCGGTACCTGATATGGACCTGACGGTTCCCCCGCGGGGCGGGGTCAGGCGGCCTGCTGGACCGCGTCCTTGCGGACGTCGCCCTCGATCACCGGGGCGCTGGGGCGCGCCGCCGAGGCGATCTCGATGCGACGGGGCTTCTTCGCCTCCGGAACCTCGCGGACGAGGTCGATGTGGAGGAGGCCGTTCTCGAGCGCCGCACCCGTCACCTGGACGTGGTCGGCGAGCTGGAACCGCCGCTCGAAGGCGCGGGCCGCGATGCCCTGGTGCAGGAACTCCGCCCTGCCCTCGGCCTTGCGCTCGCCCTTCAGCGTGAGGGCGTTCTCCCGCACCTCGATCGACAGGTCTGACTCGGTGAAGCCGGCGACCGCGACGGTGATGCGGTAGGCGTTCTCGCCGGTCCGCTCGATGTTGTAGGGCGGGTAGGTCGGGGCCGCCTCGGCGCTCGCGAACTGATCGAGGGCGGAGAACAGGCGGTCGAAGCCGACGGTGGAGCGGTACAGGGGAGCGAGATCGAACTGACGCATGACATATCCTCGTCTGAGCAACATGCAATTCCGGTCCGCCCGATGGGCCGGACCCGTCTCTCGTGCCGCCTGACGGCCGGCACAGACGAGATATCGGAGGGGGAAAATCGCGCTTCAAGACCCCCGGTGAGGGTCGGAAACGAGATTTTTCGCTACGGTCGCAGAGTGCATCCGGGCGTGTATCGGACGATGCGCGGAGGCGCTGAGGTGAGGCCAGTGAGACGCTTCGACGGTGACACCGGGCGCGAGCCGCCGCTCCTGACCCTGCGCAGCACGCCCGACAACCCGGTCCCGCCGGGCGGCACGCTGATCGCCGTCGGCACGCGCGACGACTGCACCCTGCGGGCGGCCTACTGGCAGACCACGGCGCGCACCTGCCGGGGCACGGTCTGCCTGCTCCAGGGCCGGGCCGAGTTCATCGAGAAGTACTACGAGACGATCCACGAGCTGCGCGCCCGGGGCTTCGCGGTCGTGGCGTTCGACTGGCGCGGCCAGGGCGAATCGGACCGCCGGGTCGACGACCCCCACAAGGGCCACGTCGCCCGGTTCGACGATTACCGGCTCGACCTGCGGGCGGTGGCCGAGACGATCCTGGTGCCGCTGATGCCCGAGCCCCATGTCGGCCTCGCGCATTCCATGGGCGGATGCGTCGCCCTCCTCGCGGCCCTCGACGGGGCGCTGCCGTTCCGGCGGTTGGTGACCCTGGCGCCGATGCTGTCGATCCGGATGGTCCGCTGGCCGGCCGGCGCCGCGATCCTGTCGCGGGGCCTGCAGAGGCTCGGCCTCGGGAGCCGCTACATCCCGTTCGGCAAGCCGGTCTCGATCGCCACCAACCCGTACGCCGGCAACCGCCTGTCGCGCGATCCCATCCGCTACGCCCGCAACGCCGCGGCGGCGCGGCAGGTCGGCGCCGGCGCGGTCGGCGACCCGACGATCGCGTGGCTCGCCGAGGCGTTCCGCGCGATGGCGCGGCTGCGCGACCCGCGGGCGGCGCCGCGGATCGGGCTGCCGACCCTGATCGTCGCGGCGGGCGCCGACCCCGTCTGCGGCACGGCGGAGACCGAACGCTTCGCCGCCCGGCTGAAGGCCGGCCATATCCTGGTCCTGCCGGATTCCCGGCACGAGATCCTGACCGAGCGCGACGCGATCCGGCAGGATTTCTGGGCGGCCTTCGAGGCCTTCGTGCCGGGCTCGCCCCTGCCGACCCACGCGGAGGTCGAGGCGCACGCCGTGGCGGTGCCGGTCGCCTGAGGCGTCAGCCGCCGAGATCCGGGTCGATGTCCCGCGGGCGCACGTACCGGTCGAGGTGCCCGCGGTCCGGCGCGATCTCCGCCCAGCGGTCGCCGTCGAAGTCGATCACCACGAAGGCCGCGGTCGGGAATTCCAGGGCCAGCCGGTCCCGGGCCGCCCGCGGTCCCGAGCCCGCGAGGATTGCGGCGAGGTCGCCGAGGCCCGGATTGTGGCCGACGACGATCAGCGTGGCGGCCGCGTCGGGCGCCTGCCGGATCACCCCGAGGATCCGGTCCGCCGGCGCCTCGTAGATCTCGGAATGCCAGCGCGTCTCGGGGCTGCCGAGGGCCGCCTCCATCGCGGCCCAGGTCTCGCGGGTCCGCGTGGCGGTGGAGACCAGGGCGAGGTCCGGGCACAGGCCCTCCCGCGCGAGGTGGGCGCCCACCGCAGGGGCGGCCCGGTCCCCGCGCGCGTTGAGCGGGCGCTCGTGGTCCGCCACGCCCGGCGGACGGTCGGACTTGGCGTGCCGCAGCAGGATCAGCCTGCGCATGAGCGAACCTCTGACGCGTCTCGTGGGCCGGTCTCGGGGCTGCCGGTCCGGGCGCGCGCGACCGGACCGGGCGGCGCCCGCTCCCGCCCGGTTAGCCGAAAGCGCCGCGTGCGGGAACCGCGGCTTTGCCCGCACCGTTCCGACCGGGAGCCGTCCGCAGCACGGCCCGCGGCCCGATCCGCGGCGCGACGGTCTCTGGCCAGGAGGCTGCCCGATGGACCGATCCGCCCGCGTCACCGAGATCCTGTCGTGGTACGGGGCCGACAGCCCCGGGACCCTCACCAACCTCGCCCGGATGCTGGAGCACGGCAAGCTCGGCGGCACCGGCAAGATGCTGATCCTGCCCGTCGACCAGGGCTTCGAGCACGGGCCCGCCCGCAGCTTCGGCCCGAACCCGCCGGCCTACGACCCGCACTACCATTTCGAGCTGGCCCTGGCGGCGGGCTGCAACGCCTACGCGGCGCCGCTCGGCTTCCTCGAGGCGGGCGCGCGCGACTATGCCGGGCGCATCCCGCTCATCCTGAAGCTCAACGATCACGACCTCCTGGCCGACGAGGAGGATCCCGAGCAGGCGATCACCGGCTCGGTGGCCGACGCCCTGCGGCTCGGCGCCTGCGCCATCGGCTTCACGATCTACCCGGGCTCCGCCCACCGCAACGCCATGTACGGGCAGATCCGCGCGATCGCAGAGGAGGCCAAGAGCGTCGGCCTCGCCGTGGTGATCTGGTCCTACGCCCGCGGCTCGGCCCTGTCGAAGGAGGGCGAGACCGCCATCGACGTGATCGGCTACGCGGCCCAGATCGCCGCGCAGCTCGGCGCCCACATCATCAAGGTGAAGCTGCCCTCGGCCCATATCGAGCAGCCGGCGGCGAAGAAGGTCTACGAATCGACCGGCATTCCGATCGGCACGGCGGCCGAGCGCGTCCGCCACGTGGTGCAGTGCGCGTTCAACGGCCGGCGGATCGTGATCTTCTCCGGCGGCGCCCAGGCCGAGGAGGCCAGCTTCCTCGACGAGATCCGCGCCATCCAGGCGGGCGGCGGCTTCGGCTCGATCGTGGGCCGCAACGCGTTCCAGCGCTCGAAGGCGGACGCCCTGTCGCTGCTCGGCAAGATCACCGACATCTACGCGGGCCGCTGAGGCAGCCCCGCGTTCAGCCGCCGTCGCGGGCCAGCCGGGCGAGCCCGTCGCGGGTCGGCCCGGCCGGCCGCCAGCCGAGGGACGCGAGCCCGTCGGCGCGGGCGACGAGACCCTCGGCGACGCGGGCGAACTGCGCGTCCCGGCCGGTCAGCCGGCAGGCCAGCCGGAGGAGGCCGGCCGGGACCGGGACGAGGCCCGGGCCGCGGCCGAGGCCCTGTCGGAGGGCCGCGATCATCTCGGGCAGGCTGGGCGGGTCCGGATCGGCCGCGACGAGGGCGCGGTTCAGGGGGGCGGGCGCCGCCAGCACCGCGTCCACGGCACCCGACAGGCTCTCCAGCGAGATCAGCGAGCGCCGCGCCGCGAGGCCGCCCAGCGGCAGCGGGTAGGGACTGCGCGCCAGTCGCAGGAGCGCGGCCATGTTGCCCTTCACGCCGGCGCCGTAGACGAGGACCGGGCGCAGCGCGACCCAGTCCAGGCCCGTCTCGGCGAGCGCCGCCTCGGCCTCGAGCTTTGAGCGGCCGTAGGCGTCGGTGGGCCGGGGCGGATCGCCCTCCCCGACCACGCCCGGCGCGCTCGCCCCGACCTGCGCGCGGATCGACGACAGGAACACGAAGCGGCGCACCTTCGCGCGCGCCGCGGCCTCCGCCAGCCGGCGCGTCGCCTCGGTATTGAGCGTGCGGTAGTCGTCCTCCGGTGCCCCCGACATAGCATGGGCGAGGCCGGCCGAGTGCACCACCGCGTCGACGCCGCTGAGGGCCGCCGCCATGTTGATCGGGCGGGTCAGGTCGCCGACGACCGCGCTCGCCGCGCCCTCCGGCACGGTCGTGGGCCGGCGCAGCAGCACGCGGACCCGGTAGCCGCGCGCGGTGAGGTCGGCGAGCAGGTGGCGGCCGATGAACCCGGTCGCCCCGGTGAGCGCGATGAGTCCGGTCACGGCTGGGCGGCCTCTGTCACGGCTGGGCGGCACCTTCGGCTGGGGCCGGCGCCGGGGCGCGGGCGAAGCGGCGGAGCAGGACGGAAACCAGGGCGAGCCCGGCGACCGATGCGGCGAGCGTGACCGGCCAGGACGGCCAAAACAAGGTCGCGGCGGCGAGCGCCGCCAGGGCGAGATTGACCGCGAACACCCGTCCGACCACGCCGGGCACGGACAGCCCGTTGACGGTGGCCCGCTGGTAATAGTGCCCGCGATGGGCCTCCCAGACCCGCTCGCCCCGCGCCGCCCGCGCGGCGAGGGTCAGGCTGGCATCGGCGAGGTAGACGAGCGGCAGCAGCAGGGCGGCGGCGAGCCCGCCCGCCAGGGCGAGCTGGCACAGCAGCCACGCGGTGACGAGCCCGACCGGCAGCGAGCCGACATCCCCGAGGAAGAGCCGCGCGACCGGCCGGTTGAACGGCGCGAAGCCCAGCACCGCGCCCAGCAGGCTCGCCGCCACCAGGGTCGGCAGCGGCGGCAGGTGCCCGGCGAGGCCGATGAGCAGGAGCGCGCCCGCCACTGGGACGATCTCCGCGACCGTCATCCAGTCGAGCCCGTCCATGAAGTTCGTCAGGTTGACGAACCACAGGCCCGCCAGCAGCGCGAGGCCGCGCTCCAGCCAGAGCGGCAGGCCGGGCAGCAGGCGCCCGTCCAGGTGCCAGACCAGCAGGCCGACCACGACGGCCTGCACGGCGAGCCGCAGGGCGGCTGGCAGCGGCCGGACGTCGTCCACGGCGCCGAGGACCGCCAGGGCCAGGGCTCCGCCGGCGAGCCAGATCCAGTCCGGCCGGCCGCCGATCTCCGGCGCCGCGATCAGCAGGCCCGAGATCGTGACCAGCGCCGTCACCACGGCGATCCCGCCCCCCTGGGGGGTCGGCACGGTGTGGCTGGAGCGGGCGTTCGGCCGGGCCAGAGCGTAGCGCTGCAGCAGCGGGCGCAGGCGCAGGATCAGGCCCGCCGAGAGCGCGGCGGCGAGGGGCACCGCCAGGAGCAGGATCGCGGTCAGGGCGGACGGCAAGGCGGACGGGAGGACGGACAGGGCGGGCGGCGCGTCGGGCGGCAAGTTGGGCGGCAAGTTGGGCGGCATGGCGCCGTCCTACGCGATCCGCCGCCCGACCGTGAGGGGGGCTACGCCGCCCGCACCGTGTCGAGGAAGCGCGCGACCTCGGCCCCGAGATGCTCGGACTGACGCGACATCTCGCTCGCGGCCCCGAGCACCTGGGCGGCGGCGGCGCCGGTCTCCTCGGCGGACTGGGCGAGGCTCGCGATGGTGCCGGTGACCGCGCCGGTGCCGGCGGCCGCCTCGGCGACGTTGCGGACGATCTCCTGCGTGGCCGCGCCCTGCTGCTCCACGGCGGCCGCGATGCTGGAGGCCACGCCGTCGATCTCGCGGATGCGCCGGCCGATCCCGTCGATCGCCGACGCCGCCTGCCCGGTGGAGGACTGGATCCGGCCGATCTGGCCGGTGATCTCCTCGGTGGCCCGGGCGGTCTGCTCGGCGAGCGCCTTGACCTCCGAGGCCACCACCGCGAAGCCGCGGCCCGCGGCGCCGGCGCGCGCCGCCTCGATCGTGGCGTTGAGCGCCAGGAGGTTGGTCTGGGCGGCGATTCCGGAGATCAGCGCCACCACGTCGCCGACCTTCGCGGCCGCGCCGCTCAGGTCCTGGACCAGCGCCACCGTGTTGGTCGCCTCGGCGACCGCGACCCGCGCGAGCTCCGCCGAGCTGCTGACCTGCCGGCCGATCTCCTGCACCGAGGAGCCGAGCTCCTCGGCGGCGGCCGCGACGGTGTTGACGTTGGCGGCGGCGTCGCTCGCGGCGCCCGCGACGGTGCCGGACTGCCCGGCGGCCTCGGTCGCGCTGCCGGTCAGGGTCCGGGCGGTGGCCTCCAGCTCGGTCGCGGCCGCCGACACGCCGCCGACGATGCCGCCCACCGCCTGCTCGAAGGCGTCGGCCATGGCCCGGGTCGCGGCCCGGCGCTGCGTCTCGGCATCGGCGCGGGCCAGCGCCGTCTCGGCCTCCAGGGCGCGCGCGCTGACGAGGTTGTCGCGGAACACCACCACGGAGCCCGCGAGCGCCCCGATCTCGTCGCGGCGCTCCTGCCCGGAGATCGCCACCTCGGCGTCGCCCGCCGCGAGGCGCTGCGTGACGGCGGCGATCTTGCGGAGCGGCCCGCTGACGCCGCGGGTCACCAGCACGAAGGCCCCGAGCGCCACCAGCAGGGCGAGGCCGGCGAGCGCCAGCACGTTCCGCTTGGCGGCGTCGTAGGTCTGCCCGATCAGCGTGCCGCTCGCCTGCGAGCCTTCGCCGTTCAGGGCGACGAGCTTCTCCCAGTCGGCCATGATGGCGCGGATGCTGTCCGACATCACCGTGTTGTAGATCCGCTGGCCGCCGGCAACGTCGCCCGCCTCGGCCTTGGCCACCGCCTCCCGCTGCTGCTCGGCGTAGGTGGCCACGTGCTGGCGGAAGGCCGCGTAGGCCTCGCGCTCGGGCTGGGTCAGCGGCAGGGCCTCGTACCGGGCGTACTGGGCCGCGAGCAGCGCGTCACGCTTGGCGATCTGGTCGGCGACCTCTGCGCGCAGCGCGGGCGTGTCGGCGGTGATCAGGCGGACGGCGTTGACCCGCTGCCGCATGAAGTTAATGCCGATCCGGCCGAGGGCGTCGGTGGCCGGGATGCGCGTGTCGCGCAGCTGCGCGGCGGCGGACTCGATGCGGCCGAGCTCGGCCAGCGAGAGGCCGCTCGTCGCGGCGATCAGCAGCACCAGGGCCGCGAGACACAGGCCGAGCTTGGCCGCGATGGAGATACCGGCGCGCATAGGATTCGTCCCCGGTCCCGCACTTGGGACCGGGGCCTATGCTTGTCTGAGAAATATTAAGGTTGTTTGGTCCTGCCCGGACCGCGCGCGGTCCGGGCAGGCTCGGTCCGCTAGTAGACCTGGGCCTCGGCGCGCGGCGGATCCGCCGGGCCGTCCCGTCGATCCAGACCCTTCTCCACGACCTTGGCGAGCCCGACCATGATCTGGTCGATGGCGTAGTCCTTCGGCGTGTAGACGGCGCGCACGCCCATGTTCTTGAGGACCAGCTCGTCCTCCGGCGAGATGATGCCGCCGACCACCACCGGGATGTGGTCGAGCCCGGCCTCGCGCATCTTGGCGCGGACCTCCCGCACCAGCGGCACGTGGGAGCCGGACAGGATCGACAGGCCGACCACGTGGGCGCCGGTCTCCTTGGCCTTCGCGACGATCTCGGCCGGCGTCTGGCGGATGCCGTCGTAGGTGACGTCGAAGCCGACGTCCCGGGCGCGGAGCGCGATCTGCTCGGCGCCGTTGGAGTGGCCGTCGAGGCCCGGCTTGCCGACCACGAGCTTCGGCGTCTCGCCGAGCCGCTCGCCGAGATCGGCGATCAGGAGCTTGGCCTCCTCGGCCGCGCCGCTGGAGACGGTCTCCACGGTGACGCCGGTGGGCGCCCGGTACTCGCCGAAGACCGCGCGCAGGCGCGCGCCCCACTCGCCCGTCGTGACGCCGGCCCTGGCGGCCTCGATCGAGGGCGGCATGATGTTGGCGCCGGAGCGCGCCGCCTGCTCCAGGGCGTCGAGGGCTTGGCCCACGGCGTTCTCGTCGCGGCGGCCGCGCCACTCGCGGATCCGGCTCTGCGCCTCCATCTCGACGGTCTCGGAGACGGAGAAGATCGCCCCCTCCCCGGCCGTGAGCGGCGACGGCTCGCCCTGCTGCCACTTGTTGACGCCGACCACGATCTGATCGCCGGCCTCGATGGCCGAGATCCGGCGCGCGTTCGACTCCACCAGCGCGCGCTTGAGCGCCCCGGTTTCCACCGCCGCGACCGCGCCGCCGATGCCGCCGATCCGCTCCAGCTCGGCGCGGGTCTGCGCCTTCAGCTCCTCGACCTTGGCCTCGATCACGTGGCTGCCGTCGAAGATGTCGTCGTATTCGAGGAGGTCGGTCTCGAAGGCCAGGATCTGCTGCATGCGCATGGACCATTGCTGGTCCCAGGGCCGCGGCAGGCCGAGCGCCTCGTTCCAGGCCGGGAGCTGCACCGCGCGGGCGCGGGCGCGCTTGGACAGCGTCACCGCCAGCATCTCAATCAGGATGCGGTGGACGTTGTTCTCGGGCTGCTGCTCGGTGAGCCCCAGGGAGTTCACCTGCACGCCGTACCGGAAGATGCGCTTCTTCGGGTCGTCGATGCCGTAGCGCTCCCGGGCGATCTCGTCCCAGAGCTCCGAGAACGCCCGCATCTTGCAGATCTCGGTGACGAACCGCAGGCCCGCGTTCACGAAGAACGAGATCCGGCCGAAGACGTCGGAGAAGCTCTCGGCGTCGAACTCGGGGTCCTCGCGCACGGTGTCGAGCACCGCGATGGCGATGGCCAGCGCGTAGGAGAGCTCCTGGACCGGCGTCGCCCCCGCCTCCTGCAGGTGGTAGGAGCAGACGTTCATCGGGTTCCACTTCGGCACGTTCTTGGTCGTGAACAGGATCACGTCCTTGGTGAGCCGGAGGGACGGCGCGGGCGGGAACACGTAGGTGCCGCGCGACAGGTACTCCTTGATGATGTCGTTCTGGGTCGTGCCCTGGAGGGCGGCGATCGGCGCGCCCTGCTCCTCGGCCACCGCGAGGTAGAGCGCCAGCAGCCACGGGGCCGTGGCGTTGATCGTCATCGAGGTGTTCATCTGGGCGAGCGGGATGTCCTGGAACAGGGTCCGCATGTCGCCGAGATGCGCGATCGAGACGCCGACCTTGCCGACCTCGCCGCGGGACAGCTCGTGGTCGGGGTCGTAGCCGGTCTGGGTCGGCAGGTCGAAGGCAACCGACAGGCCGGTCTGGCCCTTGGCGAGGTTGCCCCGATAGAGCTTGTTGGACTCCGCCGCGGTCGAGTGCCCCGCGTAGGTGCGGATGATCCAGGGCTTGTCGCGGCTCGACTTGTCGCTCCTGGTCTCGGCGACGCTCGCGCCCATTCCTCGCCTCCGTGTGATCTTTGTATCCGCGCGGGGCGCGGCCTTGCGGTCACCGTAGCGAAGGCTTGAGCACGCGTCATCCGGGACGGAAGTGCAAGACGCCCGCGCGGGCATCCGCGGCTCATGAAAAAACTTGCCCGCCGGAACAGCGGGATTTGAAGGCGCCGCGGCGCGCCGCCGCTCGCGCGCCGCCCGCACCCGCGGTCCGGACGGCGCCGCGCGACGGTCCCGATCCGCTTTATCAGTGCTGGTATAATGTCCACCTGAACTGTTCTTCGCGGGACTTGCCGCTGTTCAGGCGCGAGAGGGCAAGTCGAACCAATGACTTAGAGGTGCATGTGCTCGCCGGACGGCCCGGAGCAGCTCGGGCGCGCGGCGGTGGAGTCGGGCAAGGTCTCGGGGTCGGGGCGACCGAGGCCGGCGCCGAATAATACTTGGTCTGCCGGAAAGCCGATTTTGAATACGTGGTCGCGCGCCCTGTGCTCGCGCTTTTTTCATGTCGGAAACCGTCGGCTTTCGACTTTCGGCCCACTTGGACGCCTCCGGCATCGCCGGTATAGCGCGATGGAGAACCGCGGCCGTGAGAAACACGCGGGACGAGAGGAGAGCGAGATGGCGGCGAGCGCTGCGATCAGTCCGACGGGCGGGGAGGTCAAGGACCTCTACGAGATGGGTGAGATCCCGCCGCTGGGTCATGTGCCGGCCAAGATGTATGCCTGGGCGATCCGGCGCGAGCGGCACGGTCCCCCGGAACAGTCCCACCAGCTCGAGGTGCTGCCGGTCTGGGAGATCGGCGACGACGAGGTGCTGGTCTACGTCATGGCGGCGGGCGTCAACTACAACGGCGTCTGGGCCGGCCTCGGCGAGCCGATCTCGCCCTTCGACGTCCACAAGGGCGAGTACCACATCGCGGGCTCCGACGCCTCCGGCATCGTCTGGAAGGTCGGCTCCAAGGTGAAGCGCTGGAAGGTCGGCGACGAGGTCATCGTCCACTGCAACCGCGACGACGGCGACGACGAGGAGTGCAACGGCGGCGACCCGATGTTCTCGCCCTCGCAGCGGATCTGGGGCTACGAGACCGGCGACGGCTCGTTCGCGCAGTTCTGCCGGGTGCAGTCCCGCCAGCTCATGGTCCGGCCGAAGCACCTCACCTGGGAGGAGGCCGCCTGCTACACGCTGACGCTCGCCACCGCCTACCGCATGCTGTTCGGCCACGCCCCGCACACGGTGAAGCCGGGCCAGAACGTGCTGATCTGGGGTGCCTCCGGCGGCCTCGGCGTGTTCGGCGTGCAGCTCTGCGCGGCCTCGGGCGCCAACGCCATCGCGGTGATCTCGGACGAGTCGAAGCGCGACTACGTGATGAGCCTCGGCGCCAAGGGCGTCATCAACCGCAAGGACTTCGACTGCTGGGGCCAGCTGCCCAAGGTCAACAGCCCCGAGTTCCACGCCTGGACCAAGGAGGCGCGGAAGTTCGGCAAGGCGATCTGGGACATCACCGGCAAGCAGGACGTCGACATCGTGTTCGAGCATCCGGGCGAGGCGACCTTCCCGGTCTCGGCGCTGGTGGTGAAGCGCGGCGGCATGGTGGTGTTCTGCGCCGGCACGACCGGCTTCAACATCACCTTCGACGCCCGCTACGTCTGGATGCGGCAGAAGCGCATCCAGGGCTCGCACTTCGCCCACCTCAAGCAGGCCTCGTCGGCGAACCAGTTCGTGCTCGACCGGCGGATCGACCCGTGCATGAGCGAGGTCTTCCCCTGGGACAAGATCCCCCAGGCCCACACCAAGATGTGGAAGAACCAGCACCCGCCGGGCAACATGGCCTGCCTCGTCAACTCCCCGCGCGCCGGCCTGCGCACGGTCGAGGACGTGATCGAGGCCGGTCCGCTGAAGCGGTAAGGCGCTCCGTCGGGCCGGTTCCCGCTCTCGCGCGGGGCCGGCCCGATCGGCTAGGCTCGCGGCGTCCCGCGCCGACTCGGCGACCGATTCGGTGTGCCGGGGCGCTGATGACGGGCCCACGCGATCCTCACAGGACCCGGCCCCGATCCGGACAGGGGGCACGGTTTTGAGCGGCGACGACGAGGCTTACGTCTACGACGAGGCGACGGGCGAGTGGCTCCCGCCCGGGTCCGCGGCCGCGCCCGCCGAGGCGAGAGCCGTCCGCGACGCGGCCGGCAACGTCCTGGCCGACGGCGATTCGGTCACGCTGATCAAGGACCTCAAGGTCAAGGGCGCGAACCAGACCCTGAAGCAGGGTACGGTCATCCGGTCGATCCGGCTCACGGACGATCCGGAGGAGATCGACTGCCGCCACGACACCATCAAGGGCCTCGTGCTGCGCACCGAGTTCGTGCGCAAGCGCTGAGGCCGATGCGGGGCGGCGCTTCTCCCGGCCGCGCTACCGCCGCCGCGTCTCGTCCTGCGGCAGGTGGCGGCCGTAGGCCTCCTGCTTCTCGGCGCGCTCCTGGATCAGGTCGGCGTAGGCCTGCCGCATCTCCGGCGAGACGCTGATGCTCTTGCCCTTGGCGGCCTTGCGCTTGGGCGCCTTCTTGAAGGTGTTGTTCGTGTCGCTCATGCCGGGCTCCGCGTCGAACCGTGGCGGCATCGCGTGGCCGGACGACCGACCCGGGATCCGGCCGCCGCCCAGGGCCGGACATCCGCCCTGTAGCGCATCGCGGCGCCGGACGCACGGCTGCCGGGACCGGGCCGACACCGGCCCGGCACCGGATTGATCTGGCCTGTCGCGGCGGCCTCTGCCAGGATCGGGACGACGCGGTGCAAAGCGGGTCGGGGGCGGGCATGGATTCGGGTGACGCGTCGCGGTGTCGGAACCCGGATACCCTGCGCGGCCGCGCCCGGCGCGCGACGGCCCTCGCGATCCTGATCGTTCTCGGCACCGGGCCTGTCGGGGCCCAGGACCGGCCGGCGCCCGCCCGGGCCACCCCCAGACCCGCGCCGGCGGCCGGCGCGCCGGCCGACCCCGTCTTCGAGGCGATGCGGGCGGGCTTCGAGGCCCTGCCGGAGGCCGACCGCAAGGCCGTCCAGGACGCCCTGGTCTGGACCGGCGATTTCAACGCCGTCGTGTCGGGGGCCTTCGGGCGCCGGACCTTCGAGGCGCTCACCGCCTACGGCGCCCGGACCGGCGGGGCCGACCCCCTCGATCCGCGCGGCCGGGCGGCGCTCCTGGCCGCCGGCGCGGCGGCGCGGAACGCGGCGCGCTTCCGCGTCGCGGTCGATCCCGGGACCGGCGCCGTGATGGGCGTGCCCGAGAGGCTCCTGGCGAGACGGACCGCCCTGCCCTCCGGAACCCGCTGGCAGAGCCAGGACGGCCGCGTCACCCTGGAATCCCGCGCCTTCCCGCCGGGGGCCGAGAGCCTCGACGCGCTGTTCGAGAAGGCGACCGCGCCGCTCCCCGGCCGCAAGGTGACCTACAAGCTGCGGCGGCCGGACACCGTGGTGGTCACCGCCGAGACCGGGCCGGGACTGTCCTACATCCGCTACGCGTCCGGACCGGAGGGCGTGCGTGGGTTCCTGCTCGGCTACGATCGCGCCCTGGCGCCGGAGGTCGACCGGCTCGTGATCGCCGTGGCGAACGCCTTCGTGCCGTTTCCCGATCCTGCCGCGGCGCCGGCCGCGCAGCTACCCCCGGGTCTGGCGCCGGCGGCCCGCGCCGCCGCCCACCCGGCGCCCCAGCCGCAGGCCGCGCCGCTGAGGCCGGCGAGCCTCTCCCCCGCGCCGGCCTCGGGCGCGGGTCTCGCGGTGGCGCCAGGACGCGTGCTGACCGCCGCCGCCGTGCTGGAGGGCTGCGCCCAGCCCAGGATCGGCGCGGCATCGGCGCGGGTGCTCGCCACCGATCCCGCCGGCCTCGCCCTCCTCGATGTGCCCGGCGCCCCCGCCCCGCTCCGGCCCGCGCTCCGGACCGAGCCCGTCGGTGCCGAGGAGAGCGTGATCGCCCTGGCGCCGGGTGCGGACGGGGTCCAGGCCGCTCCCGGTGAGGCGCGGGGCGGCGACGTGATCGCGGCGCTCCAGCCGGGTTCCGGCGGCGCGCCGGTGCTGGACCGGTCGGGGGCCCTCGTCGGTCTCGTCGCCCGCTATCCCGCGGCGCCGCGCCGGGTCGCCGGGGTGGTGCCGCCGGCACGCCTGCCGGTCGTTTCGGCGCGGGCGATCTCCGCCTTCCTCGCCGCCCAGGGCATCGCCGCGGCGGCGCCGCATTCGGGTGGCGGGCCCAGCGCGGTCGCGCCTGCCGTGGTGGGGATCACCTGCCGCTGAGATGCGGATCGCGCGGCGGATCCCCTGTCGCTCGCGCGGGATCCGCCAGCGTTCACGAGCCTGGGCGGACGAGCCGTCCGCCCAGGCGACGGGCCGCCGCTCAGAGCCGCCCGGTGACCAGGAGCACGATCAGCACGATGAGCAGGATGCCGCCCAGGCCGAAGCCGGGGCCGCGATACGCGCCGCCGCCGAGGAAGCCGCCGCCGCCGAAGGCCAGAATGATCAGGATGATGAGCAGGATGGTGACGAGGGACATCGGTCGCGTTCTCCGGACGGTCGCGCTGGTGCGAGCGTGACCGTTCAAACGCTGCGACATTCCGTTCCGTTCAACGCCAAGCCACGCTTTTGTGAGGAAAATTCCGGATGAGACCCCGGCCTCAGGCGTGCCAGTCCGGCAGAGCGTCCGCGGGCGCGTCGAGCCAGCCGGGAACCGGCAGGTCGCGCTCGGTGAGGAAGGCCGGGTTGAACAGCTTCGAGGCGTAGCGGGCCGCCCCGTCGCAGAGGATCGTCACGATCGTGTGACCGGGCCCGAGGTCCCGGGCCAGCCGGATCGCCCCGGCGACGTTGATGCCCGACGAGCCGCCCAGCGACAGCCCCTCCTCCTGCATCAGCCCGAAGACGATGTCGAGAGCCTCGCGGTCCGGGATCCGGAAGGCGCGGTCGGGGGTGAAGCCCTCGAGGTTCCGGGTGATCCGCCCCTGGCCGATCCCCTCGGTGATCGAGGAGCCCTCGGCCTTCAGGGTGCCGGTCGTGTAGTGGGCGTAGAGGGCCGAGCCCTCCGGATCCGACAGCGCGATCCGCACCTGCGGGTTGCGGGCGCGCAGGGCCTCGGCGGTGCCGGCCAGCGTGCCGCCGGTGCCGGCCGCGCAGACGAAGCCGTCGACCCGGCCACCGGTCTGCGCCCAGATCTCCGGGCCGGTGCCGTCGACATGTGCCTGCCGATTGGCGACGTTGTCGAACTGGTCGGCGAAGAAGGCGCCCGCCGGCTCGGTGGCGGCGAGCTTCTCCGCGAGCCGCCGGGCCACGTGGACGTAGTTGTTCGGGTTGGCGAAGGGCACCGCCGGCACTTCCACCAGCCGGGCGCCCGCGAGCCGCAGGGTCTGCTTCTTCTCCTCGGACTGGGTGACCGGGATGACGATCAGCGTCCGGTAGCCGCGCACCGAGGCCACCAGGGCGAGACCGATGCCGGTGTTGCCGGCGGTGCCCTCGACGATCGTGCCGCCCGGGCGGATCAGGCCCCGCGCCTCCGCGTCCCGCACGATCGAGAGCGCCGCCCGGTCCTTCACCGACAGGCCGGGATTTAGGAACTCCGCCTTGCCGTAGATGGTGCAGCCGGTCTCCTCGGAGGCGCGGCGCAGGCGGATCAGCGGCGTCTGGCCGATGGCGGCCAGGACGTCGGAGGCGGGTTCGCGACTCGGTACGGTCATGGTCGGGAGCCTAGGGTGCCGCGCGGCCGCTGGCGAGCCTCACCCGAACACGTGCCCGCCGTTGATCCGCAGGCCGACCGGGTGGCCGGCCGGGTAGCGCACGCCGTCGAAATCCTCCACGGCGAGGACGCGCCCCTCAGCGTCGGCCACCTCGATCCGCTGGCGCCCCTGCGTCCGGTACGAGCTGCGCACGGTGCCCGACAGGTGCGCGGCCTCGGGCTCGGCGAGCTGCAGCTGCCAGGGCCGGACGTAGAGCTTGACCGGGCCGAACAGGCTGGCGGGCGCGGCGACCGGCGTCTCCCGGCCCCGGACCAGCACCCGGCCGCCCTCGGCGATCGCCTCCACCTCGACGGAATCGCCCAGGAACTTCATCACGGTGGCGGAGGCCGGGTTCTCCTGCACCTCGTCCGGGGTGCCGACCTGCTCCAGGCGGCCGCGATCGAGCACGGCCACGCGGTCGGACAGCTCCAGCGCCTCGTCCTGGTCGTGGGTGACGAAGATCGTGGTCTGGCCGGTGCGGTCGTGGATCTCGCGCAGCCAGCGGCGCAGGTCCTTGCGGACCTGGGCGTCGAGCGCGCCGAAGGGCTCGTCCAGCAGGAGAACCCGCGGCTCGACCGCGAGGGCCCGGGCGAGCGCCACCCGCTGCCGCTGGCCGCCGGAGAGCTGCGACGGGTAGCGGTCGCCGAAGCCGGAGAGGCGGATCAGGTCGAGCAGGTCGCCGACCCGGCGCTTGATCTCGGCCTTGGCCGGCCGGTCGGCGCGGCGCCGCGCGTTCAGCCCGTAGGCGATGTTGTCGGCCACGCTCATGTGCTTGAACAGGGCGTAGTGCTGGAACACGAAGCCCACGGCCCGCTCCTGCACCGGCAGGCCGGTGGCGTCGTCGCCGCCGAACAGGATCCGGCCCCGGTCCGGCGCGTCGAGCCCGGCGATGATCCGCAGCAGCGTCGTCTTGCCCGAGCCCGACGGGCCGAGGAGCCCGATCAGCTCGCCCGCCCGCACGTCCAGCGACAGGTCGTGCAGCACCGCCGCCGTGTCGAACGTCTTCGAGACGTTCTCGACCCGGATCGCCGTGGAGGGGCGATCAGTGTGCCCGGCCGTGCGCGAGCTCACCCGCGAAGCGCCATTCGAGGACGGATTTGAGGACGAGGGTGATGAGGGCAAGGACGGCGAGGAGCGAAGCGACGGCGAATGCGGCGACGAAGTTGTACTCATTGTAGAGGATCTCCACGTGGAGTGGGATGGTGTTGGTCAGGCCGCGGATGTGGCCCGACACCACCGACACCGCTCCGAATTCGCCCATCGCCCGGGCATTGCAGAGGAGCACGCTGTAGAGCAGGCCCCAGCGGATATTGGGCAGCGTCACCGTCCGGAACGCGTGCAGGCCCGAGGCGCCGAGCGTCAGCGCCGCCTCCTCCTCGGCGGTGCCCTGCTCCTGCATCAGCGGGATCAGCTCGCGGGCGACGAACGGGAAGGTCACGAACACCGTCGCCAGGACGATCCCCGGCAGGGCGAACAGGATCTGGACGCCGTGGTTGAGGAGCCAGGAGCCGAACAGGCCCTGGGACCCGAACAGCAGCACGTAGATCAGGCCGGAGACCACCGGAGAGACCGAGAACGGCAGGTCGATCAGGGTGATCAGCAGCGCCTTGCCGGGAAACTCGAACTTGGCGATCGCCCAGGAGGCGGCCAGCCCGAACACGACGTTGAACGGCACCGCGATCGCCGCCACGGTCAGCGTCAGGCGGATCGCGCTCCAGGCGTCGGGCTCCCGGAACGCGTCCAGGAAGGCCCCGAGCCCCTTGGAGAAGGCCTGGAGGAAGACCGCGAACAGCGGCAGCACCAGGAACAGCGCCAGGAACGCCACGGCGATCCCGATCAGGACCGCGCGGACGCCGACCCCTTCCGAGGCGACCGGGGCCGGCTTGGCGGCCGGCACGAAGGCGGGGGAGAAGATCTCAGACATAGCCGAACCGCCGCCGTGACCAGGCCTGGATGAGGTTGATGGCGAGCAGCGTCAGGAACGAGATCCCGAGCATGATCGTCGCGATGGCCGCCGCGCCGCCGTAGTCGAACTCGGAGAGCTTGATGACGATGAGCAGCGGCGCGATCTCCGACACGTAGGGCAGGTTGCCGGCGATGAAGATGATCGAGCCGTACTCGCCGACACCCCGGGCGAAGGCGAGCGCGAAGCCGGTGAGCACCGCCGGGATCAGGGGCGGCAGCACCACCCGGGTGAGGGTGACGAGGCGCGTCGCCCCGAGGGTGGCCGAGGCCTCCTCGATCTCCTTGTCGATCTCGGCGATCAGCGGCTGCACGGTCCGCACCGCGAAGGGCAGGCCGATGAACACCATGGCGATGAAGATGCCGACCGGCGTGTAGGCCGCCTGGATGCCGAGGCGCGCGAGCGGCGCGCCGAGCAGACCGTCCGGCGCGTAGAGCGAGGCGAGCGCGATGCCGGCGACCGCGGTGGGCAAGGCGAAGGGCAGGTCGACGGCGGCGTCGACCAGCTTGCGGCCCGGGAAGCGGTAGCGGGTCAGCACCCAGGCCACCAGGAAGCCGAAGGCCGATGCGACGAGCGCCGCGATGGCCGAGACGCCGAAGCTGATCCGCAGGGCGCTGGCGACCCGCGGATCGGTGGCGACCTCCCAGATGCCCGACAGGCCGAGCCCCGAGGCCTTCACCACCAGTCCGGCCAGCGGCAGCAGGACGATCAGGCCGAGGCAGGTCAGCGTGTAGCCGAAGCTGATCCCGAAGCCCGGGATCACGCTCGGCCGTCGGAATGTCCGACGGGGACGGGGCGTCTGGACCATGATCTGATGCCTCAGCGGCCGGCCCGGCTCAGACGGTCGAACAGGCCGCCGGCGTCGAAGTTCCGCTTCTGGATCTCGTCCCAGGATCCCTGGAGGTCCTCGATCTTGAACAGCTTGATCTCGGGCAGCTGGGCGAGGTCCGCCGGGGCGGCCGCCTCCCGGCGGATCGGCCGGTAATGGTGCTTGGCGAAGATCGCCTGGGCGCGGTCGCTGTAGAGGAAGTCGAGATAGGCCTGGGCCGCCTTCGTGGTGCCCTTCCGCTCGGCATTGACCGCCACCAGGGCCACAGGCGGCTCGGCGTAGATCGAGGTCGGCGGCGAGACGATGTCGAACTTGTCGGCGCCGAACTCCTGGAGCACGAGGTAGGCCTCGTTCTCCCAGGTCGGCAGGACGTCGCCGAGGCCGCGCTGCGCAAAGGTCACGGTCGAGCCCCGGGCGCCGGTGTCGAGCACCGGCACGTTCTTGTAGACCTGCCCGACGAAGGCGTCGGCCTTCGCGGCGTCCTTGTCCTTCCCGTAGGCGTAGCCCCAGGCGGCGAGGAAGTTCCAGCGCCCGCCGGCCGAGGTCTTCGGATTCGGGGTGATCACCTTCACGTCGGGCTTGACCAGGTCGTCCCAGTCCTTGACGCCCTTCGGGTTGCCCTTCCGGACCAGGAACACCACCGTCGAGGTGTAGGGCGTCCCCTGGTTCGGCAGCTTGCTGCGCCAATCCTCGGGGATCTTGTGGGTGAGCTTGGCGATCGCGTCGATGTCGGACGGGATGCCGAGGGTGACCACGTCGGCGTCCACCCCGTCGATCACCGTGCGCGCCTGCGCGCCCGAGCCGCCGTGCGAGGCCCGCACCGTGATGGCCTCGCCGGTCTTCGCCTTCCAATCCTCCGCGAAGGCGGCGTTGATCTCGCGGTAGAGCTCGCGGGTCGGGTCGTACGAGACGTTGAGGAGCGCGGTCTCGGCCGCGGCCGGCAGCGCGCAGGTCAGCAGGCCGGCTCCGGCCAGAAGGGTCAGCCCGATCGCCCGAGCCATCCGGCCCAGACCTGAAGCGTTCGTCATCACGTCCGATCCCCCAGCCATCCGCGGTTGCGACGCAGGGGACAGGCGTCCCCGGGAGGCGCGAAATCGTTCTTTTTACCGAACGAAGTCAAGCCTCGGGTGTGGACCCGCGTGATGCCGTAACGTGATCAGGATCGACGATCGTGCCGGAAATTCAAGATAACTCAGGGTGGTAGACGATCAGAACGCATGGATCTTCTCTGCGACGCCGCCGATGGAGAAGATTTCGTGCGCGGAATCGGGTTTCTCAGAACGAACGATCTTAAGTGCTCTAGCGCACATCGGGCGGCATTCTGCGGGCCGGCGATAGCCGTCGGCGGTTCGCGCCGCACGCGGTTGCCCGCAAGACGGCGATCCTCCGCTCCCCTGTCGGCGGCGGTCCGGGTCAGCGCTTCGGCTTGTCGAGCCGGGCGATCAGGGCCTCCAGCCGCTTGTCGACCGGGGCCGCCAGCGTGTCGGTGAAGAGCGCGCGCAGGTTCTGGCCGAGATGGCGCCGGATGTCGGAGCTCAGCGGCGGCGCGTCGACCGACCGCTCGGTCTCGCAGGGGCGTTCGGGATGCGGCTTCGACATGACCGGGAAATCCTCGCACCTGTGGACACGTACGGTTGCAAGGTTTGGTTAAGGAGCCGTCACCGCCGCGGCCGCGCTTCCGCCACGCGACCCCGGTGCCCCGTGCCGGGTCGGTGTCGCAGGCCGGAACTGCCGCCGCGAAGGCTACGTTGCCCGGGCATTCCCCGCTGTTCATCCCCTGCTGCCATTCTCCCGCATTCCCCCTGCTGCCAGGAGGCGCCCCGTGTCCCGCTCGATTCCCCTGATGATGTCGCTGCTCCTCGGTCTCGCGACGGTGGCGTCGCCCTGTCTCGCGCAGACGAAACCGGGCGAGATCAAGGGCGTCGACGCGATGGGCGACAAGTCCCGCAGCGCGCAGGACGGCTGGAGCCAGGCCCCGGTGCCGCGGGAGCAGTCGGCCGCCAAGGACGCGCCGGACCCGGGCGGCAACTCGATCAAGGAGAATGCCGACCGTCCCGTGCCGCCGGCCCAGCCCGGCGGCACCTCCGCCACCGAGCCGCAGGCGCCCCTGGAGCACCGCACGGCCGGCCCGTCAGGCGCCAATCCGGCCAATCCCAGCAAGTAAAAAAACCGTTCTCATGCAGGATGATGCCGGTGCGACAAACGTGTTGCTTCGGCTGAGACACGGCAACTTGCTGTGTCACGCAACCGCACTTGCCTCGCGCACGCTTTTTTGGGACAGCTTGGAATTATACCAGATCGCTTTTACGGAGCGGAGATGACGGTCCAGGTCTCAAGGCGTGGCCTGCTCAAGGGGGCCGGCGCCGGCCTCGCTGGCGGCTCGCTGGGCGCGCTCGGATTCGGCGGACTCGAGCCCGCCATGGCCGCCGCGGTGCGGCCGTTCAAGCTCGCGCAGATGCGCGAGACCCGCAACACCTGTCCGTACTGCTCGGTCGCGTGCGGCGTGATCCTCTACAGCCTGGGGGACCGTTCGAAGAACGCGCGCTCCTCGGTCATGCACATCGAGGGCGACCCGGATCATCCGGTCAACCGCGGCACGCTCTGCCCGAAGGGCTCGGCGCTGCTCGACTTCGTGCACGCCGAGACCCGCACCAAGTACCCGCTCCACCGCGCCCCGGGTTCCTCCGAGTTCAAGCGCGTGTCCTGGGATTTCGCCCTCGACCGCATCGCGCAGCTCATGAAGGAGGACCGGGACAAGAACTTCGTGGCCAAGAACGGCGACCTCACGGTCAACCGGTGGACCACGATGGGCTTCCTCGGGGCCTCGGCCACCACCAACGAGACGGCCTGGCTGACCTACAAGACAGTCCGAAGCATGGGGGCCCTGGTCTTCGATAATCAGGCCAGAGTTTGACACGGTCCGTCGGTCGCCAGTTTGGCGCCCTCCTTCGGACGCGGTGCGATGACCAACCTCTGGATGGACATCAAGCACGCGGACGTGATCACCGTGATGGGCGGCAATGCCGCCGAGGCTCACCCCTGCGGCTTCAAGTGGGTCGTGGAGGCGAAAGCCCATAACAATGCCAAGCTGATCGTCGTCGATCCGCGCTTCACCCGTACGGCGTCGGTGGCCGATCTCTACTGCCCGATCCGGCAGGGGACCGACATCGCGTTCCTGTCGGGGGTGGCCAAGTACCTGCTCGACAACGACAAGCTGCAGCACCGCTACGTCTCCGCCTACACCAACGCCGGGTACGTGGTCCGCGAGGGCTACGACTTCAGCGAGGGGCTGTTCACGGGCTACGACGCCGACAAGCGCGACTACGACAAGACCACCTGGGACTACGAGATCGGCCCCGACGGCTACGCCGTGGTCGACGAGACGATGCAGCATCCGCGCTGCGTGATGCAGCTCCTGAAGAAGCATCTCGCGATCTACACGCCCGAGATGGTCGAGAAGATCTGCGGCTCGCCCAGGGAGACCTTCCTGAAGGTCTGCGAGCTGATGGCGACGACGGCTTCCCCCGAGAAGTCGATGGCCTCGCTCTACGCGCTCGGCTGGACCCATCACTCCAAGGGCTCGCAGAACATCCGCTCGATGTGCATCGTGCAGACGCTGCTCGGGAACATCGGCGTGCTCGGCGGCGGCATGCAGGCCCTGCGCGGTCACTCCAACATCCAGGGGCTGACCGATATCGGGCTGATGTCGAACCTCATCCCCGGATACCTGAACATCCCGGTGGAGAAGGAGCCCGACTACGCGAGCTACATCGCCAAGCGGCAGTTCAAGCCGCTGCGTCCCGGGCAGACGAGCTACTGGCAGAACTACAACAAGTTCTTCGTCTCGTTCCAGAAGGCGATGTGGGGCGACAAGGCCACCAAGGAGAACGACTGGGCGTACGACTACCTGCCCAAGCTCGACGTGCCGACCTACGACGTGCTGCGCGGGTTCGAGCTCGCCAAGCAGGGCAAGATGACCGGCTACGTCATCCAGGGCTTCAACCCCCTGCTGTCGTTCCCCAATCGCGCCAAGATGACGGAAGCCTTCTCCAAGATGAAGTTCATCGTGGTGATGGATCCGCTCAAGACCGAGACGGCCCGGTTCTGGGAGAATCACGGCGAGTACAACGACGTCGATCCGACCAAGATCCAGACTGAGGTGTTCGAGCTTCCGACCACCCTGTTCGTGGAGGAGGAAGGCTCGCTGTCGAACTCCAGCCGGTGGCTGCAGTGGCACTGGCAGGCGCAGGAGGCGCCGGGCGAGTGCCGCTCCGACATCGAGATCATGTCGGAGATCTTCCTCCGCATGAAGGCGGCCTACAAGAAGGATGGCGGGGCCTTCCCGGACCCGATCGTCAATCTGAAGTGGGATTACGCGATCGCCGAGGCGCCGACGCCGACCGAGCTCGCCCGCGAGCTGAACGGCTACACGCTGGCGCCGACGCCGGACCTCAACGGGACGATCATCCCGGCGGGCAAGCAGGTCGACGGCTTCGCCCAGCTCAAGGACGACGGGACGACCGCCTGCGGCTGCTGGATCTACTCGGGCTGCTACACCGAGAAGGGCAACATGATGGCCCGCCGGGACAACACCGACCCCGGCGACCGCGGCATCGCGCCGAACTGGGCCTTCGCGTGGCCGGCCAACCGGCGCGTGCTCTACAACCGCGCCTCGTGCGACCCCGAGGGTCGCCCGTGGTCGGAGAAGAAGAAGCTCATCGAGTGGAACGGCAAGCAGTGGATCGGCTTCGACGTGCCGGATTACGGCGTCACCGTCGCCCCCGATAAGGGCGTCGGCCCGTTCATCCTGAACCAGGAGGGCGTCGCCCGCCTGTGGACCCGCGGCCTCATGCGCGACGGGCCGTTCCCGACGCACTACGAGCCCTTCGAGTCCCCGGTGGCCAACCTCGCCTTCCCGAAGATCAAGGGCGCGCCCGCGTCCCGCATCTTCAAGGACGACCTCGCCGACCTCGGCGACGCGAAGGAGTTCCCCTACGCGGCGACGAGCTACCGCCTGACCGAGCACTTCCACGGCTGGACCAAGCACGCCCGGATCAACGCGATCCTCCAGCCGGAGGCCTTCGTGGAGATCTCGGAGGAGCTCGCCAAGGAGAAGGGCATCGCCAAGGGCGGCTGGGTCCGCGTCTGGTCGAAGCGCGGCTCCCTGAAGGCCAAGGCGGTGGTGACCAAGCGGATCAAGCCGCTGATCTGCGACGGCAAGCCCGTCCACGTCGTCGGCATCCCGCAGCACTGGGGCTTCATGGGCCACACCAAGAAAGGATGGCACCCGAACTCGCTGACGCCCGTCGTCGGCGACGCGAACACCGAGACGCCGGAGTTCAAGGCTTGGCTCGTGAACATCGAGCCGACCACGCCTCCGTCGGACGCGGTCGCGTAAGGGGGAGCGGCAGACATGGCTGACTACAGCTCCCTCGACATCCGCCAGCGCTCCGCCTCCACGGAGACGCCGCCGGAGATCCGCCGTCAGGTGGAGGTCGCCAAACTCATCGACGTGTCGAAGTGCATCGGCTGCAAGGCCTGCCAGTCGGCGTGCGAGGAGTGGAACGACCTGCGCGACGACATCGGTGTCAACACGGGCACCTACCAGAACCCCCACGACCTCACGCCGAAGTCGTGGACCCTGATGCGGTTCACCGAGTACGAGAACCCGGAGACCAACAACCTCGAATGGCTGATCCGCAAGGACGGCTGCATGCACTGCACCGAGCCGGGCTGCCTGAAGGCCTGCCCGTCTCCCGGCGCGATCGTGCAGTACTCCAACGGCATCGTCGACTTCATCGAGGAGAACTGCATCGGCTGCGGCTACTGCGTGAAGGGCTGCCCCTTCAACATCCCGCGCATCAGCCAGACCGACCACAAGGCGTACAAGTGCACCCTGTGCTCGGACCGGGTGGCGGTGGGTCAGGCCCCGGCCTGCGCCAAGGCCTGCCCGACCGGCTCGATCATGTTCGGCACCAAGCAAGCCATGATCGATCAGGCCCACGACCGCGTCGAGGACCTGAAGTCGCGCGGCTTCGCCCATGCCGGCCTCTACGACCCGGCCGGGGTCGGCGGCACGCACGTCATGTACGTGCTGCACCACGCCGACCAGCCGAACCTCTACGCGGGCCTGCCGAACGACCCGAAGATCTCGCCGCTGGTCGCCTTCTGGAAGGGCGGTGCCAAGGTGTTCGGTCTCGCCGCGATGGGCTTCGCGGCGGTGGCGGGCTTCTTCCACTACGTCACGGCCGGCCCGAACGAGGTCGTGCCCGAGGAGGAGGAAGAGGCGGTCGAGTACGACGAGGCCAAGCGCCGGGAGAATGGCGGCGAGGCCCGGCCGCACTGAGACGCGACTGTCTCCCTCCCCCGCGGGGGGGAGGGAGCGCCGCGCCGAACGGTTTCGGCAGGGCGGAGACGGCTCGGGCGCCCGACCCGATTTCGAGTTTCACGGCCCGCCCGCCGCGACGGGCGGCCCCGTCAGGCGAGTGAAGGCCGATGACGATCCAGAACGATGTCCGGGACGGCGATTCCCGCCCCCTCCACCACGCCAAGTCCGAGGCGCCGGAGGTGATGTACGTCCCGCGCTACACCGGCGTGCAGCGCGTGAACCACTGGATCACCGCGATCCTGTTCACGCTGCTGACCCTCTCGGGGCTGGCGATGTTCACGCCCTACCTGTTCTCGCTGACCGGCCTGTTCGGCGGCGGACAGGCGACCCGGGCGGTCCACCCGTGGTTCGGCGTGGCGCTGGCGATCAGCTTCCTCTTCCTGTTCGTGCGCTTCTGGCGGCTCAACATCCCCAACAAGGACGATGTCGAGTGGTCGAAGAAGATCGGCGACGTGGTCACCAACCGCGAGGACCGGCTGCCGGAGCTCGGCAAGTACAATGCCGGCCAGAAGGGCGTGTTCTGGGGCCAGACCGCGCTGATCGGCGTGATGTTCGTGACCGGCCTCGTGATCTGGAACACCTATTTCGGCGGCCTCACCTCGATCGAGACCCAGCGCTGGGCGCTGCTCGCGCACTCGCTGGCCGCCGTCATCGCCATCGCGATCATCGTGGTGCACGTCTACGCCGGCATCTGGGTGCGCGGCACCGGCCGGGCGATGGTCCGCGGCACGGTCACGGGCGGCTGGGCCTACCGGCACCACCGCAAGTGGTTCCGTCAGATGGCCGGCGGCCCGGCGCGCCGCGGCTCGGTGGACAAGCGCGGATCCTGATCGCGTGGCCAACTTCTTCAGGCGGAAACCCGCGGCTCCGGCCGCGGACAACACCCCGAAACCCGCCGAGGCCCCGAAGCCCCGCCGCCGGGATTTCAGCGAGCTCAAGCCCGATCCCGACAAGATCGGGATCTCGGGCTCGGTCCCGCTCGTGCGCCTGCCCGATCCCGCGACTCTGTTCGCCGACCGGGCCGCGCGCCTGGCGGAGGCCGCGCCCGGGCACCCGCTGGAGGCCTATCTCCGGTTCGTCGGTGAGGTCGCCCGCGCCCAGGCGGCGATCCAGGCACGGTTTCCGGCCCCGCCGGCGCCGGATCCCGCCGATCAGGCGCTGCGGAGCGAGCACGGCATGCCGCCGCTGTCGCGGCACAGCCTCGAGGCCGACCAGGATTTCGACGCGTGCCTCCTGGCGCTGCTCGACGCGCTGGATCTCGCGACCGCGCCCGAGGCCTCGGCCGCGGCGCGGGATGCCCTGCGGGCCGCCGCGCCGGAGGAGCGCCGCGATCTCGCCGTGCAGGTTTTCGAGGGCGCGCTGCCGGTCGACCGGATCGCCGAATGCCTGTTCGTCTCAGCCGCATTGCAGGTGCGCTTCGCCGAGCGGGCCGCGCGCCTCGACACGCGGACGCTGAAGCCCGTCGCGGACGGCGTCTGCCCGTGCTGCGGCGGCGCGCCGGTGGCGAGCGTCATCGTCTCCTGGACCCCGGCCGACAAGGCCCGATATCTCAGCTGCTCGCTCTGCGGCACGTACTGGAACCACGTCCGGATCCGCTGCACCGCCTGCGGTGACGGCGAGAACGTGAGCTATTACGGGCTCGATGAGGTCTCGAAGGACGTTCAGGTCGAGACCTGCACGACCTGCCACAGCTACATCAAGCACCTCCACCAGCACCGGGCGCCGGCCCTCGACCCGGTGGCGGACGACATCGCGTCCTACGGGCTCGATCTGAAGATCGCCGAGGACGGGTTCCGGCGCGCCGGATTGAACCTGCTGTTCGTGATCTAGCGCGGGATGCGCCTGTCCGAACCGACGGCCTCGTCCCGAGGTGGCCGTGTCGGCGGGCCTCGAGGGCGAGTTCCAGGGAGCGCGCGGCGCCTGGAGGCCGCCTTCGAGACCTCCGCCGCGCTCCGCACCGCGGGATGAGGGGCCGGGTCGGACGCGCCTGCAGGATCGACGGCGCGATCCTGCAACGCGGCGGGAAAGGAAAGCCCCGCGCTCAGCGGTAGCCGTAGCGGCTCTTGGCGGCGGCGAGCAGGTGCAGGGCTTCGCCCGACTTGCCGGCCGAGCACTCCGCGGCGGCGTGGGCGAGGTCGGCGCTGAAGCGGTCGCCCACCGGCTTGTTGAGGTTGCCGGTGGCCACGTCGCTGTCGACGATCGCCTTCGTGCGGGCGATCTCCGGGCCGCAGCCGCTGCCCGTGGGCAGGGCCAGGGGCGCCGGCACGATCGGCGAGGGCTCGGTGACCGCGGGCGTGGCGCGCTGCTGGCAGGCGCCCAGCGCCGCGACGGCGAGGGCGACGAGGCTGAGGCGCATCGGGAGGCGGGACGCGGGCACGGCGATCATCCTGTTGGGGCGCGAGGGGCCGCGCCGCCGAGGTTCTGAGCCGAGCTTGGCAAGGGGTCAATCGCCCCGGCGACATGCCGAAGGGGCGCGAAGCGCGGGACGCGGTTCGCCGCGAACGCGCGATTCCGCTGTTGCCGGAGGGACTTGGTGCGCGCCGCCGGCATCCGGCGTCGGCGGCGCGCTCCGAATCGTGACGGGCTTACTTCGCCTTGTCGGCGAGCGCCTTCAGGCCGGAATCGTAGATGCCCTGGATCGCGTCGGTGGCGACCGTGTCCGGCGCGCCCTTGGCGTTGAAGGTCCCGGTCCAGGTCACCTTCGAGCCGGAGCCGGCGGGGGCGACCGAGAGGGTCGACTTGTAGTCCGAGACCGGCAGCGGGCTCTCCAGGATCGTGTAGGTGTAGCTCATCACCTTGTCGTCGCGGGAGACCTGCTCCTCCTTGATGGTGCCGCCACCCTTGAGGCTGAGGGTGCGGACCTTCATGCCGTCCTTGTCCGACAGGACGCACTTCTCGATGGCGGGGTGCCAGTCGCCGATGCCGCAGAACTCGCCGATGGTCTGCCAGACCTTGGCCGGCGGCGCGGCGATGTCGGCCGAGCGCGTCACCTCGAGGGCGTAGCCCGGCACGGTGGCCGCGGCGAGCGCCAGGGCGGCGAGGGGAAGGGACCGGCAGAAAGCGAAGGGCATCTCGGGGTGTCTCCGTCCGTCTCAGGTCGCGGCAGGGGCCGCGCAGGCTCTGATGGCCGCGCAGGAGCTAGGCCGGGAGGGCGCGCTCGGCAATGGGCGGGAGCGGCGGCGCATGACTTTCGCGCTCAGACGACGCGGTCGGTGATCGTCTGCGCGCAGGGGCTGTCGTGCCGCCGATCGGCCGATACTCGGGGCCTGGGCCGCGATCCGGCCTACCAGCCGTCCGTCTCGTCGGCCTCGGCCGGGTAGCCGTAGACCGTCGCGGGCGCGTAGGCGGGCCGGGCCGCCGGGCGGTAATAGGCCGGCACCGACCGGCGCCCCATCTGATCGCTGTTCGCCAGCAGGTCGTCCGGCTCGTAGGGGCTGCGGTTCCGGGCGAGCCGGGTGCCGCGCCGCCCGCGGTCCGCCATCGGGACATCCGCCCCCTCGATCACCACCCGCGTCCGGCCCATGCCCTGGCTCTTCACGAGGTTGAACAGGGTCGCGGCGTTGCGCACCGACAGGCGCACGCAGCCGTGCGAGGCCGCGCGCCCGAGGCTCCGGACGTGGTTGGTGCCGTGGATGGCGTGGCCCTGGGTCGTGAAGAACATCGCGAACGGCATGGGCGCGTCGTCCCACTCCTTCGAGAAGTGCGTGCGCTCCATCCGGAACGGGCGGTAGGCGCCGGACGGGGTGTCGTAGCTCGCGACGCCGGTCGAGACCGGCCAGGAATAGCGCGGCTGGCCGTCGACGGAGACCTCCATGCGCTGGGTGGTCTTGTCGACGTTGACGAGCACGTCCGCGCTGGCCGTCGCGGGAATCCCCGCGCACAGGAGCAGCCCGGACAGGACGGAGATCAGACCGATACGCATGAGCGACTCCGACTCGAGACGCGCCTCGAGAAACCGCGACGGTTTGCCGTCACGCTAAACCGTCGGCAACACCGAGGTTCCGGTCCGCGGCAACCCTGCGTAGTCACGCTTTGCTGAGCACCCTCACAGCACCCTCACAGCACCCTCACAGCACCCTCACAGCACCCTCACAGCACCCTCACAGCACCCTGGCGGCGCCCTCACGGCGCCGCGGCGGCCATGCCGGAGATCCGGCGGATCGCGGCCTCGGCCTCCTCGGCGATGCGTAGGACGAGGTCGCCGGCGCCCGGCAGGTCGGCGATGAGCCCGACGGCCTCGCCGACCGTGACGTTGGCGACGTCGTAGTCGCCCGCCGCGTCGGCATCCTCCACGTCCCGGCGCCGCTCGGCCGAGGCCGCGCGCAGCGCGTCCTCGCGGCCGTGCCACGTCTCGATGAAGGTGTTGCGCAGGAGTCGCCCGGTATAGGGCGCCGGCCAGGCCCGCTGGCGGACGATGTCGTAGACCTGCGTGCGGATCGTGTCGTCGCCGGTGGCGGCGAGAACCCGCTGCTTCGCGGCCGGGTGGATCAGCGCCTCCCGGCTGGCCCAGAACCGGGTCCCCATCAGGACACCGTCGGCCCCCAGCGCCAGGGCGGCGGCGAGGCCGCGCCCGTCCGCGATGCCGCCCGCCGCGAGGAGCAGCGTCTCGGGGCGCTCGCGGGCGATCAGGTCGGCGACCGCCGGCACGAACGCCGCGGTGCCGCGGGCGGTGAGGCCGTGGCCGCCGGCCTCCGTCCCCTGCGCCACCACCGCGGCCGCGCCGACCTCCAGGGCACGCCTCGCATGCGCCAGGGTGTGCACCTGGCAGATCAGCGGCACGCCGGCGGCGCGGATCCGGTCCGCGAAGGGCGCGGGATCCGCGAAGGAGAGCATCAGGGCCGCGGGCGACCGGGCGAGCGCCGCGTCGAGGAGCGATGGGTCCCGGGCCATCGACCACGTGATGAAGCCGCAGCCGACCCGCTGATTGCCCGCGCGGGCAAATTCCCGGTCGAGCGTCGCGTGGTCGCCGTAGCCGCCGCCGATCAGGCCGAGGCCGCCGGCGGCGCTCACCGCCGCCGCGAGGGCACCCCCCGAGGCCGGGTCCATGGGGGCCAGCACGATCGGGTGTCGCAGCCCGAAGGCGTCGGTGAGTCTGGTCCTCAAGGCCATGGATCCCCTCCCCGGGTAGCGTCTCGGTTGCGCGCGCCGCCCGCCAGGGATTAGCGCTCGCGCGATGGCGGAAAAAATGATTCCTTCTGAAGGAAGGCATCGGAAAAGCAGATGGCATGAACAGCACCGACCTGATGTTCTTCGCGGCGGTGGCCGAGACCGGCGGCATCGGGCGGGCGGCGGCGCGGCTCAACACCGTCCAGTCCAACGTCACAGGCCGGATCCGCGCCCTGGAGCAGGCCCTGCGCGTGCCGCTGTTCCACCGCGGCAGCCGCGGGGTGACGCTGACCCGGGCGGGGGAGCGGCTCCTGCCCTACGCGCTCCAGGTCGGGCAGCTGCTCGCGGAGGCGCGCCACGCCCTGCTGGCCGAGGGCGAGCCGCGCGGACCCCTGCGGATCGGCGCCATGGAGACGACCGCGGCCCTGCGCCTGCCCGGCCCGCTCGCGGATTTCGCCGCGCGCCACCCGGAGGTGGACATCGAGCTGGAGACCGGCCCGACCGAGCACCTGATCGCCCGGGTCCTCGACCGGAGCCTGGAGGGGGCCTTCGTGGCCGGCCCGGTCGCGCAGGCCGACCTCGTCGGGCTCCCGGTCTTCACGGAGGAGCTGGTGCTGGTGGCGCACCCGGCCGTCGGCGACCTCGCGGCGCTGCTCGACCGGCTGGCCCGGGCGCGCGACGCGAAGGTGCTCGTGTTCCGGGCCGGCTGCTCGTACCGGAGGCGCCTGGAGGCGTTCCTGGCCCGCCAGGGCCTCGTGCATGTGCGACGCATGGAATTCGGGACCCTCGACGGCATCCTCGGCTGCGTGGCGGCCGGCCTGGGCGTGACCCTGGTTCCGCGGGCCGTGGCAGAGCCGGCGCACCGCGCGGGCCGGGTCTCGGTTCACCCGGTGCCCGACGGGGACGGGCACGTCCCGACGCTGCTGGTCCACCGCGCCGACGACCGGCCGAGCGCGGCCTTCGCGCGGTTCGCCGAGCAGGTGCGGACGGCGCTCCCGGATGTGACCTAGGATCCCGGTTCCGGCACGCGCCATGCTCTCGGCAACCGCCGGTTGACAGCGGCCCGGGCCCGGGCGCTTCCTCCCGGCCGCAGACGGTTCGGAGTTTCCATGGCCCTCGACCCCACCCTCGCCGCCGAGATCGAAGCCTCCGTGGCGGAGGGCTTCGCCGATCAGGTCGCCCACACGCAGGCGCTCGTCCGGTTCGCGTCCCTGCGCGGGGAGGAGCATGCCTGCCAGGACTACGTCTTCGACCAGTTCCGTGCCCGCGGCTACGCCACCGAGCGCTTCGCCATGGACCGGGACGCCATCGCGGCCCATCCGGGCGGCTCGAAGATCGACGCCGCGCACCATTCTGACGCGCCGATCGTCGTCTGCCACCACAGGCCGGGCACCGAGACCGGGCGCTCGCTGATCCTGCAGGCCCATGTCGACGTCGTGCCGCCGGGGCCCCTCGACCTCTGGACCCACCGGCCCTTCGATCCGGTGATCCAGGGCGACTGGATGTACGGCCGCGGCGCCGGCGACATGAAGGCCGGGCACGCCGCCAACCTGTTCGCCCTCGACGCCCTGGCGCGCCTCGGCCTGCAGCCGGCGGCCTCCGTGACGGTGCAGTCGGTGGTCGAGGAGGAATCCACCGGCAACGGCGCCCTGATGACCCATCTGCGCGGCTACCGCGCCGACGCCGTGCTGATCCCCGAGCCGGAGGACGAGAAGCTCGTGCGCGCCAATACCGGCGTGCTCTGGTTCACCGTCGAGGTGCGGGGCGTCCCGGTCCATGTCCGCGAGATGGGCGCCGGCGCCAACGCCATCGACGCCACGTACCGGGTGATCGGCGCGCTGCGCGATGTCGAGGCCCGCTGGAACGCCGAGAAGGCCGCGCACCCGCATTTCGAGACCGAGGACCACCCGATCAACCTCAACATCGGCAAGATCGAGGGCGGCGACTGGGCCTCCTCGGTCCCGGCTTGGTGCCGGATCCACTGCCGGGTGGCGCTCTACCCCGGCGTGAGCGCCGCGCAGGCCGCCGCCGAGATCGAGGCCGCGGTGGCGTCCTTCTCCCGCACCGACCCGTTCCTGGCCAACAGCCCGCCGCGGGTGGTGTTCAACGGCTTCTTCGCTGAGGGTTACGTGCTGGAGGAAGGCTCGGAGGCCGAGGCGGTGCTCGGCCGCGCCCACGAGCGGGCGATCGGGTCGCCGCTCCAGAGCTTCATGACGGCGGGCTACCTCGATACCCGCGTCCACGCTCTCTACGACCGGGTGCCGGCCCTCTGCTACGGCCCGACCTCCCAGAACATCCACGGCTTCGACGAGCGCGTGAGCCTCGCCTCGGTGAAGCGGATCACGACCACCATGGCGCTGTTCGTGGCCGAGTGGTGCGGGACGGAGCGGAAGGTCTCCTGATCCGCCGCCGTCTTTGCGAGCGCAGCGAAGCAATCCAGGGCAGCGCTGCGCTCACGGGCGTCGTGCATCCCTGGGTCGCTTCGCTGCGCTCGCGATGACGGTGGTGTCCTCCGTCAGGGGATCAGCCGGTCCGCGCGGAGCTGGGCGAACAGGTCGTAGAACGCGTCGTCGGTCGGCTGGTAGGTCGTGAAGCCGAGGCGGCGGCTCTTGCTCATGTCGGTGACGACCTCGATCGGCCGGCCGAGATCGGCATCCGTGTGCCAGGGCGAGGCCAGCTTCTCGAGGTTCGGCTCGGCGAGGCCGTGGCGCGCCGCGATCTCGGCCCAGGCCGGGCCGTCCTGCGCCATCCGGGGCTCCAGCGGCCGGTGCGTGCCGTCGAACGGCACCGCCTCGATCCCAAACCACGCGGCGATCCGGCCCCACATCCAGCTCCAGCGGAAGACGTCGCCGTCGACGACGTTGAACGCCTCGTTGGCGGCCCTCGGCTCGGTCGAGGCCCAGAGAAGCTGGCGGGCGAGAAGCCGCGCGTCGGTCATGTCGGTGAGGCCGTTCCACTGCGCGGCGGAGCCCGGGAAGATGAACGGGCGTCCCAGCTCCCGGCACAGGGTGGCGTAGCAGGCGAGCGTCGTGCCCATGTTCATGGCGTTGCCCACCGCCTTGCCGATGATCGTGTGCGGGCGGTGCACGCTCCAGGTGAAGCCGTCGCGCGCGGCGGCCGCGAACACGGCGTCCTCCTGGGCGTAGTAGAAATTCTCGATGTCGAGGCGGCCCTGGTCCTCGCGGAACGGCGTCTGCGGCAGGGTGCCTTTGCCGTAGGCCTCGAACGGGCCGAGATAGTGCTTCAGCCCGGTCACCAGGGCGACGTGGCGGACGCTCTTCTTGGGGCGGAGCGCGTCGAGCAGGTTCTCCACCATCGCCCGGTTGACGCGGATCATCTCCGCCTCGGTCGGACGCCGCTGCCAGGTCGCCAGGAACACGTGGCTCGGGGCGAGGTCGGAGAGCGCCTCCTCCAGGGAGGCCGGATCCTGCAGGTCGCCCGCCACCGGCGCGACGCCGTCCTGCTGCACCGGGTGACGGGCGAGGCCCGCGACCATCCAGCCTTCCTGGGTCAGCAGCGCCGCGGTGGCGCTGCCGACGATCCCGCTGGCGCCGACGATCAGGGCGGTGTTCGACATGGAAACCCTCGTGCCCGGCTTAAATCCGGGTCCGGGGCAGATGGGCGCGGGTGGTGTCGCGACAACCCCGCCGCGCGGCGGGGACGCCTGTGCGGCGCGCAAGGGTTGTGTGATCGCAAGCCCCACGTCATCGCGAGCGTAGCGAAGCGACCCAGGGCAGCGCGCGGTTTCGAAGCATGGCGCTATCCTGGATTGCTTCGCTCCGCTCGCAAAGACGGTGGGGCAGCCGAGAAAGCTCTCAGGCGACCCGGTCGATCGCGGCGCCGAGGATGTCGACGATCTCGCCGATCTGGCCGCGCTCGATGATCAGCGGCGGCGACAGGGCGATGATGTCGCCGGTCACCCGGGTGAGCAGGCCGCGCTCGAAGCAGTCCACGAACACGTCGTAGGCGCGCTTGCCCGGCGCGTCCGGGCGCGGCGCCAGCTCGACGCCGGCGACGAGCCCGATGGTCCGGATGTCGATGACGCCCTTGCGCCCGCGCAGATCGTGGATCGCCGCCGCCCAGTCGTCGGCGATGTCGGCGACGCGGGTGAGCAGACCCTCCTCCCGGTAGATGTCGAGCGTCGCGATGCCGGCCGCGCAGGCGATCGGGTGCCCGGAATAGGTGTAGCCGTGGAACAGCTCGATCCCATCCGGACCCTGCATCAGCGCGTCGTGGACCGCGCGGCTCGCGAAGACCGCGCCCATCGGCACCGTGCCGTTGGTCAGGCCCTTGGCGCTGGTCACGAGGTCGGGGACGACGCCGAAGAAGTCGGTCGCGAAGGGCGCACCCAGGCGGCCGAAGCCGGAGATGACCTCGTCGAAGATCAGCAGGATGCCGTGCTTGGTGCAGATCTCGCGCAGGCGCTCGAGGTAGCCCTTCGGCGGGATCAGCACGCCCGTGGAGCCCGCTACCGGCTCGACGATGCAGGCCGCGATGGTCTCGGCGCCGTGCAGCGCCACCAGCCGCTCCAGATCCTCGGCGAGCTCCGCCCCGTGCTCGGGCTGGCCCTTCACGAAGGCGTTGCGGGCCGGGTCGTGGGTGTGGCGCAGGTGGTCGGTGCCGTTGAGCTGCGGGAAGACCCGCCGGTTCGACACGATGCCGCCGACCGACAGGCCGCCGAAGCCGACGCCATGATAGCCGCGCTCGCGGCCGACGAGCCGGGTCCGCGTTCCCTGCCCGATCGCCCGCTGGTAGGCGAGCGCGATCTTGAGGGCGGTGTCGACCGATTCCGAGCCGGAATTGGTGAAGAACACCCGGTCGAGGCGCTTGTCCGGACCGCCCGGGGCGATCTCGGCGAGGCGCTCGGCGAACTCGAAGGCGACGGGGTGGCCCATCTGGAAGGTCGGGGCGAAGTCGAGGGTCGCGAGCTGGCGCTCCACGGCCGCCGCGATGCCCCGCCGCCCGTGGCCGGCGTTGACGCACCAGAGGCCCGCGGAGCCGTCGAGGACCTTGCGGCCGTCGTCGGCGGTGTAGTGCATGCCCTCGGCCGAGACGAGCAGGCGCGGCGCCGCCTTGAACTGGCGGTTGGCCGTGAACGGCATCCAGAAGGCGTCCATCGCGGGCGTGTTGCGGAGCGGATGGTCGGTCATGGGCGGTTCTCCGGGACGGGCGACGCGGATCGGCGGCGGGACCAGGGGACACCTTCGCCGATCGGGCAACAAGTCCTTTTCTGGTCGCCGCCAACCCCTTGCAGGATCGGGGCCGCGGGTGGCACCGTTGCGGGATCCGCAACACCTGAAACGGGCCCTGGCCGGATGAGCATCGATGTCGGCGCGCGCCTGCGCTTCGTTCGGGCCCGCCACGGCCTGTCGCAGCGGACCCTCGCCAAGCGCGCCGGCGTGACCAACTCCGCGATCTCGCTGATCGAGGCCAACCGGGTGAACCCGTCGGTGGGCGCCCTGAAGCGGATCCTCGACGGGGTGCCGATCGGCATGGCCGAGTTCTTCGCCCTGGAGCCGGAGCCGGAGCGCAAGGCGTTCTTCGCCGCCGAGGACCTCACCGAGATCGGCCGCCGGGCCGCCAAGGGGGCGATTTCGTACCGTCAGGTCGGCGACAGCCTGTTCGGGCGCAAGCTCCAGATCCTCAAGGAGCGCTACGAGCCGGGCGCCGATACTGGCCGGGTGCCGCTCTCCCACGAGGGCGAGGAGGGTGGCATCGTGCTCTCCGGGCGCCTGGAGGTGACGGTCGATGCCGAGCGCCGGATCCTCGGCCCCGGCGACGCCTACAGCTTCGACAGCCGCCGCCCGCACCGATTCCGCTGTGTCGGGCCCAACCCCTGCGAGGTGGTGAGCGCCTGCACGCCGCCGAGTTTCTGAGACGGAGCCCGGCTGCGGCGGATGAAACGCCCGCCCTGTCGCGTGCAGGCGTTGCGGTCGGCCGGCAGACTGGCGCATGCAGGGCGGCGTTTGAATTCATAATGCCGCGCGAGGATCGATGGCCGTCACGACCGCAAGCCCGGCCGCCGGGCCCGGACAGAACCAGTCGGCGCGCGCGGCGCTCGCGGCCTTCGTGGGCACCACGATCGAGTGGTACGACTTCTTCATCTACGGCACGGCGGCGGCCCTGGTGTTCGGGCCGCTCTTCTTCACGGCGGAATCGCCCTACATCGCGACGCTCTCGGCCTTCGGCACCTTCGCGGTCGGCTTCCTCGCACGGCCACTCGGCGGCCTGATTTTCGGCCATCTCGGCGACCGGTTCGGGCGCAAGCGCGCCCTGGTGGCGACGCTCGTGATGATGGGCATCGCCACCTCGTGTATCGGCCTGCTGCCGACCTACGCGTCGGTCGGCCTCTGGGCGCCGGTGATGCTGGTCGTCCTGCGGCTGATCCAGGGTCTCGCGGTCGGCGGCGAGTGGGGTGGGGCGGTGCTGATGGCCGCCGAGCACGCGCCGGCCGGGCGCAACACCTTCTTCGCCTCCTTCGCGCAGCTCGGCAGCCCGGCCGGGCAGATCCTGTCGCTGCTGGCCTTCCGGCTCGCGGGCCTCCTCGACAAGGAGAGCTTCCTGACCTGGGGCTGGCGGGTGCCGTTCCTCGTCAGCATCCTGCTGCTCGGCGTCGGGCTCGCGATCCGCCTCGGCGTCGCGGAATCCCCGGCCTTCGAGAAGGCCCGGGCCGCCGGCGGGCCGCCGCCGGCGCCGGTGCGCGAGGTGCTGACGACCTGCCTGAAGCCGGTGCTGCTGGCGGCGGGGGCCAACACCTTCGCGATCGCCTCGGTCTACCTGTTCAACACCTTCATGATCGCGTTCACCACGCAGTATCTCGGCATCGCGCGGGCGACGATCCTCGACGCCCTGCTGATCGCCGCCGTGGTCCAGCTGGTGATGACCCCGGTGGGCGCCCGGATCGCCGAGCTGATCCGCAACGAGCGGCTGTTCCTCCAGGGGACGCTGGTCTGGGCGATGCTGGCCCCCTACCCGCTGTTCTGGCTGGTCGAGACCAAGTCTGTGCCGCTGATCGTGCTGGGTCTCGCCCTCAACGTGGTCGGCAGCGCGACCTTCTACGCGGTGATCGCCGGCTACCTCGCGGGCGCGTTCCCGACGCGGGTGCGCTACACGGCGATCTCCATCGCGTACCAGTTCTGCGGGGCGCTCGCCGGCGGCCTGACGCCGATCGTCGGCACCGTGCTGGCCGAGCGCTTCCAGGGCCACTGGTGGCCGATCGCGGTGTTCGGCACGGCGCTGGCCGGCGTGTCGTTCCTGTGCGTCACGGCGATCGGCGGCTACCGGGCGCGGCAGCGGGGTTTCCTCGACGGGTGAGCGCGACCGGTCAAAGGCGCCGGATCCGGGTAACGCGGGATTCAGACCGGTGGTCCAGGATCGGCGGCATGGATTCGATCGCCGCAGCCGCCGTCCAGATGCTGGGTTCGTCCCAGAACCAGCAGATCGGCATCGCCGTCGCCAAGCAGCAGCTCTCCGCCGACAAGGCGGTCGCCGGGCTGGTGGCGGACAGCGCCGCCCAGGCGGCGAGCGCCGGCCCGCCGGCCCCTCCCGGACAGGGCCAGAGCGTCGACCTGCGGGTCTGACGGAGACGCCGCGCTCCGCTTTCCGGGCCTCGCGCGAACCTGGGGTGCTTCGCTGCGCGCGCGATGTCGGCGGGCTCTCCGGCGGCCGTTGAACGGCCGCCCCTACCCGAAGCCGTAGAGCCGCCGTGGGTTGTCCACGAACACCATCCGGCGCCTGGCCGCGTCCGGCACCCAGTCGGCCATCAGGTCGAGGAGGTCCCGCGTCCGCGGCGGCCCGTCCCAGGCGGCCACGTGCGGCCAGTCCGAGCCCCAGAGGCAGCGGTCCGGCGCGGCGTCGTTGAGCGCCCGGGCGAAGGGGATCGTGTCGGCGTAGGGGGGCCCGGTCACGGAATCCCGGAAGGCACCCGAGAGCTTCACCCAGTTGCCGTCGGCGACGAGGCCGAGCAGCGCCACGAAGCCCGGGTGGTCCAGACCGGCCGAGGTCGGCATGTGCCCCATATGGTCGAAGACCAGCGGCACGGGCAGCCGCGACAGGCGGCCGGCGATCGGCGGCAGCTCGCGAGCATCGAGCAGGAACTGGAGGTGCCAGCCCATCTCGCGGGCGAGCGCCCCGTAGGACTCGACCGCGTCGAGCCCGACCCCGCCGCCGAACAGGACGTTGAGGCGCAGGCCGACGATTCCGGCCTCCTTCAGCGCGGCGAGCTCCGCGTCGGGCAGGCCGAGCGGGATCACCGCGACGCCGCGCAGGCGCTGCCGGTGGGCGCGCAGCGTCTCGACCATCAGCCGGTTGTCGGTGCCGTGCACGCTGACCTGGATCAGCACGCCGTTGGCCATGCCGGTCCCGTCGAGCATCGCCAGATACCGCTCGGCCGGCGCCGCCGGGGGCGTGTAGCTGCGGTCCGCCACCAGGGGATAGTCCGGCGGCAGGCCGATGACGTGGGCGTGCGTGTCGACCGCACCCTCCGGCACGGCGTAGCGGGTCGGGCCTTCCGGATGCGGGTCCGGGGCGGGGCAGTCTCGGA
Organism: Methylobacterium sp. 13MFTsu3.1M2; assembly: GCF_900112625.1. Taxonomy (NCBI): domain Bacteria; kingdom Pseudomonadati; phylum Pseudomonadota; class Alphaproteobacteria; order Hyphomicrobiales; family Methylobacteriaceae; genus Methylobacterium; species Methylobacterium sp. 13MFTsu3.1M2. The sequence goes on from NZ_FOMM01000020.1 coordinate 100,146, forward strand.
TCTCGGGCATGATCAGGAATCCGCGTGCAGGACCTTGCCGCGCGTCTCGGGCAGCGCGAAGGCCGCCAGGAAGAAGATCCCGTAGGCGACGGCCGCGAAGATCGCGATGGCCGAGGCGAGGCCGGCGCGCTCTGCGAGGTAGCCGACCAGCGCCGGGAACAGGGCGCCGATGCCGCGGCCGAAATTGTAGCAGAACCCCTGCCCCGAGCCGCGCAGGCGGGTCGGGTACAGTTCGGTCAGGAAGGCGCCCATGCCGGAGAAGTAGCCGGAGGCGAAGAAGCCCAGCGGGAAGCCCAGCACCCAGAGCACGCCGTTCGAGAGCGGGATCTGCGTGTAGGCCACGATCACCGCGATGGCGCCCAGCGAGAAGATCAGGAAGAGCGGCCGCCGGCCGAGCCGGTCGGCGAGCCACGCGCCCACGAGGTAGCCGGTGAACGAGCCGATGATCAGGGCCGCGAGGTAGCCGGTGGAGGACACGATCGACAGGTGGCGCTCGGTGGTCAGGAAGCGCGGCACCCAGGTGGTGATCGCGTAGTAGCCGCCCTGGCAGCCCGCCGCCGCCAGGGAGGCGAGCAGCGTCGTCTTGAGGATCGGGCCGGAGAAGATCTCCCAGATCTGCGGCCGGTCGCCCGTGGCGGCGGCCCGGGCGCGGGATTCGGCGGCGACCTCCGGCTCCTTCACGTAGCGGCGCAGGTAGAACACCAGCAGCGCCGGCAGCGCGCCCACCGCGAACATCCAGCGCCACGCGGTCTCGGGCGGCAGAAGCGAGAACAGCACCGCCTGCGACAGGACCGCGAGGCCCCAGCCGATCGCCCAGCCGGACTGGACCGAGCCCACCGCCCGGCCGCGATACTCGGCCCGGATCGTCTCGCCGATCAGCACGGCGCCGGCCGCCCACTCGCCGCCGAAGCCGAGGCCGAGCAGCGCCCGCGCGATGAGCAGCTGCTCGAAGTTCTGCACGAAGGCGCAGAGGAGGGAGAACAGCGAGAACCAGAGGATCGTGATCTGCAGCGTCAGCACCCGGCCGATGCGGTCGGCGACGAAGCCCGCGAGCCAGCCGCCGAGCGCCGAGGCCAGCAGCGTCACCGTGGCGGCGAGCCCGGCCGTGCCGGCATCGACGTGCCACAGCGCCATGATCGTGCCGATCACCAGCGGGTAGATCATGAAGTCCATGCCGTCGAGGCACCAGCCGGCGGCGCACGCCCAGAAGGTGTGCCGCTCCGGCGGCGTCATCGATCGGTAGAAGGCGGTGAGGCTGGCGTCGCGGATCTCGACCGCGTCCACGCCCGTGGGCCCCTGCCCGGTTGCTGAACTCATCACCGCCTCCCGCCGCCCGATACCAGTATCAGCGTCCCGGGCAGAGCTGTCCAACGATGCGGCGGATCACGCAAGCAAACGGAAAGGAAAAGGCCGCCCGGAGGCGGCCTGTCCCGTTCTTTTCACGCTCGATCGAGGCTCAGTAGCAGCGCTCGACCAGAACCCGCCGGTAGCCGTAGGGCGTCCAGCGCACCCGCGGGACCGTGTAACAGCCGCCGCCGTAGCCGTAATCGCCGCCGTACCCGTAGCCGACGGGGGCGTAGCCGCCGCCGTAACCGTAGCCGTAACCCGGGTAGCCGTAGCCGCCGTAGAGACCACCGGCCGCGAGGCCGAGCCCGACGCCGAGGCCCAGGCCGCCGAGCCCGTAGCCGTAGCCGCCGCGGTAGCCGTAACCGCCGCGCCAGCCGTAGCCCCGGCCGTAGAAGCCGCGGCCGTAGCCGAAGCCGCCCGGACGGAAGCCGACGCCGCGGAAGCCGCCGCCGAAGCCGCCGTTGCGGAAGCCGCCGAACCCGCCGCCGCGGAAGCCGCCGCCGAACCCGCCACCGTGGAAGCCGCCGCCGAAACCGCCGCCATGGAAGCCGCCGCCGCCGAAGCCGCGCGCGTCCGCGCTGGCCGGCGCCAAGGCCAGAGCACCCGCCGCCAGCAGGGCCGAGCCGAGCACTGCACCCTTCATCACGTCATCTCCGTGGAAACACGCCCTCTGCGGCTAAGAACGCTCGAACCGGTAAAACGGTCCAGCCCCGGCCGCGGCGCGCGGTCGCGAGACGCACCCGGCCGCGTCCGGACCCATCCGGGCGCGGCTCGGACACGAAATTCGCCGCTTTCCAGGGCGAAGGGCGGGCCGAACGAGCTTCGCCGTCCCCGACTCGCCGTCCCCGAGCTGCCTGGAACGAATGATGATGCTGCGCCCGGCTCACGCCCTCTTGATCACGCTGCTCGCCCTCGCGGCCCCGGCCCGGGCGGCCGCCCCGGCCGCGACGGAGCCCTGCCGGGCGGTCGAGGCGCAGGGTGAGACCTTCACGGTCTGCACCATCGACCTCCGGAAGCAGCGGCTGCGGCTGTTCTGGCTCCAGGACGACGGCAAGCCCTACGGCGCCCTCGGCACCCTCGCCGAGAAGCAGGGCGGCCGCCTCGCCTTCGCGATGAACGCCGGCATGTACGACAAGGACCAGGCGCCGGTCGGCCTCTACGTCGAGAACGGGCACGAGCTGAAGCGCGTCTCCACGGCGGACGGGCCGGGCAATTTCCACCTGAAGCCCAACGGGATCTTCTGGCTGAAGGGTGAGCGCGCCGGGGTGGTCGACACGTCCCGCTACCTGCGGGCGAAGATCCGGCCGGATTTCGCCACGCAGTCCGGGCCGATGCTGGTGATCGACGGCCAGATCCACCCGAAGATCGCCGCCGACGGGCCGAGCCAGAAGATCCGCAACGGCGTCGGCGTGCCCGGCGACGGGCACGTGGCGATCTTCGCGATCTCCGAGCGCCCGGTGACCTTCGGCGCCTTCGCGCGGCTGTTCCGCGACGATCTCGGCTGCCGGAACGCCCTGTTCCTCGACGGCTCGGTCTCCAGCCTCTACGCGCCGAACCTCGGCCGCACCGACATCAGCCGCCCTCTCGGGCCGCTGGTCGGCGCGCTGCCGCGGTGAGGGCCGCCCTCAGCGCTGGCCGAAGGCCGTGTCCTTGAACAGGTCCTTGTACTCCCGCGGCTGCGAGCGCCAGTACTGCTTGGGCGCGCGCACCCGGGCGCCGAGCTCGGCGGCGGCGTGCCAGGGCCAGCGCGGATCGTACAGCATGGCGCGGGCGAGCGAGATCGCGTCCGCCCGGCCCTCCTGCAGGATCGTCTCCGCCTGCCGGGCCTCGGTGATCAGCCCGACCGCGATGGTGGTGAGCCCGGTCTCCGCCTTGATCCGCTCGGCGTAGGGCACCTGATAGCCCGGCCCGAGCCTGATCGCCTGCTTGGGCGAGACGCCGCCCGTGGAGACGTGGAGCGCCGGCGATCCGGCCCGCTTGAGGGCCTGGGCCAGCTCCACCGTCTCGTCGAGATCCCAGCCGTCCTCGACCCAGTCGGTGGCCGAGACCCGCAGCCAGACCGGGCTGCCGGCGGGGACGACATCCCGCACCGCGTCGTAGACCTCCAGGGGGAAGCGCATGCGGTTGGCGAGGCTGCCGCCGTATTCATCTGTCCGCTTGTTGGCGATCGGCGACAGGAACTGGTGCAGCAGGTAGCCGTGGGCGCCGTGCAGCTCGACGGCCTCGATGCCGAGGCGCACGGCCCGCTTGGCGGTGGCCACGAACTGGTCGCGGACGCGCTTCAGGTCGGCGGCGTCGAGGGCGTGGGGCGGGACCTCGCCCTCCCCGTGCGCGACCGCCGAGGGCGCCTCGGTGCGCCAGCCGTAGGCGTGCTCCGGCGCGATCTGCTGGCCGCCGGCCCAGGGGGCCTCGCTGGACGCCTTGCGCCCGGCATGGGCGATCTGGATGCAGACCGGGATCGGCGCGTACTCGCGCACGGCGTCGAGCACCCGACCCAGCGCCCGCTCGCAGCCGTCGTTGTAGAGGCCGAGATCCCAGGCGGTGATCCGCGCCTCCGGGGAGACCGCGGTGGCCTCCAGGGTCAGCAGGCCAGCCCCCGACATGGCGAGCTGGCCGAGATGCATCATGTGCCAGTCGGTCGCCTCGCCGTCCCGCGCCGAGTACTGGCACATCGGCGCGACGAGGATGCGGTTCTCGAGCGTCAGCGCGTCGAGCGTCAGCGGTTCGAACAGGCGAGCGGTCATCGGCAACTCCTGGTGGAGGGTTCACTCTGGCCCAGGACGGGCGCGCCGGCCAGTGCGGTGCGGCAGAGCACCTCTGCGAGCGGGCGTTGCGGGAACTTGCGGATGTGGCCGCCCGTTTCCTGGCCTGTCGCCGCATCGCGGCAATCGACGCGAACCGCCTGAGGGGGCGAGATCGCCCGAGGTCCAGATGATGCTCACCAGACTCGCCGTCCCGCTCGCCCTGGCCGCCGGCTGCGCCGCCCTCGCGGGCACCGCCCAGGCCCAGCCCGCCGCCTTCGGCGGCCCCAAGATGCTGATCCACGGGAATTACTGCGGACCGGGCAACAACGCGCCCCTCCCGCCGATCGACGCCCTCGATGCCGCCTGCGCCCGCCACGACGCCTGCACGCCGAACGGCGGCCTGCCTTCGGAGGCCTGCAATCTCCGCCTGCAACAGGAGGCGACGCTGATCTCGCGCGATCCGCGGCAGCCGCAGGATGTCCGGTCCCTCGCCGGCCTCGTGGCCGCCACCGCGACGCTGATCCCGTCCGAGCCGAACGCCCGGCGCGTCCCGGCCTCGGTCACCACGGGTCCGACCGCGGGGACCTACGCGCCCGCCCTGACGCAGCCGGCGCCGACGGTCGATATCGACACCGACGACGACGGCGCCGACGCGGATTGAGGCGGGCCGCGATCGCCCGTCAACGCGCAAGCGGCGCGGTCCGGCACCCTACCGGTCCGCGCCGATCTCCCGGTCCTTCAGGCTGTCGCCGATCTCGTCGAGGGCCGCCGCGTCGTCGATCGTCGCCGGCATCGTCCACGGCTCGTGATCGGCGATGCGCTTCATCGTGGCCCGCAGGATCTTCCCCGACCGGGTCTTGGGCAGCCGCGGCACGGTCAGCGCCAGCTTGAAGGCCGCCACCGGGCCGATCTCGTCCCGCACCTTGGCGACGAGTTCCCGCTCGATCGTCTCGGTCGGCCGGGCGACGCCGGCCTTCAGCACCACGAACCCGCAGGGCACCTCTCCCTTCAGCGCGTCGCGGATGCCGATGACCGCGCATTCCGCCACGTCCGGGTGGCTCGCCAGCACCGCCTCCATGCCGCCGGTGGACAGACGGTGGCCCGCGACGTTGATGATGTCGTCGGTCCGTCCCAGGACCGTGATGTAGCCGTCGGCGTCGATCACCCCGGCATCCGACGTGTCGTAGTAGCCCGGGAAGGTGGCGAGGTAACTCGACCGCATACGGTCGTCCGAGCCCCAGAGGGTCGGCAGGCAGCCGGGCGGCAGGGGCAGGCGGATCGCGATGGTGCCCATGGTCCCCGCCGGAACCGGCTTCCCGCCCTCGTCCAGGACTTCGACCCGGTAACCCGGCATCGGCACGCAGGTGCTGCCGTGCTTCACCGGCAGGAGGCCGAGGCCCATCGGGTTGCCGGCGATCGGCCAGCCGGTCTCGGTCTGCCACCAGTGGTCGACGACCGGTCGGCCCAATACGCGCTCGGCCCAGGCGACCGAGTCGGGGTCAGCGCGCTCGCCCGCCAGGAACAGGCTGCGGAAGGCCGAGAGGTCGTGATCGGCGATCCGGGCGCCCTTCGAATCCTCCTTCTTGATCGCCCGCAGGGCCGTGGGCGCGGTGAACAGGCAGACCACCCCGTACTCGGCGACCACCCGCCAGAAGGCACCGGCATCGGGCGTGCCGACAGGTTTTCCCTCGTAGAGGACCGTGGTGCAGCCGTGCAGGAGCGGCGCGTAGACGATGTAGGAATGACCGACGACCCAGCCGATGTCGGAGGCGCAGAAGTAGGTCTCGCCGGGCTGGACGCCGTAGAGGTTCGGCATCGACCAGGCCATGGCGACGAGGTAGCCACCGGTATCGCGGACCACGCCCTTCGGCTTCCCGGTCGTGCCGGAGGTGTAGAGGACGTAGAGCGGGTCGGTGGCGGCGACCGGCACGCACGCCGCGCTCCGCCCCGCCGTCCGGGCGGCCGCCACGGTCTCACCCCAGTCGCGATCCCGGTCCGCGACGAGGGTCGCGGGCCCTTGCGGGCGCTGGAGGATCAGGCAGGCCTCCGGCTTGTGCCGCGAGGCCGCGATCGCCGCGTCGAGGAGCGGCTTGTAGGCGACCACGCGGTTCGGCTCGATCCCGCAGGAGGCGGCGAGCACCACCTTCGGCGCCGCGTCCTCGATCCGCACCGCCAGCTCGTTGGCCGCGAAGCCGCCGAACACCACCGAGTGAACCGCGCCGAGCCGGGCGCAGGCCAGCATGCCGAACAGCGCCTCGGGCACCATCGGCATGTACAGGATCACCCGGTCGCCCTTGCCGACGCCGAGGTCGGCCAGCACGGCGGCCAGCACCGCCACCTCGTCGCGCAGCGCCCGGTAGGTGATGCTGCGCTTGGTCCCGGTCACGGGCGAGTCGTAGCGGATCGCCACCTGATCCGCCCGGGCCCCGTCCGCGTGGCGGTCCACCGCGTTGTGGCAGGCGTTCAGGGTGCCGTCCGGGAACCAGCGTCCGTAGGGGCCGGAATCCGGCGCGAAGGCCCGCTCCGGCGCCCGCGCCCAGTCGAGGGCCCGCGTCGCACCGAGCCAGAACGCCTCGGGGTCGCGGCAGGCCGATTCGTAGATCTCCGGGTAGCGGCCCGGCAGGCTGGCTCTCGTCATCGGTTGGGCGTTTCCTCGCGGACCGCTCTCCGGCGGCGGGTCGCAGAGTAGCCCATTCTCGCGCGCACGGGAGTGGCCACGGGAGGGAGTGGCCACGGGCGTGACGGCCGCGGCTCGGTGCCCCCCATGAGAAAACCGCCGCACCGGGGCTCCCGATGCGGCGGTCGTCAGCGTGAATTCGCTATCGGATTGGACGTCTCAGGCGTCAGTGCAACGTGTCGTTGCCCGCCTGAAGCTTGTTGATCTCGTCCTTGAGGAGGAGTTTCCGTCGCTTCAGCTCGGCGATGTGGAGGTCGTTCGCCGAAGGTCTGTGGATCGCTTCCTGAATCTCGCGCTCGAGGGCTTCGTGCTTCCGGGCGAGTTGGTTCAGATGCGTCTGCAGCGACATGAGTCGAATCTCCTGTCATCGTTTCGACACAACGAGATTGGCACAGGATGCCGGACCTGTCGAAGCGTTTTCTGCTGCTAAGTCTGATGATTGCTTACCGCGCCGCCTTGTCCGGCGCCGGAGCGTGACGCATGCTCTCGGGCGACGAACGGTCTTCGGGTTCTCAGGTGACGATGGCGGACGAGGCGGGTGAGGGTGCGCAGTCGGACCTCCTGGGCGAACTGGCGCGGCTGCGCGAGGAGCACCGGGATCTCGACAGCGCCATCGAGGCGCTGGAGCGCAGCGTTGCCGGGGACCAGCTCCAGATCCAGCGCCTGAAGAAGCGCAAGCTCACGCTGCGCGACCGCATCTATCACATCGAGGACGCGCTCACGCCGGACATCATCGCCTGATGCCGGTGGACGCCCTCCGGCCCCGCCTTGCCGCAGGCCCGCGCCGCCTGTAAGCGCCCTCTTTTGCCGGGATCAACGATGGCGTCGCCTCCTCCGGTCGCGATCATCATGGGCAGCCAGTCCGACTGGGCGACCATGCGTCATGCCGCCGAGACGCTCGACGCGCTCGGCGTACCCTACGACGCGCGCATCGTGTCGGCCCACCGCACGCCGGACCGGCTCGTCGCCTTCGCCAAGGGCGCGGTCGCAGCCGGCCTCAAGGTGGTGATCGCCGGTGCGGGCGGCGCCGCGCACCTGCCCGGCATGGCGGCCGCGATGACCCGCCTGCCGGTCTTCGGCGTGCCGGTGGAGTCGAAGGCCCTCTCCGGCCAGGACAGCCTGCTCTCCATCGTCCAGATGCCGGCCGGCATCCCGGTGGGGACCCTGGCGATCGGCCGGGCCGGGGCGGTGAACGCGGCCCTGCTCGCCGCCGCCGTCCTGGCGCTGACCGACCCGGACTTGGCGGAGCGCCTGGAGGCGTGGCGCGCGGCCCAGAGCGCCTCGGTGGCCGAACGGCCGGTGACGGAAGAGAACGCGTGACGGACAAGATCCTCGGCCCCGGCTCCATCCTCGGCATCGTCGGTGGGGGCCAGCTCGGGCGCATGATCGCGCTCGCGGCGGCCGATTACGGCCTCAAGGCGCATGTCTACGCGCCCGACGCGGACAGCCCCGCCTTCGACGTGGCCGCCCGGACCACCTGCGCGGCCTACGACGACGCCGCGGCGCTGGCGGATTTCGCCCGCGGCGTCGACGTCGTGACCTACGAGTTCGAGAACATCCCGCACGCAACCGCCGACGTCCTCGCCCGGCACGCCGTCCTGCACCCGAACGCGCGCGCGCTCTCGACCACGCAGGACCGGCTCTCCGAGAAGGAGTTCATCAACGGCCTGGGCATTCCGACGGCGCCGTTCCGGGCGGTGGACACGCCCGACGACCTCGACCGGGCGATCGAGGTGATCGGCCTGCCGGCCGTGCTCAAGACCCGCCGCTTCGGCTACGACGGCAAGGGGCAGCGCATGCTCCGCGAGCGGGCCGAGGGCGACCGCAATGCCCTGTTCGCCGAGTTCGGCGGCGCGCCGCTGATCCTGGAGGGCTTCGTGCCGTTCGAGCGCGAGGTCTCGGTGGTGGGCGCGCGCGGGCGCGACGGCAGCTTCGCGGCCTACGACCTCTGCGAGAACGAGCACCGCGACCACATCCTCGCCCTGACCCGGGTGCCGGCGCCCGGCGTGTCCGCCGAAACGGGCCGCGCCGCCGTCGAGATCGCCCGGCGGATCGCCGACGCCCTCGACTATGTCGGCGTGCTCGCCGTCGAGATGTTCCTCGTCCGCGAGGACGGGGCGGAGCGGCTCGTGGTCAACGAGATCGCGCCCCGGGTGCACAATTCCGGCCACTGGACCAGCGAGGGCGCGCTGACTTCGCAGTTCGCCCAGCACGTGCGCGCCGTCTGCGGCTGGCCGCTGGGCGATGCGGGCCGGGTCGGCGGCCTGCCCGTCGAGATGCGCAACCTGATCGGCGCCCAGGCCGACGACTGGCACGCCCTGCTGGCCGAGCCCGGCGCCCACCTGCACCTGTACGGCAAGGGCGAGGCGCGCCCCGGCAGGAAGATGGGCCACGTCACGCGTCTCGGGCCTGGCCCGACCGGATCCTGAGGCTTCGAGGGCACACCCGCGTCGCCGCATGACCGCCGGAAGGCCGTTCGCGGTCCCGCGGAACGGTCGAGCCATACCTTCGCCACATCCCGCCGCTTCCACGACACCGTGGTCGGTTCCGAATGCTGCCGCTCGAGCCCGCCCGCACCGCTCCGGTCCCGCCGGGACCGGCGGGGCCGGATCACGACGCGGCGCTTCTTAAGCCGGCCTTCACCGTGATGCGCGACGGTGCCCCGAACTCGGGCGTGCCCGGCGCTCGGCGCGGGCTCTTGGACTGTGAGGGGCGGGGCGGGCGCGCGCGGAGCGGGCGACGCCTCGGGGAGAGTGGGGCAATGAACGTACGCAACCGGCTGGGACGGAAGACGGCACTGATCGGCGCGGCCTTGGTCTCGGCTGCCGGCCTCGCGGGCTGCGAGACCGTCGGCAGCGCGGCCGGCCCGCGGCAATACGCGGTCCTGGAGAAGGACACGACCGGCGCCACGAACGTCAACATCGCCTCCCTGACCGAGGTCGTGCAGCGCAACCCGAACGATGCGGCGGCCTACAACACCCGCGGCGCCGCCTACGCCCGCGCCGGCCAGTTCAACGACGCCATCGGCGACTTCACCAAGGCGATCCAGCTCGATCCGAACTCCGCCTCCGCCTACAACAACCGCGCCCTGGCGAACCGCCAGATCGGCCGCGACGGCCCGGCGCTGCAGGACTTCTCCAAGGCGATCGGGATCGATCCGAATTACGGGCCGGCCTATATCGGCCGGGCCAATGTCGAGCGCGCGCAGGGCAACCTCGACCAGGCGCTGAACGACCTCAACGTCGCGATCCGCCTGAGCCCCGAATCCGCGCAGGCGTACCATGCCCGCGGCCTCGTGAAGCAGAAGCAGGGCCAGGACACCCAGGCGATCGCCGATTTCGACGCCGCCATCGACCGCGACCCGTTCGTGGCCGCGCCCTACGCGGCCCGCGGCCAGAGCCTGATCGCGACCAACCAGTACGCGAAGGCGATTGAGGACTACAACGCCGCGCTCAACGTGAATGCCAAGGACGCCACCTCCTGGGCCTATCGGGGCCTCGCCTACGAGAAGCAGGGCCAGCGCAAGGAGGCGATGGAGAACTACCAGCGCGCCTCGACGATCGACCCCAACAACACCGTCGCGCGGGCCGGCCTCGGCCGCGTCCAGGGCGGGGTCGGCACGCTGTTCAACTGATCGCTCCGTCATCGCGCGCGGAGCGAGGCGGCCCGGGGCAGCGCGACACGTTCGCGCGCGGCGCCACCGGATCGCTCCGCTCCGCCCGCAGGGACGGTGCCAGCGCCTGAGGCGAACTACGCCGCCAGCAGGCCGTTCTCGTCCTGCGTGATCCGGCGCAGGTGGTGGGCGGTGTCGCCGAGCTGGTACTCGATCATGGCGAGCCGCTTGAAGTGGTGGGCGCCGATATACTCGAGCGTCATGCCGATGCCGCCGTGGAGCTGCACCGCCTCCTGGCCGACGTAGCGGCAGGCCTTGTTGATCTGCACCTTCACGGCCGACAGGGCCGCCGCCCGCGCGCGCGGCTCGGGTGTGTCCACCATCATGGCGGCGTAGAGCGCCATGGAGCGGGCCTGCTCAAGCTGGATCAGCATGTCGACGGCGCGGTGCTGCAGCGCCTGGAACGAGCCGACGCTGACGCCGAACTGCTTGCGGGTCTTGAGGTACTCCACCGTGAGCTTGTGGAGCGCGTCCATGGAGCCCACCGCCTCGGCGGCGAGCGCCGCGATCCCGTGCTCCACCACCCGCTCCAGGAGCGGCAGGCCGCCCTCCGGGTCGCCGAGCGCCGCGTCGGCCGGGAGCGTCACGTCGGAGAAGGACACCTCGGCGGCCCGGCCGCCGTCCTGGGTCGGGTAGGCCTCGATGGCGACGCCGGGGGCGTCGGTCGGGACGAGGAACAGGCCGATCCCGCTCGGGTCGCGCCGCTCGCCCGAGACGCGGGCCGAGACCACCATCAGGCCGGCCGCGTCGGCGTTGGGCACGACGCTCTTCGCCCCGCTCAGCACGTAGCCCTCGCCGGAGCGCCGGGCGGTCGTCGCCACGTCGGCGAGGTCGTAGCGGGACTGGCGCTCGGTGTGGGCGAGGGTCAGGCGGAGGTCGCCGGCGACGAGTCCCGGGACGAGGCGCTCCCGCTGCGCGGCGCTGCCGCCGAGCCGCAGGGCCGTCGAGCCCAGCACGAGGCTCGCGAGCAGGGGCTCGACCACGAGGTTGCGGCCCACCGCCTCCATGACCAGCATGGTCTCGACCGGGCCGCCGCCGAGGCCGCCCTCGTCCTCGGAGAAGGGCAGGCCGGCGACCCCGAGTTCCGCGAAGGCCGCCCAGCCGTCCTCGGGGAAGCCGAGGGGCGCCTTGAGGCGCGCCTGCCGGCTCTCCAGCGACGGGTAGAGGTCGGCGGCCAGCCGCTCGACGCTGTCGCGCAGGAGCGACTGGTCCTCGTTCAGGTCGAAATCCATGGTGTTCCCTCGCGGAAATCGTCGGAGGCGCCCGGCACCTCAGGATGAGGGGGAGGACGGGGCGAGGCGACCGCTCACAACCCCAGGATGCCCTTGGCGATGACGTTGTGCTGGATCTCGTTCGAGCCGCCGTAGATCGAGACCTTGCGGTTGTTGAAGTAGCTCGGCGCCGCCGCGTCGACCCAGTCGAAGCCGCCGGGCAGGTTGTTGGCCCCGGCCCCGCGCGCGGGCGCCGCCAGGGCGAAGGGCCCGGCGAGCTCCACCAGCAGCTCGGTCGCCGCCTGCTGGAGCTGCGAGCCGCGGATCTTGAGCAGCGACGAGGCCGGGTCCGGCTCCACCGAATCCGCCCTTCCCTGCTTGGCCGCCACCCGCATCTGGGTGATCTCCAGGGCCTTCAGCTCGACCTCGACCTCCGCGACGCGGGCGCGGAAGGCGGGATCGTCCCACATCGTGCCGGACCCGGCCGGCATCTCGCGGGCCAGCCGCTTGATGCGGGCGATCCGCTCCTTGGTCAGCCCGATCCGGGCGATGCCGGTGCGCTCGTTGGCGAGCAGGAACTTCGCGTAGTCCCAGCCCCGGTTCTCCTCGCCGACTAGGTTCTCCACGGGCACGCGCACGGCGTCGAAGAAGACCTCGTTGACCTCGTGCCGCCCCTCCAGCGTCAGGATCGGCCGCACGGTGATCCCGGGCGTCGTCATGTCGATGAGCAGGAAGGAGATGCCGCGCTGCTTCTTGGCCTCGAAATCGGTGCGCACCAGGCAGAAGATCCAGTCGGCGTGCTGGCCGAGCGTCGTCCAGGTCTTCTGGCCGTCCACGACGTAGTGGTCGCCGTCGCGCACCGCCCTGGTCTTCAGCGAGGCGAGGTCCGAGCCGGCGCCCGGCTCGGAGAAGCCCTGGCACCACCAGTCGTCGAGGTTGGCGGCGCGCGGCAGGAAGCGCGCCTTCTGGTCCTGCCGCCCGAAGGTCGCCAGCACCGGGCCGAACATGTAGCAGTTGAATTGCTGGGGCAGCGGCACCGCCGCCTGGAACAGCTCCTCGGTGTAGATGTAGCGCTGGATCGGGGTCCAGTCCCGGCCCCCCCATTCCTGCGGCCAGTGCGGCACCGCCCAGCCCTTGGCGTTGAGGATCCGCTGGCTCGTGACGTAGTCCTCCTTCGAGAGACTGCGCCCCTCCGAAACCTTCTTCCGGATCTCCGTCGGGATTTCCGTCCTGCAGAAGGTCCGGACCTCGTCGCGGAACGCGATCTCGTCGTCGGTGAAGCGCAGGTCCATCGGCTCAGCTCCGGGCGATCTCGAACAGGCCGGCGCAGCCCTGGCCGCCGGCGACGCACATGGTCACGACGGCGTAGCGCGCGCCGCGGCGGCGGCCCTCCAGCAGGGCGTGGCCCACGAGCCGCGCCCCCGACATGCCGAACGGGTGGCCGACCGCGATGGCGCCGCCGTTGACGTTGACCTTCTCGGGGTCGATCCCGAGCGTGTCCCGGCAGTAGACCGACTGGGACGCGAAGGCCTCGTTCAGCTCCCACAGGTCGATGTCGGAGACGCGCAGGCCCTGGCGCTCGAGGAGCCGCGGCACCGCGAAGACCGGGCCGATGCCCATCTCGTCCGGCCCGCAGCCCGCCGAGGCGAAGCCTCGGAAGATGCCGAGCGGTTCGAGGCCGCGCCGCGCCGCCTCGTCGGCCGACATCAGCACGCTGGCCGAGGCGCCGTCCGAGAGCTGGCTGGCATTGCCCGCCGTGATGAAGGCCCCCTCCCCGCGCACGGGCTTGAGCTTGGACAGCCCCTCCAGGGTCGTGTCCGGGCGGTTGCCCTCGTCCTTGGCGAGCCGGGTCTCGACCTCCCGGGTCTCGCCGGTGGCCTTGTCGGTCACCGCCATGACGGCGCTCATCGGGACAATCTCGTCGTCGAACAGCCCGCATTCCTGCGCCGCAGCGGTCCGTCGCTGGCTCTCCAGGGCGAAGTGGTCCTGCGCCTCCCGGGAGATCCGATAGCGCTCCGCCACGATGTCGGCGGTCTCGATCATCGGCATGTAGATCGCCGGCAGATGCGCCTCCAGCCACGCGTTGCGGGTCAGCTCCCGCTGGACCTTCGGTTGGACGAGGCTGATCGACTCGACGCCGCCCGCCACCGCCACCGGCACGCCGTCGAGGATGATCCGGCGCGCCGCGCTGGCGATCGCCTCCAGGCCCGAGGCGCAGAAGCGCGAGACCGTGACGCCGGCCGACTCGACCGGGATCCCCGCCACCAGGGCCGCGTGGCGGGCGACGTTGCCGCCCGTGGCGTTCTCGGGATAGCCGCAGCCGAGCACCACCTCCTCGACGGCCGCGGGCTCCAGGGACGCCCGATCCAGGGCGCCGCGGATCGCGTGGGCCGCGAGGTCGGCGCCGCGGGTGAGGTTCAGCGCGCCGCGATGCGCCTTGCCGATGGGCGTGCGGGCGGTCGAGACGATCACCGCTTCGGTCATGATCGCTCTCCCGCTCAGGCGTTCTTCAGGCCGGCGAAGCTGCCGCCCTCGGCGGCGAGCTTCTTCAGGAGCGGCGCCGGCTCCTGGCTGTCGTCGCCGGTCTCGGCCGCGAAGCGCGACAAGGCTTCGACGACGGTCTTCAATCCGACCGTGTCGGCCCAGTGCATCGGGCCGCCGCGCCAGGCGGGCCAATTGTAGCCGTTGATCCAGATCGTATCGATGTCGCCGGGCCGGGCCGCGATGCCCTCCTCCAGGATCCGCGCGCCCTCGTTGACCATCGGGTACATGAGCCGCGCGACGATCTCGTCGGCCGTGAAGCTGCGGCGCGCGACGCCGTGCTCGGCGGCGACGCGCGCGATCAGCGCCTCCACCTCCGGGTCGCGCGTGCCGGCGCGGGCGCCGTCCGGGTAAAGGTAGAAGCCGCGTCCGGTCTTCTGGCCGAACCGGCCCTGCTCGGCGAGCGAGTCCGCCACCGGCGCCCGACCGCCGAAATCCTTGCGCGAGCGCCAGCCGATATCGAGCCCGGCGAGGTCGGCCATGGCGAAAGGCCCCATCCGGAAGCCGAAGCCAGTGACCGCCGCGTCGACCTCGTGGGGCAGCGCGCCCTCGAGCAGCAACCGCTCGCCGGCCCGGCTGCGGCGCTCCAGCATCCGGTTGCCCACGAAGCCGAAGCAGACTCCCACCGTCACCGGCAGCTTGTTGAGGCGCTTGCCCAGGTCCAGCGCGGTGGCCAACACGTCCGGTGCGGTTTTCTCCGCACGGACCACCTCGACGAGGCGCATGACGTTGGCCGGGCTGAAGAAGTGCAGGCCGAGCACGTCCTGCGGCCGGTTGGTCACCGCCGCGATGGCGTTCACGTCGAGGTAGGAGGTGTTGGTGGCCAGGATCGCGCCGGGCTTGGCGACCTGATCGAGTTTGGTGAAGATCTCGCGCTTGACGCCCATGTCCTCGAAGGCCGCCTCGACGACGATGTCGGCCTCCCCGGCGTTCTCCAGGCCGAGCGCCCCGGTGATCCGGCCGACCCGCTCGTCGCGCTGGGCCTCGGTGATCGAGCCGCGCTTTTCCGATCCGGCGTAGAGCCCCCTCACCCGGTCGAGGCCGCGCGCCAGGGCGCCCTCTTCCGTCTCGATCACCGTCACGGGGATCCCGGCATTGGCGAAGCACATGGCGATGCCGCCGCCCATCGTGCCGGCGCCGATCACCGCGGCCGTGCGGACGGGGCGGCGGGGCGTGTCCTTCGGCAGGCCGGGCACCCGGCCGGCCTCGCGCTCGGCGAAGAAGGCGTAGCGCAGGGCCTTCGAGCGCGGATCCTCCACCAGGGTGCGGAACTCGGCCCGCTCCACCGCCACGGCGGCATCGAAATCTCGCTCCAGGCCCGCGCGGACCGCCCGCGCCAGGGCGTGGACGTTGGTGGCGTCGGGATCGCGCTTCACCGCCTCCGCGGCCTGCGCCTCGAATTTTTCCCGTGCTTCCGGCGTCAGCGTCTCGGACCGGTCGCGCGCCCGCGGCAGGGCGCCGGAATCGGCGAGTTCCAGGGCGCGGGTGCGCGCTTCCGCGACGAGGTCGCCGAGCACCACGGCGTCCACGATGCCCAGCGTCGCCGCCGTCTCGGCGGAGACCGGCTCGCCGGTGAGCATCATCGCGAAGGCGGCGTCGGGCCCGATCAGCCGCGGCAGGCGCTGCGTGCCCCCCGCCCCCGGGATGATCCCGAGCTTGATCTCCGGCAGGCCGATCCGCGCCGACGGGGACGCGACGCGGCCGTGGCAGGCCATCGCCAGCTCCAGGCCGCCGCCGAGGGCCGCGCCGCCGATCGCCGCCACCACCGGCTTCGGGCTGGCATCGAGCCGGTCCAGGATGTCCGGCAGGCTCGGCGGGTGCTGCGGCTTGCCGAACTCGCCGATATCGGCGCCGCCGACGAACACCTTGCCCTCCGCGGCCAGGACGACGGCCCGGACCGACGCGTCCGCGATGGCGTTCGTCAGGACCTCGTCGAGGGCCGCCCGCAGCGCGGCGCCCAGCGCGTTGACCGGCGGGTTGGCGAGCGTGAGCACGGCCACGCCGCCGTCGACCTCCTGACGAACCACCCGATACTCCCTGTTGTTCTGCAATGCAGAATAAGTGTCCGCGTTTCGGAGGGATGTTGGTCCGAGTGCCCGCCAGCGTCAAGGACGGGCAAGGTCTGTCATCGGGGTGCGGTCAACTGTTCTGCAATGCAGAAAAGTATCGCCTCGGCCGTTTGACCCGCGGCCCGGGGCCATGCCATCACAACGGCCCTGAATGAGACTCGGTTGCGGACGCCGCCCGGCGCGCGAAGGCCGGGCCGCCGGAGGCAGGGGGAGGATCGCGGTGCGCGGCAAGGATCGGGGCGAGCGGCCCGGGGGCGCCTGTCCGGCGCGAGTTCCGGCAGCGGGGAGCGGGCGGTGAGCGACGGTCCCGAGCGCGACCCGGGCGGGCGCCTGCCCGAGATCCTGCGCGGCCGGCTCGCCCTGCCGGTGATCTGCGCCCCGATGTTCATCGTCTCCGGCCCGGAGCTGGTCATCGCCCAGTGCCTGTCCGGGGTCGTCGGCTCCTTTCCCGCGCTGAATGCCCGGCCGGCCGAACTCCTCGACGCGTGGCTCGCGCGGATCACGCAGACGCTCGCGCAGGCCCGCGCCGCCGACCCGTCGCGGAAGATCGCGCCGTTCGCGGTGAACCAGATCGTCCACGCCTCCAACGACCGGCTGGCGCAGGATGTCGAGGCCTGCGTCCGGCACCGGGTGCCGATCATCATCACCTCCCTGCGGGCGCCGGACGCGGTGATCCGCCCGGTCCACGCCTATGGCGGGGTGGTGTTCCACGACGTCACCAATGTCCGCCACGCCGAGAAGGCGCTGGAGGCCGGCGTCGACGGGCTAATCCTGGTCTGCGCCGGGGCGGGCGGGCACGCGGGGACACTGAGCCCCTTCGCCCTGGTGGGCGAGATCCGGCGGTTCTACGACGGGCCGCTGATCCTGTCGGGGGCGATCACCTCGGGCTCCGCGATCCTGGCGGCCCAGGCCATGGGTGCCGACCTCGCCTACATGGGCACCCGCTTCATCGCCACCCGGGAGGCGAACGCGGCGGCGGCCTACAAGGACATGATCGCCGGCAGCGCGGCCGCCGACATCCTCTACACCCCCTACTTCACCGGCGTTCCGGGCAACTACCTGACGCCGAGCATCCGCGCCGCCGGGCTCGATCCCGAGGCCCTGCCGGTGCGCGACAAGACCGCGATGGACTTCGGCAGCGCCAGCGTGAAGGCGTGGCGCGACGTCTGGGGCGCCGGCCAGGGTGTCGGCACCATCGCGGACGCGCCGGCGACCGCCGACCTCGTCGCCCGGCTCGCCCGGGAATACGCGGCGGCGCGGGCGCGGACGGCCGGCAGCTCCGCGGACTACGCCGCGGATTTCGCCGCAGACCGCGACGGCGGGGCCGTTCCGTGAGCGTCCGCCTCGCCGATCCGGAGCCCGGGATCCGGCTCGTCACGATCGACCGGCCGGACCGGCGCAACGCCCTCGACCGGGCGACCTACGCGGGCCTGACCGACGCCCTGGAGGCCGCGGGACGGGACGCGGAGGTGCGCGCCCTGGTCCTCACCGGCGCGGGCGGATGCTTCACCGCCGGCAACGATCTCAAGGATTTCCAGGACGTCGAGACCGGGGGCGACAGTCCCGGCCTCACCTTCCTCAAGGCCCTGCGCGCCTGCCCGCTCCCGGTCGTGGCCGCCGTGGAGGGCCACGCGGTCGGCATCGGCACGACGCTGCTGCTCCACTGCGACCTCGCCTACGCGGGGGACGGGGCACGGTTCCGCCTGCCCTTCACGGCCCTGGGCCTCAGTCCGGAGGGCGGGTCGAGCTACCTTTTGCCCCTGGTGGCGGGATCGAAACGCGCCGCCGAGCTGCTGATGCTCGGCGAGCCCTTCACGGCCGCGGACGCCGCCGCGGCCGGCCTGATCAACGCCGCCGTCCCGGCCGGGACGGCCCTGGAGACCGCACTCGCCAAGGCGCGCGCGCTCGCCGCCCTGCCCCGTGTCTCGATCGCCGCCACCAAGCAGGCGCTGCGGCGCGGCCACGACGACAGCGTCGCCCGCGCCCTCGACGCCGAGGCGGAGGTCTTCCACGCCCTCCGCCGCGGTCCGGCGGCGCAGGCGGCCTTCGCGGCGTTCCTGCGCCGATGAGCGGGCGGATGGAGGTGGAGACCGGCCCGCGCGCCGGATCCGATATCGGGCTCGACACGGCCGAGCCCGACGTGGCCGAGCCCGACGCGGCCGGCGCCGGCGCGAAGGAGGACCGGCACTTCGTCACGGCCCTGGCCCGGGGGCTGTCGGTGCTCGCCTGCTTCGGCCCGGGGCGCACGAGCCTCGCCAACCACGACATCGCTGAGGCCTGCGGGCTGCCGCGCTCCACCGTGTCGCGGCTGACCTACACGCTGACCAAGCTCGGCTACCTGCAGCACATGGCCGAGCTCGGCCGCTACCGCCTCGGCACCGCCACCATCGCGCTGAGCTCGGCCGCCCTGGGCGGCCTCGACGTCCGCGCCATCGCCCGGCCGGTGCTGCGCGCGGTCGCGGAGGCGGCCAACGCCTCGGTCGGCCTCGGGGTGCGGGACCGGCTCAGCATGCGCTACGTCGACTGCCAGCGCGGCCCGGCGGCGATCTCGCTCAACCTCGACACCGGCTCGCGCATCTCGCTGGCCCGCAGCGCCATGGGCCGCGCCTACGTGGCGGTCTGCCCGGACCGGGAGCGCGCGGGCATCTACGAGGACCTGAAGGCGCTGGATCCCGTGGCCTGGCCGGTGCTGCGCGCCGGCCTCGACCGCGCGGTGGAGGAGCACCGGGAACTCGGCTGCTGCACCTCGTTCGGCGAGTGGCAGGAGACGGTCTGCGCCATCGCGGTGGGGTTCCATCCCGGCGGCGGCCTGCCGCCCATGTCGGTCAATTGCGGTGCCCCCACCGTCATCACCGACGCGCGCTTCCTCCTGGAGGTGGCGCGCCCGAGACTGATCGACGCCGTGCGCAGCCTCGACGGCGTCATGGGAGCCTGAGGACCATCGCGATGGATGCCGTTGCCGACCTGCCGCTCGCCGGAATCCGCGTCCTCGACCTGTCCCGGGTCCTGGCCGGGCCCTGGTGCGCGCAGGTGCTGGGCGATCTCGGCGCCGACGTGATCAAGGTCGAGCACCCGGAGCGCGGCGACGACACCCGCGACTGGGGCGTGCCGACGAGCCCCGGCAACACCTCGTATTTCGACAGCGTGAACCGCAACAAGCGCTCGATCGGCGTCGACCTCGCCACGCCGGAGGGGCTGGCGATCGTCAAGGCGCTCGCCCGCGAGAGCGACGTGCTCGTCCAGAACTTCAAGACCGGCGGGGCCGAGAAGCTCGGCCTCGGCTACGCGGACCTGTCGGCGGAGAATTCCGGCCTGATCTACTGCTCGATCGCCGGCTACAGCTCCGACGGCTCCGAGGCCGGCCGGCCCGGCTACGACCTCGTGGTCCAGGGCGAATCCGGCGTGATGGCGCTCAACGGCGAGGCCGGGGGACCGCCCCTCAAGTTCGGGGTCGCGGCGGTCGACCTGTTCACCGGCCAGTTCGCCGCCCAGGCCGTGCTGGCCGCCCTGTACCAGCGGGAGCGGACCGGGCGCGGCCGGACCGTCGACCTCGCCCTGTTCGATTGCGGCGTGGCGCTGACCTCCTATTACGGCCTGGAGGCGCTCGCCCGGGGGATCGATCCGCCCCGCTACGGCAACGCCCACCCGTCGATCGTGCCCTACGGGGTGTTCGAGGCCGGCGACGGGCCGGTGGTGATCACGGTCGGCAACAACGGGCAGTACCGCCGCTTCTGCGAGCAGGTGCTGGAGCGGCCGGACTGGGTCGCCGACCCGCGCTTCGCCACCAACCTCGACCGGTCGCGCAACCGCGCCGCCTTCATCCCCGTGCTGGAGGCCGAGCTCGCCAAGTGGGAGCGCGCGCCGCTGATCGCGCGGCTCCGGGCGGCGGGCATCCCCTGCGGCGAGGTGATGGGCCTGCGCGAGGCGCTCACCTGCGACCGCGCCCGGGAAGCCGGGCTGGTGGTCGCGGCACCGGAGGCGGCCTCCGCGAACGCCCACGTCATCGCCCCGCCCTACCGGCTCGACGGTCGCCGGCTGCCGGTGCGCCGCATGCCGCCGGGCCTCGGGGATTCGAGCGCCGAGATCCTGGCCGAGCACCTGGACTACCCCGAGGCCGCGCGCGACGCCCTGCGGACCAAGGGCGTGGTCCGCTAGGCTGCCGCCGCCCGCCGGCGCGCGCCCCGGCCTAACGCAGCACGCCCTCGGCGAGGGCCCGCTGGATGCCCCGGACATCCGCGCCCTTCTTCAGGGTGCGCTGGATCGGCTCCGCCGCCCCCGAGACCCAGATCTTCAACTCGGCGTCGAGGTCGAACGTGCCGGCGGTCTCGACCGAGAAACGCACGATCGCGCGGTACGGCACCGACAGGAACTCGACCTTGCTGCCGGTCACGCCCTGGACGTCGATCAGGATGACGCGGCGCTCGGTGAACACGAACACGTCCCGGATGATCTTGAAGGCGAGCCGCGCCGTCTCGCCCTCGATCAGGATGCCGTCGAGCCGGCGCTCCAGGGAGGCTGCGTCGACGGCCGAGCCGTGTCCGAGCAATCCGTCCAGTAGGCCCATGGCCGCTCATCTCGTGCTGGTCCGCGTCGATGCCGAGGATGGCGCCTGAGCGCCGCCGCGGCAACCGCCCGCCGTCAGGCGCAGGTCGAGGCGTCCGACGGCCCGTCGGGCCGGCACCGGGCGTCGAAGCTTCGCGCGAGTTCGGCGAGGCTGACGGAACCGAGCCGCGCGACCAGGAGCGCCTCGGCCTCGCGCAGCGTGTCCTCGACCGCCGCGTTGACGACCTTCTCGACCGCGCAGGCCGGGTTCGCGCGATCGCTGCCGATCGCGAAGATGCGGGGGCCGCCGACCGCGCGGTGAACGTCGAGCAGCGAGACCGCGTTCAGGTCCGCCGCGATGGACCATCCGCCGCCGTGCCCCTTCTCCGATTTCACGTAGCCCGCGGTTCTGAGCCCCGCCATCGTTCGGCGGACGACCACGGGGTTCGTCCCGAGCATCCGCCCGATCGCTTCGGACGTCATCGGTCCGTCGTGGCGGGCCATGTGAAGCAGCACATGGAGCGTTCGGGAGAGGCGGCTGTCGGTGCGCACCCGTCGATCCATCACACCGGGCTCGGGATTGGCAACCGTGCCGCATCACGATACTTATCAAGTTACGTGATAGAGCGGAGCCGAAGCGGTGCGCGAGTTCGAGAACCCCGATCGGTGGGACAAGGTCGCCGAGCACTACGAGACGACCGCCCACCCGTTCACGGCGCGCTTCGCCGAGGCGGCGCTCGCGCGGGTGCCGCTGACCGGGCGGAGCCGCGTCCTCGACGTCGCGGCCGGCACCGGCGCCCTCGCGCTGGCCGCGGCGCGGACGGGGGCGCAGGTCCTCGCGGTCGACTTCGCGCCCGGCATGGTCGCGCGCATCGCCGGGGCGGCCCTGCCCAACGTCGACGCGCGGGTCATGGACGGCCAGGCCCTCGACCTGCCCGACGGCGGTTTCGACGCGGTGTTCTCGATCTTCGGGGTGATCATGTTCCCCGACTGGCGGAAGGGCCTCGCCGAGATGGCGCGCGTGACGCGGCCCGGGGGACGGGGCGTCGTCGCGACGTGGCAGGACCAGGGCGCGGCGACGTTCCTGCTGCTCGGCGAGATCCGCCGCCGGCTGTTCCCCGAGCGCGAGAGCCGGGCGATGCCCGACGGGGTGCGGGCGCTCGGCGATCCGGCCGGGTTCGCCCGGGAACTGGTCGCGGCCGGGTACGCGGCCCCGCGAATCGACCGGGTGACCTTTGACTACGCGCTCGACGTCGCCCTGCTCGACGACCCCGACACGGTGTTCGGCCTGTCGCCGGACTGGGTCGACCTGAGCGCGGACGACCGGGCCGCGGTGATCGCGGAGGCACGGCGCATGGCGGGCGGTCGACCCGTCCTGCCGATCCCCTCCACCGCGCTGATCGGCGTCGCGGAGCGCTGAGCGACGCTTCGGCGCGGGACCCGGCGCCTCAGCGGGTCGCGCGCGCGTCCGCGAGCCGCGCCCGCGCGTCGTCCAGAACCCGGGTCAGGGCCGCGTCCCACGAGACCCGCGGCTGCCAGCCGGTGGCGGCGTGGAGGCGGCCGGCATCGCCCGCGGCCAGGGGGATCTCGGTCGGCCGCACTCGCTCCGGGGCGATGCGGATCTCGAACGGGACCCGGGCCCGGGCACGCAGGTCCTCGAGGACGCTGGCGATCGTCCGCGGCTTGCCCGAGCTGATGTTGAACACGCTCCCGTCCGCCAGGGAGTCCGCCCGGCCGATCAGGTCGGCGTAGGCGTTCGCCACGTCGGCGACGTCGAGGAAGTCGCGGTAGGACGAGAGGTTGCCGACCTCCAGGCAGGGCGGCACGAGGCCGGCCTCGATCCGGGCGATCTGTCCCGCGAAGGAGGCCACGACGAAGCGCTCGTCCTGGCCGGGACCGATATGGTTGAACGGCCGCAGCACGACGAGCTTCACGCCGATGCGGGGCAGCAGGTCGCGGAGCAGCTGCTCGCCGACCCATTTCGACCGGGCGTAGGTGTTGCGCGGCAGCGGCTCGACCGCCTCGCTGAGGGCGTGGCCGGCGAGGAACGCGCTGCCGTAGACCTCGCCGGAACTGACGAAGAAGAAGGTGCAGCCCGGCACCGCCTCCACCGCGGCCACGAGGTTCATCAGGCCGTTGACGTTGACCCGCCACGTCTGGCCCGGGCCGCTCGCGGAATCCGCCACCGAGGCGAGGCCCGCCAGGTGCAGGATCGCGGTCGGCCGGAACCGCGCCACGAAGCCGCCGAGCGCGGCCTCGTCGAGGAGGTCGATCGCCGCGTAGGTGACGCCTTCCGGCAGGCGCGGCGACCGCCCCCGCCCGATCCCGGCCACGCAGTCGCCCGCCCGCGCCGTCGACCCCGCCGTCGCCCCCGCCAGGAGCGGCAGGACGTGGCCGCCCACGAAACCGGCCGCCCCGGTGACGAGGACGCGCCGCGGGACCGGGCCGCCGGACCCGTGGGGAGAGGGCGCGCTCACGGCGCGATCCGGGCGGGGAGCGTCACCTAGCCCGGGTTCCGGGTTCCCCAGCGCACGCCCATGCTGCCCTGCCCGGCCCCCGGCGAGCTGCCGGCATCGGCGCCGATCGCCGGGCCGGAGGCGGTCTTCGGCCGGTGCTGCGAGCCGGCTGCCAGGGGCTGCGACGCCAGCGTGTCGGGCACCTCGGACAGGACCTCCTCGTCGCGATCGGTGGCGAACTGGCCCGCCTTGCGGAAGGTCCAGAGATAGCCCGGCACCACCGCCTCCGCGGCGGTCGGCGTGATCCCGATCCCCTCGAAGGTCCGGCCCTCGGCCTTGGCGGCCTCCGAGACGACGTTGTCGTTCTGGAGCAGCGTGACCTGATCGCGGGTCAGCTTCAGCGAATCCGGCAGCAGGCCGAAGGTCAGCGTGTCGGCGATCTCCAGCATGCGGGCCTGGAGCTTGGCCGCCGGCACGGGCAGGTCGACGACGACCCGCTTCCGCCGGATCGTCTTCAGCATGTAGCGCACGAAATGCTCCAGCGTGCCCACCTCCGGGCCGCCGAGCTCGTAGACCTTGCCGGGCGCCAGGGTGCCGTCGACCGCGCGGGCGATCGCCTCGGCGACGTCGCCCACGAAGGCCGGCTGGAAGCGGGACTGGCCGCCGGCCAGCGGCAGGACCGGGAGCGCCCGGGCGAGGCCGGCGAAGCGGTTGAAGAAGCTGTCACCCGGCCCGAAGATCAGCGAGGGCCGGAACACGACCGCGTCCGGGCAGGCGGCGAAGACCCGCGCCTCGCCCTCCGCCTTGGTGCGCGCGTAGAGCGACGGCGAGGCCGGATCGGCGCCGATCGCCGAGACCTGGATCATCCGGGCGCCCTGGCGCGCCGCGGCGCGGGCGATCGCCTCGGCCCCGTCGACCTGCAGCCGCGCGAAGCTCTGGGAGCCGGTCTCCTGCAGGATGCCGACGAGGTTAATCAGCACGTCCGACCGCTCGGCGGCCCGGGCCACCGAGTCCGGGTAGCGCAGGTTCGCCTGGACGGCGACGATCTGGTTGACCTTCCCGAGCGGCTGCAGGAACAGCGCGAGGTCCGGCCGGCGCACCGCGACGCGGATCCGGTAGCCGCGCTTGGCCAGCGCCCGCACCACGTGCCGGCCCAGGAAGCCGGAGCCGCCGTAGATGGTCACGAGCTGGTCCTGCGGGCGCAGGGGGCCCGGGGCGGCGGCGGAATGCGTCTGCTCGCTGGTGTGCGCCGTCGCGGACGCCGTCGTGTTGTCTTGGCCGCTCATCGCCGTGGTCTCGAGCTCCTCGCGCGCCTCGGGGCGCCGTCAGGCGGCCTACTTAGCCTAACTTCGGCGCGATGGGAGCCGCCGAATGCGCCGCCGCGCCATTCCGGTGAACAGCGCGGGGCGGATGATCGCGGCCGAGGGACCGCGCGCCGGCTCGCGGGAGGCTGATCACGGGGCTGGAACGGGTGCCGCCGCCGTGCATTCTTCCCCACCATACGGCCCTGCCGAATCGCGCGGATGGGACGCGCCGGGGACTTCGATGATTGTAGGGATGCTCGTTTCCGCGGCGATCGCGGTGCTCGGTCTGCTGGTGGCGCTCGGGTACGTCGGCCACCCGATCGACGCGCAGCTCGTCAGCAACTACGGCTGGAGCATCCTGATCATCGGCGTCGCGCTGTTCGTGCTGTTCACCTGGGCCCGGTACAGCCGGACGCGCCGGCGGCGCTCCGTCTGACGCCCGGCCTCAGGCGACCTTGATTCGGCGGCGCATCTCCCGCGCCACGGCCGGGCGCGCGCTCGGCCGGCCGCTCACCGCCCGCGGGGCGCCGACGATGAGGCTCTGGCGCTCGCGCGCGATGAACGCCGTCGGCATCTCGGCCTGGAGGTCGGCCTCCATGTCGCGCAGCGCCGTGTCGGAATGGGCCGGGTGCAGGTGGATGATCCCGAGCGCCTTCACGCCGGCGTTCCGGGCGAGCTCCACGCCCTTCTGCCAGGTCGAGTGCCCCCAGCCCCGGCAGGTCGGATATTCCCCGTCGGTGAACATGCCGTCATAGACCATCAGGTCGGCGTCGGCGACGAAGGCGGCGAGCTCCGGATCCGGCCACGGGTCGCTGTGCTCGATGTCGCTGATCAGGCACAGGCGTCGGCCGCCGTGCTCGAACCGGTAGCCGACCGATCCCTGCGGATGGTTCAGCAGGATCGTGGCGACGCGCGTGCCGTCCGGGAAGGCCAGGGTCTGACCCGCCTCGAAGCCGTGGTGGTGGAAGGTGCAGCACAGCTTGTCGAGCGTAACCGGAAAGAGCGGCGGCGCGAACAGGCGGTCGAGGGTCGGCCCGGCCGATTCGCCGCCGAGGTTGCCGCAATAGGTGTTGATCACCCGGTCGGGATCGAGGACCGCCGGCTTGAAGAAGGGCAGACCCGCGGTGTGGTCGAGATGCAGGTGGCTGAACAGCAGGTCGACTTCCTGGGGCAGATCGGTCCGGTGACCCTGCCCGAGGTTGTAGATGCCCGAGCCCGCGTCGACGATGAACATGCGCTGGCCGCACCGCACCTCGATGCAGGGCGTGCTGCCGCCGAACTCGGCGTATTGCGGGCCGCTGACGGGCGTCGAGCCGCGGACGCCCCAGAAGCGCAGTGCGAGGTCCTGGTCGGCCGCCAGGATGGTCGGCTCGGAACTGTTCGACATGGCGATCACGAATCCGCGGACAGTCGGTCCCGATCACTTATGATCGAAACCCCGTCGCCGTTCCGGGAAGGTAGCTCTGAATACGGCAGGCCGACGGAGCAGGTGTACCGCTCATCCCCTGCCGTATCATGAATTGGTGTGCCGCACGCGGTCGTGATGTGCGTCCGCGCACACGCACGGGCCGCCGCGAGGGGCCTTCGCATGCTCAGAGGGGCTCCGCGGCGGCCAGGAGACCGGCCGGCGACCCGGCCAGAATCGGGCGGCCGGTCGCCGATCCGGCGAGTCCCGCGGCCAGCCAGGACGGGAGTGCGTCGCTGTACCGCGTCGGGAGCGGCGCGACCAGGGCCCCGAACGGGTCGGGCGCCCGCTCGTAGACCGGCACGAACCCCGCCATCTGCCGCGGCGACAGGCCCGATCCGGGCGCGGCCCAGCCGGCCCAGACCGTCTCGGGTACCGGGCGATGGACGCGATGGCCCGGCACGACCACCACCTCCTGCCCGGCAAAGGCCAGGGCCTCCGGCCGGCTGATGTCCCCCACCGCGCCGCCCCGGGCCGTGTAGGCCGCCCAGAAGGCGTTCTGCCCGCCGTCGGAATAGGTGGTGCGCACGGCCGGCTCGCCCGCCTCGGCGAGCGCGGCCATCCGCGCCTCCTCGACCGCCCGGCGGGTGGTGACGGCCGCCTCGACGGCGGGATCCCGGGCGGGCGCGAAGGCGTACCGGCCCGCGACGACCGAGACCTGCAGCTCCTCCCGGCTGGCCTCGAACCGGTCGGAGCCGGCCTTGAGCTCCCGCCAGAAGGCGATGTTGGGATCGGTCCGGTGGCGGGCCATGTTCTCGGCCGTCATCCGGAACGGGTAGGACTGGAACTGGAAGGCCGCCTGCCCGCCGTTCAGCGCGTCCCGGGCGATGGCGTAGATCTCGCCGACCGTGCCGTTGGTCATGGCGAAGCAGCCCATGGACGAGCAGATCCCGTGCACCATCACGGCGGAGCCGGTGCCGCCATGGGCCCGGTCGTAGGCGTTGGGATAGCCGACGTCGAAGGACAGATAGTAGTGCGAGTTCGGGTTCATCTGGCGCCGGGGCACGGCGTAGAACCCCTCCGGGGTCTGACGGTCGCCGGTCCTGCGCTTGGGCCCGAGCTGGCCGGACCAGCGGCAGATCGGGAAGGTCTTGATGTAGACGTAGCCCGCGGCGCCCTTCTTCCAGACCTCGATCTCCGATTCCTTCTTGTAGGCCCGGAACAGGACCGGCGAGGCGGCCGTCACGCCCTTCTGCGCCATCAGCGCGAGGGTCGCGGCCGGAATCGGCGCCTCGGCCTTGCCCGCCTGCGCGGCGGCCGGGCCTGCGAGGGCCAGCAGAACGAGGCCGGCGGCGAGGGGAAGCGAGGTCGACAGGGGCATGAACCGTCCGCGCTGGATCGGCCGGGATGGCTGCCGGACGGGCGCGGCCTCGCGACCTGACGGAGTATTGCGGCGGCCGTGAGGCTGCGCGTCCGGTCCGCCCGCCGCCCCGCCCGTCGCTCCGCGGAGGCGCCGCCTCCCCCACGGACGGGCACCGCCGCCGGTTCCCCTCAGGCCGCGGGTTCCGGCTCCCGCTCGGCATCCGCCGGCACGGGCGCGACGACCGCGCTGTTCTCCACGGCGATCACCGCGTCGAACGGCGCGGCGCACTCGGCGAGGCCCGTCTCGGACAGGAAGACGATGAGGCCGCGCCCGGTCCGCGCCTGCCGCAGCTGGGCGAGACGCTCGCGCGCGCCCTCGGCCTTCCGCTCGTCCATCGCGACCGCCACCACGAGGATGTCGGGGTCGCGGGCGAGGCACCGGCTCAGCTCGATCGCCACCCGCTCGCGGGCGTTGATCGCGCCGTCCGCCAGCGCCCCGGTGCTGGGCTGGATCTCGACCTTGCTGTCGAGGCCGAGGCCGTAGACCGAGGCCTCGAGGCCCTCGTCCGCCAGCACCCGCCGCACCAGTTCGCGCACCCGCGGCTCGGCATTGGCCTCGCCGAGGCTGATCCGGCCGAACAGCAGGTTCTCCTCCAGGCTCGCGGCCGGATTGACCCGCGAGGGATCGTGGAAGACCACCGCGCCGGCGAGGTGGGCCGGCAGCATCCGGGCGAAGGACCGGCGCGCCTGCACGAGGCGCTCCTCGAACGGGCCGTCGATCAGGCCGAAGCGGTGGCGGGACTCGTTGTAGCGCAGCGCGAGGCCGATCAGCCGCGCGCGGTCGCGCTGGCCCGCCGGTCCCCGCCGCAGGCTCGCCG
The DNA here is from genome assembly GCF_900112625.1 of Methylobacterium sp. 13MFTsu3.1M2. NCBI lineage: Bacteria > Pseudomonadati > Pseudomonadota > Alphaproteobacteria > Hyphomicrobiales > Methylobacteriaceae > Methylobacterium > Methylobacterium sp. 13MFTsu3.1M2. The sequence continues at coordinate 128,355 of NZ_FOMM01000020.1, forward strand.
CGCCTGGCAGGCGCGCCACGAGATCCTCGAAATAGCCCCGCTCGGCCGCCTGGAACAGCGAGTAGGCGTCGAACAGGGGATGGTCATTGGGCAGGTCGGCGAAGATCTCCACCGTGCTGCGGGCCACCGACAGGCCGATCTCGGTGAGCGGCCGGACCAGCCCCTCGGCCTCCAGGACCGCCCGCAGGTAGGGGTGGCGCGCGAAGCGCAGGGGCGCGAAGGTGCCGCCCACCGGCTCGCCGAACAGGATGTTCTCGCCGATGCTCGCCTGGTTGTTGTAGCGGTCGGGGTCGAAGGGCTCGACGAGGCGCTCGGCGCCCTTGGCGGCCAGCGCCACCCGCATGGTGCGGCGCGCGGCGACGATCGCGGCGGCGAGCCGCGGCTGGGCGGCCGGGTCGAGCCGCCCGGTCAGCCCGCGGGCGTACACGAAGCCGTCGAGGCCGGTGAGCCGGCTGATGCCGATCAGCGCGATGTCGTCGGGCGCGGTCGCCGGATCGGTGCCGTAGAGCAGGTTCTGCCGGAGGGAGCCCTCCATCAGGATCGCCTCGCCGGACGTGAAGGCGATCCGCCGGGCGCGCTCGGCGGCGTCGAAGTCGCGCAGGTCCGTGCCCGCGTAGGTGACGGCGCCGGCCGTCGGCTCGACCTGGCCGGCCAGCACCGCCGCCAGCGCGCGGGCGCCGCTGCCGCGGCTGCCCGTGATCGCCACGTGCCCCGGCATCGACACGGCCACGTCGACGCCGGTCAGGCGCTCGCCCGTGGCCGGATCGAAGGCGCCGACGCCCTCGGTGGCCAGGATCCCGGACCGGGGCAGCGGCAGGGCGGCGGTGCCGCTGCGGGCGGCCCGGGCCCGCCGCCCCTCGAGGGCCGCGATGGTGCGGGCGAGGTCGCGCAGGCGCGGGCGCACCGACCTGCGGACCATCCAGAGACGCGCGCAGATCGCCGCGAGCCAGCCGGCGAGGCCGAAGGCGCCCACGGCCGCCACGAGGGCGGCCGGATCCACCGGGGCCGCGGGCGGCTGGCCCGGTCCCGAGCGCCACAGCGCGGTGCCGGCGGCGATCGCCGGAAGGATCACCGCCAGGGCCAGGGCCGGCGCCCGGGCATAGGCCAGCCGCGCCTCGGCCCGCCCGACATTGGCCCGCATCGCGGCGACGCGGGCGGCGATCCGGCGGCGCTCGATCGCCGCCGCGCCGTGGTTGCGCACGGCGGGCAGCCGCCGGACGAGGTCGTTCAGGCTCTCCTCGGCGCGCGCGCTCGAGCGCAGCCGCAGATCGTGCCGGTCGCGCGCGCGCTCGAGCACCAGCCCGTAGGCGAGGCCGATCGCCGCGAGGCCGATCACCGCCGCGGGGACCAGCCTGGGCGCGGCGAGCGCCGCGAAGCCGAGGGCCAGGATCAGGGCCGCGAGGGTCATCGCCGGCAGGACGATGCCGGCGGCCAGCAGGCGGTCGGCCCGGGCCAGTACCTCGCCGACGATCCGGGTGAGGCCGCGCGCCTCGTCCCGCGCGCCCGCGGGGGCGTCGAGGATCGCCTGCAGCACGCCCTCGCGGACGGCGTCCCCGGCCCTGTTCTGCGCCTTGAAGCACAGGCGCGCCACGAACCAGCCGACCCCCGCCAGCGCCAGGGCGCAGACCGCGATGCACAGGAAGGCCGTGAGTTCGAGTTCGGCGGGGCGCATCGGGATGCCGGGGACGAGCACCAGTTCCCGGCCCGGGAGCTCCGCCGCCACGCGCAGGAACGGGAGGACCGGCGCCTCGTCGCGCGGCAGGACCGCGATCAGGTCGCGCAGGCACAGGAGCGCGAGCGCGCAGAGCGGCGCGCCGACCCCGACCGCGAGGGCCGCCGCGACGGTGTGCTGCGGCCGCGCGGCGCGCCACGTCAGGAGGAGAGGATCGGATTCCATGCGTCTCCGGACAGCATCGGGCGGGTCCGCCGCGGTCCGCCGCCGTCCGCGGCATAGGCCTTCGGGGCCGCGGCGGAAAGGGCGGCCGGCGCGGCCCGGCCCCGTGCGACATGTCGGCAGAACTGATCCAAGTTCTAGCCCTGGAATGGAAGCGCTCTAGGTTGGATTCCGTGCGCGGCGCGACCCTGGAGGCTGCCGCGAGGCCCGGTCGCCGCGTCCGCCCGGGCCGCGTCGCGCGGGCGTGCCGGCGCAGCCGATCTCGGGCGGGATCAGAGGATGGGGTGACGCGTGCGGCGAGGGGCTGAGCAGACCGAAGGGCCCGGGACCGCCTGATGGCGCAGCTGTTCACCCCGGGCGCCGACGCGCTCTACCGCCTCGCGCTGATGACCGGCGTGGCCTGCCTGGTGGGCGTCCCGGTCCTGGCGGCCGGGATCGTGCGCTCGAACTACGTCACGGGCGTCGGGATCGCGCCGGCCCAGCCGCTGCCGTTCAGCCACAAGCACCATTCCGGCGAGCTCGGCATCCAGTGCCGCTACTGCCACACCACGGTCGACCGGGAGGCCACCGCCGGCATCCCGCCGACGCACACCTGCATGACCTGCCACTCGCAGATCTGGACCGGCTCCGAGATGCTCAAGCCGGTGCGCGACAGCTACGCGCAGGACAAGCCGCTGGAATGGAAGCGGCTGAACAAGCTGCCGCAATACGTCTACTACAACCACTCCGTCCACGTGACGAAGGGGATCGGCTGCTCGACCTGCCACGGCGACGTCACGTCGATGCAGATGACCTACCGGGCCAACGCCTTCGAGATGCAGTTCTGCCTCGATTGCCACCGGGCCCCGGAGAAGTACGTCCGCACGCCGGATCAGGTCTGGAACATGACCTGGAAGCCGCCGGCCGACCAGGCGAGTCTGGGGCCCAAGCTCGTGGCCCAGTACCATATCCGCGGCGGGGAGCGGCTGACCGAATGCGGGATCTGCCACCGATGACCGGCGCCCCCGACATCGCGGCCCTGCGCGAAAAACTCGCCGGCGGCGACGGACCGCGCTTCTGGCGCAGCCTCGACGCCGTGGCCGACAGCCCCGAGTTCCGCGCCTATCTGGCGGCCGAGTTCCCGTCGGCGTCCCGGCTCGCCGCTGCCCCGGAGCGGCGCGGCTTCCTGAAGCTCATGGCCGCCTCCTTCGCGCTGGGCGGCCTCACGGCCTGCGGCGGGGGCAGCGGCCGCGACTACGAGGTGCCCTACGTCAACCAGCCCGAGCGGATCGTGCCCGGCACGGACCTGTCCTACGCCTCCTCGGCGGTGTTCGACGGCTTCGGCAACGGCATCCTGGTCACCACCCGCAACGGCCGCCCCCTGAAGATCGAGGGCAACCCCGAGCATCCCTGGAGCCGCGGCGGCACCGACGTGCTGGCCCAGGCCTCGGTCCTCGGGCTCTACGACCCGTTCCGCTCCCAGGCGGTGCAGCATCTCGGCCGGCCGAGCTCCTGGCCGGCGTTCCGGGCGGATCTCCAGGCGCGGATGCCGGGCTGGCGCGAGAGCCGGGGCGAGGGTCTCGCCCTGCTCACCGGCCCGGTGACGTCGCCCGGCGTGGCGGCCCAGATCGCGCGGCTGCGGGCCGCCTACCCGGCTCTGCGCTGGTACACCGGCGCCGGGGCCGGCCGCGGCGGGATCTACGAGGGCGCCCGCCAGGCCTACGGCCGGCCGCTGGAGACCATCCCGGATTTCGGCCGCGCCCGCACCATCGTGGCGCTGGACGGCGATTTCCTGGACCTCGGGCCCGGCCAGGTCGGCCTGTCGCGGCGCTGGAGCGAGGCGCGGCGCGCGGCCTACGCGGAGGGGCGCCTTCTCACCCTCCACGCGGCGGCGCCGACGCCGACGCTGACCAGCGCCAAAGCGGATTACGGACTCGCGGTCCCGGCCGGCCGGCTGGAGAATCTCGCCCGGGACCTCCTCGCCCTGGCCGCCGGCGGCGCGGCGCCGGCGGGCGACGACCCCGTCGCGCGCTGGACGCGGGGTGCCGGCACGGCGCTCGCCGAGGCCCGGGGAAGCGGCATCGTCACCGCCGGCCTGACCGCGAGCCCGGAACTGCACGCGCTGGTCCACCGCCTCAACGGCGCCCACGGCAACACCGGCGCGACCCTGGTCCACACGGCGCCCGCGGAAGAGACGGGCGCCGGGACCCTCGCGGAGCTCGCGGAGGCCCTGGATCAGGGTGCCGTCAAGGCGCTCGTCGTGCTCGGCGCCAACCCGGTCTACGAGGCGCCGGGCGCCCTCGACTTTGCCGCCCGGATGGCGCGCGTCCCGCTCAAGATCCACGCGGGACTCTACTACGACGAGACGGGCGCGCACGCCGACTGGCACCTGCCCGCCGCCCACCCGCTGGAATCCTGGGGCGACATCCGGTCCCTCGACGGGACCGTGGGGCTGATCCAGCCGACCGTCGCGCCCCTCTACAACGGTCGGACGCCCTCGGAGATGCTGGCCTTCCTGGCCGGCGGCGAGGGCGGGGAGAGCGGCCAGGACGCCCTCGACCTCCTCAAGGCGGGCGCGCGCAGCGCCGGCGAGGACGACGCGGCCTTCGAGGCCCGCTTCACCGAGGCCCTACGCCTCGGCTTCTGGGCGGGCAGCGCGCGCCCGGCCGAGACCGTCGCGCTGACGCAGGCGGCGGCCCCCGCGGCCGCCCCATCCCCCGCGTCCGCCGGCGAGGTCGAGGTGCTGTTCCGGCCCGATCCGACGATCTGGGACGGCACCCACGCCGACCTCGCGTGGCTGCAGGAACTCCCGAAGCCCCTGACCAAGGTGGTCTGGGAGAACGTGGTCGCGGTGAGCCCGCGCCTCGCCGAGCGCTCGGGGATCGCGACGGGCGACATCCTGCGGGTCGAGGCCGGCGGCCGCGCGGTCGAGGGGCCGGCCTGGATCCTGCCCGGCCAGGCCGACGACACCGTCACCCTCACCCTGGGCTACGGCCGCGACGTGCCGGACCACCTCGCCCGCGGCCTCGGCTACGATTCCGCGCCCCTGCGCCCGGCCGGTTCGACCTGGCGCCTCGTCGGCGCACGGCTGACGAAGACCGGCCGCGTGCGCATGCCGGTGACCACCCAGCACCTCGGCACGATGGAGGGGCAGGACCTCGTGCGCGTCCAGGCGCTCGGCGCCGCGCCCGCGGGCGACCCGAAGGGTGCGCCGACCCCCGCCTCGTTCTACCCGCCCCCGGAGAGCCAGGACCGCTGGGTCGCCGCGCAGTGGGGCATGGCCATCGACCTCGACGCCTGCATCGGCTGCAACGCCTGCGTCACCGCCTGCCAGGCGGAGAACAACATCCCCGTGGTCGGGCGCGAGGAGGTCGCGCTCGGCCGCTGGATGGGCTGGCTGCGGGTCGACCGCTACTACGCGGGCGGCCTCGACGCCCCGACCACGCATTTCCAGCCGGTGCCCTGCATGCATTGCGAGCAGGCGCCCTGCGAGCTCGGCTGCCCCGTCGAGGCGACGCTCCACGACAGCGAGGGCCTGAACCTGCAGGTCTACAACCGCTGCGTCGGCACCCGGACCTGCCAGAGCTACTGCCCCTACAAGGTCCGGCGCTTCAACTACCGCGACTATACCGGCGGCACGACCCCGGTGGAGCAGCAGCAGCGCAACCCCGAGGTCACGGTTCGGTCCCGCGGCGTGATGGAGAAGTGCACCTACTGCATCCAGCGGATCACGGCGGCGCGGATCACCTCGGCCAAGGACGCCCACGCGCCGATCCCCGACGGGAGCGTCGAGACCGCCTGCCAGGGCGCCTGCCCGACCCGGGCGATCACCTTCGGCAACGTCGCCGACCCGGGGAGCCAGGTCTCGGCCGCCCGACGGGACACCCGGGAATACGCGCTCCTCGGCCACCTGAACACGCGGCCGCGCACCACTTACCTCGCCGGGCTCGCCCCGGCCGCGGATCCGAACGGACGGGAGGGCTGAGCATGTCCGGCGCCCTGATCCGGCCCGACGCGACCCTCGAGGACATCGGCGGCGCGGTCGCGGAGATCCCGCTGACGCATCCCGGTAATCGGCGCTGGTGGATCGCCTTCGCGGGGGCCGCCTCGCTCCTCGGCCTGTTCGTCCTCACCCTCGGCTACCTGCTCTACGCCGGCCCCGGCATCTGGGCGAACAACAACGCCGTCGTCTGGGCGCTGGACATCGCGAGCTACGATTGGTGGATCGGCGTCGCCTCCGGCAGCCTGCTGGTCTCGGCGATCCTGCTCCTGCTCGGCGCGGAGTGGCGCGGGGCGGTGAACCGCGTCGCCGAGACCCTGGCGCTGCTCGCCACCGCGGCCGCCGGCCTCTACCCGATCATCCATCTCGGGCGGCCCTGGTTCTTCTTCTGGAACCTGCCCTACCCCAACACCTACGATCTCTGGCCGCAGTTCCGCTCGCCGCTCCTGTGGGACGCGATCGACATCGTGTCGTTCCTGGTGATCTGCGTCAGCCTCTGGTTCATCGGCCTGCTGCCGGACCTCGCGACGCTGCGCGACCGGGCCCACGTCGAGGCGCTCCGCCAGTTCGACGCGAAGGCGCCGACCCGCAAGCTCGCCCTCCTGCGCGCGCAGGTCTACGGCATCCTCGCCTCGGGCTGGCGCGGCTCGGCGGCCCACTGGCAGATCTGGGTCCAGGCCTACCGGACGGTGGCGCTCCTCGGCGTGCTGCTGGTGGTCTCGGTCCAGACCGGGGCCTCGGTCATGCTGGCGGGCTCGCTGATGCCCGGCTGGCACAGCACGCTGCTGCCGGTGAGCTTCCTGGTCAACGCGGTCTATTCGGGCGTCGGCGTCACGGCGGTGACCGTGATGCTGATCCGCCTCGTCTACGGCCTCGACGCCCTGGTGACGGACCGCCATCTCGACGTCCTCGGGCGGCTGCTGCTCTGCCTCGGCTGCGCCAGCGCCTACTGCTACGCGGCCGAGTACTTCGACACCTTCCTCAACGGCGACGCCGAGGGGCGCGGCGTCCTGGTCCGGCGCATGACCGGCGACCACGCCCTGGTGTCCTGGACGGCGGTCCTGTGCCTCGTCCTGCCCGCGCAGATCCTGTGGTCGGCCCGCGCCCGCACGGCGCCGCCGGCGATCGCGGCGGTGGGGCTCCTCGTGGCGATCGGTGCCTACGCCGACCACGTCATGGTCCTGGTCGTCACCCTGACGCAGGACTTCCTGCCCTCCTCGAGGCTGCCCTACACGACCGACATCTGGGGCATCGCCACCTTCGCGGGCTCGATCGGGCTGTTCCTGACCCTGCTGCTCCTGTTCCTGCGCTACCTGCCGGCCGTCTCGATCGTCGAGAGCCGCCGCCTCGCCCTGACGGCGTCGCCGGCCGCGCAGGAGGCCGCCCGCGCGGCCGCGTCCGGGGCCACGGGTCGCCCCGAGGAGAACCCGGTCACCGCGCCCCTGTGGGGCGTGTCCGCGACCTTCGCGAGCCAGGGCGACCTCGCTGCCGCCCTCCAGGCGGTCTCCGGGATCGGCCCGGACCACGTCCATCTCGACGGGCACGGACCGGTGCCGATGCCCCGCACCCTGCGGCCCCTGGGCCTGGAGGGGCGCTCGATCCTGCCCTACGCCCTGGCAGGCGCCCTGCTCGGCGGCTTCGGCTTCTTCGCGCTGTGCATCTACGCCACGGCCTACGACTACGTGTTCCTGATCGGCGGCCGCCCGCGCCTGTCCTGGCCGTCCTTCGTGGTCCCGAGCGTCTCCTTCGCGATGATGGCCGGTTGCGTGGCGATCCACCTCGCGCTCCTCGTGCTCAACCGCCTGCCGCGCCTGAACCACCCGGCCTTCAACATCCCGGGCTTCCTGCGCGCCTCGGAGGACCGGTTCTTCCTCTCCGCTGAGGCGCGGGGCGACCGGTTCGACGCGGGCCGGATCGAGCGGCGGCTCGCGGCGCTGCCGGCCGAGGCCGGGCGCCCCCTCGAGATCCGGCGGATCCCGCGATGAGGCGCGTCGTCCGCCGCACCGCCCGCCGCGCCGGGCCGCGCGCCCTCCTCGCCTGCCTGGCCCTCGCGCAGCTCGCCGCCTGCGGCGAGGCCGACATGGCCGATCAGGCGCGGGCCAAGACCTGGGACAAGAACCCGTTCTTCCCCCGCGAGATCACGATGCGCCAGCCGGTGGCCGGCACCGTGCCGCGGATCGATCCGGCCCGCGCGGCGCCGCAGCCGCAGGCGATCAGCCGGGCGCTGCTCGACCAGGGCCGTGAGCGCTACGGCGTGTTCTGCACCCCCTGCCACGGGCAGGACGGCCGCGGCGCCGGGATGATCGTGGCCCGGGGCTTCCCGTCCGCCGGCGACCTCACCGCCGGGCCGGTGCGCGCGGCCTCCGCGTCCGACCTCTACGACGCCATCTCGAACGGCCGGAAGGCGATGTTCGGCATGGCCCAGATGATCCCCTCCGCCGACCGCTGGGCGATCGTCGCCTACGTCCGCGCCCTTCAGCTCAGCCAGGACGCCCCGGTGGCGAGCCTGCCCGAGGCGGATCGCGCGCGGCTGGAGGCGACGCGGTGAGGCGCCCCGCCCTTCTCGGCCTCGCCGGCCTCGTCCTCCTGGCCGTCTGCCTGATCGCGGGCGGTTGGCGCGGAGCCGCAGCCTCGTATCTCGCGGCGTGGCTGGTCCTCCTCGCCCTACCGGTCGGCGCCCTGCCGGTGGTCATCGTGGCCGAGCGCTTCGGCAAGCGGGTCCGCGAGCGCGGCGGCATCGAAATGCTGGCGGGCCTGCGCCGGCTGACGGCGCTGATGCCGGTCGCGGCCGTGCTGGCGCTGCCGCTGCTGGCCGCCGCGCCCCTGCTCTATCCGTGGGTGAGCGCCCCGGCGCGCACGCCACTGGCCGCCCTGTGGTTCACGGTGCCGTTCTTCGCGGTCCGGGTCATCGCCTACCTCGCGGCCTGGACCTGGCTGGCGCTGCGCTTCGCCAGACCGTTCGACGCGCCCGGCGAGGGGCGGACCGTGCCGGCGGTGGGGCTGCACGCGGTCATCGGCACGCTGTTCGTCACCGACGTCGTCGCCTCCCTGGATCCGCGGCTCGACTCCACCCTCCTGGGTCTCCTGGTGATGACGGCGTGGAGCGGCCTCGCCTTCGCGGCGGCGATCCTGCTGGCCTGGGAGGAGCCGGAGCCCGTGGGACGCGGCCGCACGGCCCCCGGCCGGGGCCGGCTCGTCCCCCTCGTCGTGCTCCTCGGCCTCTGGGCCTACATGCACTTCGTGCAGTTCCTGATCGTCTGGTCGGCCAACCTGCCGCCCGAGGTGGCGTGGTACCTCGCCCGCGGCGGCTGGGTCGGGCGGGCGCTGGCAATCGTGGCCGGCGCGGTCGTGGTCCTGGCCGGGCTCGCGACCCTGCGGCCGGGCCGCCCGACCACCCGGATCCTGGCCGGCGCGGCGCTCGCCGTCCACGCCCTGGAGATGTTCTGGCTGATCACCCCGGCGGTGCGCGACCGCTTCGTCCTCCGGCCGAGCGACGTGCTGGCCGCCGGCGCCGTGGCCTGCCTCGCGGCCGCTTTGCGCCCGCTGATGCGTCCGCGCGCAGACCGCGCGGCCGCGACCGCCCGCCGCGCCGGGAGGCCGGCATGAGCGCGGACGGACCCACCGGCCTGATCCCGGCGATCCTCGCGGGGCTGACCCTGCGCGGCAGCGACCTCCTGAACGGGCGGCCGCCGCGCCCGGCGGCCAACACGCAGCGCCATCCCGACGATCCCGGGCACGAGACGCGCGACGTCAACGTCCGCAACACCGTGCTGGTGATGGCAGGCCTCGCGCTCGCGGCGCTGGCGGTCGTCGGCGCGATGGTCTGGTTGATGGGCACCTTCGCGGCGAGCCAGCGCCGGGCGCTGCCCGCCCTGACGCCGCAGCAGACGACGCGGCTGGCGCCGCCGCCGCCGAACCTGCAGGCCGACCCCTACGCCGACCTGGACCGCGAGCGGGCCGAGGCCGCGGCGCGCCTCTCCGGCTACGGCTACCGGGACGAGGCCCACACCCGCGCCCGCATCCCGATCGGGCGCGCCATGGACCTGACCGTCGGCCGCTCCCTCGAACCGGCGGAGCCCGCTGCGCGATGACGCCGAGCCACGATTCCCTCCAGCTCTGGCCCGCCGCGGTCTCCGCCACGGCGATCGAGACCGATTGGCTGATCCTGGCCTTCACGGTGCTGACGCTGCTGCTGACCGTGCCGGTCTTCGTGGCGATCACCTACTTCGCCCTGCGCTACCGCGAGGGCTCCGAGGCGGACCGGAGCCCCTCGGGCATCCGGTCGAACCTCATCGAGATCAGCTGGATGCTGATCCCGTTCCTGCTGACGCTGATCTTCTTCGTCTGGGGCGCCCGGCTGTTCGTCGAGTCGAAGAACCCGCCCCCCGACGCCATGGTGGTCGAGGTGATCGGCCGGCAGTGGATGTGGAAGTTCCAGCACCCGACGGGCCAGTCCGAGATCAACAACCTGCACCTGCCGATCGGCCAGCCGATCCGGCTGCACATCATCAGCCAGGACGTGATCCACGCCCTCTACCTGCCGGCCGTGCGGATGCAGGTGGCGGCCCTGCCCGACCGCTACACCGACCTGTGGTTCAAGGCCGAGAAGACCGGCACCTACCATCTCTACTGCTCGGAATATTGCGGCACCGACCATTCCGTGATGGGCGGCGAGGTCACCTTCATGAATCCCGGCGACTACCAGGACTGGCTGACCCACGCCGGCGCGCAGCAGGGCAAGGTCGCGGCGGGCCGGGCGCTCTACGAGGCCTATGGCTGCGCCGGCTGCCACGACCCCGGTTCGTCCGTGAAGGCGCCGAGCCTCGCGGGCCTCTACGGCAGCCAAGTCAAGCTCGCGGACGGGCGCACCGTCACCGCCGACGACGCGTGGCTGCGCGAGAAGATCCTGAACCCGAACGGTGACCGGCTCGCCGGCGGTGGCAAGCAGGTGATGCCGAGCTTTGCCGGCCGGATCCCGGCGGACGAGCTCGGCACGCTGATCGATTTCCTGAAATCCTACGCGGGTCCGGCCTCCGGCAAGGCCGCGGACGCGACGCTGCCGGGAGCGACACGATGAGCGCATCGGGCAGCGTCGGCGGCACCGCCCGCCGGGAACCCCACGCCCCGGAATCCACGATCGGGCGAAAATCCGACTACCTGCACGCGGAATCGACCCTGCGCTCGTGGTTCCTCACCACCGATCACAAGCGCATCGCGATCCTCTACCTCGCCTCGATCACCGGCTTCTTCGTGATCGGGGCCCTGGCGGCCGGCGTGGTGCGCCTCGCGCTCGTCGTGCCGAATGGCGCGATCATGACCAACGACACCTACAACAAGGCCTTCACCATCCACGGGGTGGTGATGGTCTGGTTCTTCCTGATCCCGTCGATCCCCGCGACCTTCGGCAACTTCCTGATCCCGCTGATGATCGGGGCCAAGGACCTCGCCTTCCCGAAGCTCAACCTGACGAGCTGGTACGTGTTCATGGCCGGCGCCCTGTTCACCCTGGTCTCGGTGGTGCTCGGCGGCGTCGACACCGGCTGGACCTTCTACGCGCCGCTCTCCACCGCCTTCTCGAACACCTGGGTGCTGCCGGCGCTGATCGGCGTCACGATCGTGGGCTTCTCGTCGATCCTGACCGGGCTCAATTTCGTCGTCACGATCCACACCATGCGGGCGCCCGGCATGACGTGGTTCAAGCTGCCGATCTTCGTCTGGTCGCACTACGCCACCAGCCTGATCTTCCTGCTCGCCACCCCCGTCATAACCACCGCGCTGATCCTGCTGATCGCGGAGCGTGCCTTCCACATCGGCGTGTTCGACCCGGCCTACGGCGGCGACCCGGTGCTGTTCCAGCACCTGTTCTGGTTCTACTCGCACCCGGCCGTCTACATCATGGTCCTGCCCGGCATGGGGGTGATCTCCGAGATCGTCCCGGCCTTCGCGCAGAAGAAGCTGTTCGGCTACCGCTTCGTCGCCTACGCCTCGATCGGGCTGGCCTCGGTGACCTTCTTCGTGTGGGGCCACCACATGTTCGTCAACGGCCAGAGCGACCTGGCCTCGCTGGTGTTCTCCGCCCTGTCCTTCGCGGTGGCGGTGCCCTCGGCCGTGAAGGTCTACAACTGGACGGCCACGATCCATAAGGGGGCGCTCCGGCTCGACACGCCGATGCTCTACGCGATGGGCTATATCGGCCTGTTCGTGCTCGGCGGGCTCACCGGGCTCTACCTCGCGACGCTCGCCATCAATCAGCACATCCACGCGACCTACTTCGTGGTCGCGCACTTCCACTACATCATGGTCGGCGGCACGGTGCTGGCCTTCCTCGGCGGGCTGCATTTCTGGTGGCCGAAATTCACCGGCCGGATGTACAGCGAGCCCTGGGGGCGGGTCTCGGCGCTGCTGATCTTCCTCGGCTTCAACGTGACCTTCTTCCCGCAGTTCATCCTCGGCTATCTGGGGATGCCGCGGCGCTACGCGACCTACCCGGCCGAGTTCCAGCTCCTCAACGTCCTGTCCTCGGCCGGCGCCACGATCCTGGCGGCGGGCTACCTCTTCCCGATGCTCTACCTCGTCTACTCCCTCTGGTTCGGGCGGAAGGCGCCCGCCAACCCGTGGAACGCGAAGGGGCTCGAGTGGGAGACGTCGTCCCCGCCGCCGACGCACAATTTCCTGTCCCCGCCGGAGGTGCCGCGCATCCCCTACGACTACCCGATCCAGGCCCAGGAAGCCCGGGACCAGCACGGATGAGCGAGCCCCTCGCCGACGGCGTCGGGGTCGCCCGCGCCCACCATTTCGAGAGCGTGGCGCAGCAGCGCGAGGCGGCGACGCTCGGCATCTGGGCTTGGCTGATCACCGAGTTGCTGCTGTTCGCGGCCCTGTTCCTGGTGGCGCTGATCACCCGGATCCAGCACCCCGAGGCGACGGTCGCGGCGGCCAAGCACCTGAAGTTCTGGATCGGGGCCACCAACACCGTGGTGCTGATCTGCTCCAGCCTGACCATGTCGATGGCGATCGAGTTCTCGCGCATGGGCTGGCAGCGCGCCATGGTCCGGGCGATGCTGGCGACCGCGGCTTTGGGCGGCCTGTTCCTCGTGCTCAAGGGCTACGAGTACTACGCCGACTGGGCCGAGCACATGATGCCGTTCCTCAGCGACCGGCCCTTCGCCCTCGCCGAGACGCCGGCGGCGCGGCTGTTCGTGAACCTCTACTACGTCGCGACGCTGCTCCACGCGCTGCACCTGTTCACCGGCATCGCGCTCCTGCTCGGCATGACGTGGATGGCCGCCAGGGCCGGGTTCCTCGCCCGGCACCAGAACTGGATCGAGGTCTACGGCCTGTACTGGCACTTCATCGATCTGGTCTGGATCCTCGCCTTCCCGATCCTCTACGTGGTGAACCGGTAGGATGCGGAACCCCCTCGCGACCCTGAGCGCCGACGACCGCGCCCTGCTCCGGAAGCGCCTGCGCACGCCCGTCCTCACCTTCCTGGCGCTGCTCGCCCTGCTCGCCGTCAACGTGACGCTGGGCGCCACCCTCCCCTTCGCGCAGGTCTGGATCGTGGAGCTCGCGGTCGTCGCCGTGATGGTGGCGCTGATCCTCCTCGTCTCCATGGAGGTGATCCACGAGCCGCCGCTGATCCGGCTGTTCTCGGGGCTCGGCTTCTTCTGGGTCGCCATCATGGTCGGCATGACGCTGACCGACTATCTCGCCCGCTGACCCGCGCGAAAGCCGTTGTCGGGACGGCCGAACGCTCCTAAACGGGGCCGCTTCCCCGCATGGCCCGGCTGAAAGACGATGTGCGAACTGCTCGGCATGAGCGCCAACGTGCCGACCGACATCCGCTTCTCCTTCGCGGGCCTCGCCCGGCGCGGCGGCGAGACCGGGCCGCACGCCGACGGCTGGGGTATCAGCTTCTACGACGGCCGCACCTGTCGCAGCTTCCACGAGCCGGAGCCCAGCGCCCGCTCGCAGCTCGCCCGGCTCCTGCGCGACATGCCGATCAAGAGCCGGATCGTGGTCGCCCATGTCCGCAAGGCCAATCGCGGCCGGGTCAGCCTGGAGAACACCCACCCGTTCTCCCGGGAATTGTGGGGCCGCCGCTGGACCTTCGCGCATAACGGTCAGCTCAAGGGCGTGAAGCGGCTGCCGCTGGGCGGCTTCATGCCGATCGGCTCCACCGACAGCGAGCACGCCTTCTGCTGGATGCTCGGCCGGCTCCAGGCCCGGTTCCGCGCCCTGCCCCGCCCCGAGACCCTCGACCGGGCGGTGGCCGACCTCGCGGGCGAGCTGCACGCGCTCGGCGTGTTCAACATGCTGCTCACCGACAGCCGCACCCTCTACGCCCATTGCGGCAAGCGCCTCTGCTACCTCACCCGCTGCGCCCCCTTCGGGAAGGCCACCCTGATCGACGAGGACTGGCAGGTGGATTTCGCCCAGGAGACCACCGAGCACGACGTGGTGACGGTCATCGCCACGCAGGCGCTGACCCGGGACGAGTGCTGGACCGATCTCGCCCGCGGCGACGTCCTGACCCTGCGCGACGGGGCGATCCGGCTGTTGAGACCGGCCAACTTAGCTTAAGTGTGTTTTGCCCGAGGGTGCATGGCCGCGGCCGATGCGCTAGAATCCCGGTAACAGGAGCGCATCGGCCGGACCTCACCACCGGTTCGAGCCGGCAAGCGCTCCGCCTCGACCCGCTCGGGACCACAGGTCGAGCCACGATGAGTTGACGAGCGCGATACGCATGACCCGCGACGACACCGACACCGTCCTGTCCCAGGAGGACGGGACTCGGGATGGCCGCCCGAACCTGGCGCCCGGCATCCGCACGCATCTCGGGGAGCACCTGCGCACGGTCTACGACCGGATCGGCGAGGAGACGCTGCCGTCCCGCTTCGCCGAGCTGATCGAGAAGCTCGAGGCGGCGCTGCGCGCCCGGGGCGAGGCGATCGAGCCCGAATTCCGCAACGGCCTGCTCGCGGCCGTGCCGTCGCTGCGCGCCTTCGCGCTGTCGCTGACCTCGAACCCGGCCCGCTCGGACGACCTCGTCCAGGACACCCTGCTGAAGGGCTGGCAGCACCGCGCCCGGTTCCAGCCGGGGACGAACCTGAACGCGTGGCTGTTCACGATCCTGCGCAACATCTTCTACTCGGACCATCGCAAGCGGGTCCGCGAGGTCGAGGACCAGGACGGGTCCTACGCGGCCCGGCTCGCCACCGCGCCGCACCAGGGCGACAGGCTCGACGTCGAGGATCTGCAATCGGCGCTCGCCAAGCTGCCGCCGGACCAGCGCGAGGCGCTGGTGCTGGTCGGCGCCGAGGGCGTCTCCTACGAGGAGGCCGCGACGATCATGGGCTGCAAGGTCGGCACCGTGAAGAGCCGCGTCAGCCGCGCCCGCGGCCGCCTCGCGGAACTCCTGGGCTACGACGAGGAGGATCTCGGCTCCGACCGGTTCATCCAGTCGGCGATGCCCAAGGACGCGTAGGCGCCCGGGCCGCCGCGGGCCGGCGCTCCACAAAAAAAGATGCATCCGATTCCGGGGATCGGGCGTTACCGGCCCGAGCTTCGCTGCGCCCGCGCGGCGAAACACCACGGAACGGAGACGCACCGCATGACCTTCAAGACCCTCATCGCCGCCTCGGCCCTCGCCCTCTCGCTGCCGCTGGCCGCCCAGGCCCAGGGCACCATCCCGGGCGCCGAGCGCGGCGCGGCCGCGGGTGCCGACGCGGCCGGCCCGATCGGCGGCATCGTCGGCGGCGCGGTCGGCGCGGCCACCGGCACGGTGGGCGGCATCCTCGGCGTCGACATGGCCCCGCGCTTCCGCAGCTACGTCCGCGAGCGCAACGTCCGCTCGTACGACTACGACGGCCGCGTCGCCGTCGGCACCACCCTGCCGAACTCGGGCGTGACCTACTACGACGTGCCGAGCGAGTACCGCGTGCAGCCGGGCTACCGCTACACCGTGGTGAACGACCGCCCGGTGCTGGTCGACCGCGGTCACCGCATCGTCGAGGTCATCGACTAAGACCCTGGGCCGGTCTCGTGCCGGCCCGAACGCCCCCGGAGCTTGGCTCCGGGGGCATTCCCGCAGACGCGGCCGCCGGCGCAACGCTTCATCCGTCCGGCCGTTGACGACGGTTCGACCCGTGAGGCGACCATGAGCGACACTCCCACCGATCCGAAATCCACCCTGCCGGAACCGGTGCGCGACCATCTCGGCCAGCAGCTGCGCAGCGTCCTGCCGGTCGGGACCGACAAGCCGCGCTTCCTGGGCGACGACCCGGTGCCCGACGCGTTCGAGCCGCAGATCCGCAGGCTCGAGACCCGCCTGAAGACCCACGAGGAGGGCACCGGCGCCGTCGGGCAGGCCCTCGACCAGATCCTCGACGCCTTCGGGGTGAAGCCGTCGGACGACGACACGCGCGCGGGCTGAGCCGTCAGACGCGCGGCTTCGTCGCCAGCAGGTCGCGGATCTCGGAGAGCAGCTTCACGTCCGCCGGCACCTCGTCGGGCTTCTTGACCTCGGCGTGCTGCAGACGGTTCATCGCGCGGATCACCAGGAACAGCACGAAGGCGACGATGGCGAAGTTGAGCGTCAGCGTCAGGAACTGGCCGTAGCCGAGAACGGCGCCCTGCTTCTTCGCGTCCACGTAGGGCAGGCCGGCCTGCACCTTGGACGAGAGCGGGATGTAGTAGTTCGAGAAATCGAGCCCGCCCGTGATCGCGCCGATCACCGGCATGAAGATGTCCTGCACGGCCGAATTGACGATGGCCCCGAAGGCCGCGCCGATGATCACGCCGACCGCGAGATCGACCACGTTCCCGCGCAGCGCGAACTTCTTGAATTCCTCGAGCATCTCCGGAACCCCCTCCACGAACGCTGCCAAGGTAGGGGAGAATCCCGCGGCGGCCAGCGCCCGGTCCGGCTAGACGGCCGGCGGCCGCGCCTCCGCACCGCTCTCGGGCTGCGCATCCGCCCCGGCCGCGGGCCGCTCCCCGGCCGGGAGCGCCGGCTCCGCCTTGAGCCGCCGGCGATACTGGGCGGCGACGACCGGGATGGTCAGCAGGTAGCCGCCGCTCACCGCCACGAGCGCCTCGAACGGGTAACTGATCAGGATGCCGAAGGCCGCGACGCCGAACAGGAAGATCGGCAGGACGAGGCTGCGCGGTACCCGCTTGCCCATGGTCTTGCCCGAGTAGGTCGGGACCGTGGAGACCACCAGGAGGGCGATGCACAGCACGTAGATCAGGACCGCCGGCGCGGCCCAGGTCTCGATGCCGAAGCCCAGGAAGTGCAGGTAGAGCGGCAGCATCGCGGTGAGCGCCCCCGCCGGGGCCGGCATGCCGACGAAGAAGTCCTTCTTCCATTCCGGCCGGTTCGGGTCGTCCAGCATCGCGTTGAAGCGGGCGAGGCGCAGCGCCATGGCGATGGCGAAGATCAGCGCCACGATCCAGCCCACCGACTTCAGGTGGAACAGCACGAAGCCGTAGAGGATCAGGGCCGGGGCGCAGCCGAAATTCACGAAGTCGGCGAGCGAATCGAGCTCGGCGCCGAAGCGCGACGTGCCCTTGAGCAGCCGCGCCACCCGCCCGTCGATGCCGTCGAGCACGCCGGCCACCACCACGGCGATGACCGCGGGCTCGAACTTGCCCTCGAAGGCGAGCCGGATCGCCGTCAGCCCGAGGCAGAGCGCCATCAGGGTGATCATGTTGGGCGCGATCATCCGGAACGGCACCGGCTTGAACCGGCGCGGCCGCGGCTCGTTCGGGTCGGGCGCGAAGGGCGGGAAGAGATCGTCCATGGCCGCCTCAGATCCGCTTGAACAGCCGCTCCGGGCCGCCGCCGAGATCGGCCAGCACCGTCTCGCCGGCCACCGCCTTCTGGCCGAGGCCGACCAGCACGGTCGAGCCGGCCGGCAGGTACACGTCCACCCGCGAGCCGAAGCGGATCAGGCCGAACCGCTCGCCGACGCCGAGCACGTCGCCCGCCGCGACGAAGCCGACGATGCGCCGGGCCACGAGGCCGGCGATCTGCACCACGCCGACCCGCTTCGGCTGGCCGGCATGGGTCGTCTCGATGACCATGCCGTTGCGCTCGTTGTCGTCGCTGGCCTTGTCGAGCTCGGCGTTGAGGAACAGGCCCGGCGTGTAGTGGATCTGGCCGATCCGGCCCGCCACCGGCACCCGGTTCACGTGGCAGTCGAACACGTTCATGAACACCGAGACGCGCAGGGTCGGCACCTGCGGCAGGTCGAGCTCGGGCGGCGGCAGGACGGTGGCGATGAGGTTCACGCGGCCGTCGGCGGGCGAGATCACGAGCCCGTCCGCCACCGGGGTGACGCGCTCCGGATCGCGGAAGAAGTAGCAGACCCAGAGGGTGAGGATCAGGAAGATCCAGCCGAAGAACTGGGAGAAGTAGCCGGCCAGCACCGTCAGCACGATGCCGATCAGGATGAAGGGATAGCCCTCCTTGTGGATCGGCACGAGCGTCCGGCGGATCGTCTCGATCAGGTCGGTCATGGGCTCTTCGGACTCGAGGATGTCGCGGGCGGGCGGACGTGTCGGACGGGCGGATGGCAGTCCGCCGGGCCGCCGTCAACTTTCCAGGGGTCGCGGGTCACCGCGGGCCTGGGCGCCCGCTCCGGCCGGGGGGCGCTCCTGCGCCGATTCGGGCGCGAAACGCCGAGGCTCGCGGACACGCGTGATCGTCCCCGCGCGCGGTGTGGCGCCGGGGGCATGGCCCGGGAGGCGAGCACGAGGGACGCGGGACGCCGCGGGAACCCAGGTGTCGGCCAAGTACGCGCGGGATCCGATCCCCGCGGCGCCCCGCGGCATCGACCGGGCATGGTCCCCGGTCGGTGCCGTCTGTCTCGTCGCGGCGTCTCCGACGTCTCGGTCCTGCGACTCCCCGTGAGCGGTCTCGGGCGAGGTGCAGGCACGCCGTACTCGCACGCCGTGCCCGCACCTCCGGAACCCGCATCGGCGCCGTGGCCTTCCAGCCGTCCCCCGCCTCGTAGTGGGCGGGTCCGCAGGTCGCTCAGGGTCGGCCCAGAGGCGGGTCGGCGCGGGGGCATTTCCTCACCCCGCCGGGCAGAGTGCCGCCCGGTCTCACGCCCGCATCCGAGGCACGCCCCGCACCGGTCCGTCGCCCGGGGCGATGGCGGCTGAGAGCCACCGACGCGGGCGCCGCCCCGTCCCCGGACCCGCACGGTCAGCCACCGGGCGGGCCCCCGAAGGACGGCCCGGGATCGCTCCCGGGCCGCCGCGGACAGGTGCGGTCAGGAAGCACAAAATAGGAACATTGTCAAGGCAAACTGAGC